>JBEIJM010000022.1:0-29922 GCA_040380205.1 Gemmatimonadaceae bacterium
GCCATGAGCCGGCGGCGGGGCTTCACGCTGCTGGAGGTAGTGCTGGCGGTCACCATGGCGGCGATCACCGGGATTGCCGCGGCCTCGGCCGTGCAGGCGGCCAGCTCGGCCAGTGACCGCGTGACCCGCGCGCGGCGCGCCGCCGAAGGGGAGACGCGTCTGCGCACCCTGCTGACCGACGCCGCGCGGCATATCCCGCCCGCGTCGATGGTGGACGGGGCACGCCTGCGCCTTGACGGGGAGGCGGACCGCCCGGTGCTGCGCTTCGCCTCCCGCGGCGTCGTGCCTCCCTTCGGCACCGGAGCCATCTGGTGGGTGACCGTGTGGCGCGCCGGGGACTCGCTGCTGGTGGAAGCGGCGCCGCCGACCGCGTCCCCGATGCCGGTGCGCCGCCTGGCCGTGCCCGGGGTGACCACGGTGTCGGTGCGCGTTCTGGACGCCGAGGCGCTGCCGTGGCAGGCGGCGTGGTCGCTGGCTGGCCGCCTTCCGCAGGCGCTGGAGGTGGCCTGGACGTTCCCCTCGGCCGCTCCCCCGCCGCTGCGGGTGCGGCTGGCGCCCCTGGGGGAGGGAACGACGCCATGATGGCCGCCGCCCAGCAGCCGCTGCCCGCTGGCGGCGACCGAGAGCCGGCGCGTCGCCCCCGGCGTGGCATGGCGCTGGCGCTGGTGCTGGTGCTCATTGCCGTACTGGTGTCGGTGACCGCCGTGGCTGGGGCCAGCGCCCGGCGGGGGATGCGGCAAGCGGAGGTGAGCGCCAGCGACGCGGTGGCGCGGGTGATGGCCGAGAATGCCGTGATTGCCACCCAGGCCCGGCTGGAGGCCGCCCTGCTCGCAGCAGGGGACAGCGCCACGGAGGATGCCGTCCTCGACGCGGCCACCCGGGGCAGCGCGCGCGGAGCGGACACGCCGTTCCTGGCGGATAGCCTGTCGGGGGGAGGATTCGCCGCGGTGGTGGTGGACGTGAGCGCCAGGCTGGACGTGAACCGCGCGGGTGCCGACGGGCTGACGCGCCTGTTCCAGACCGTCGCCCCCCTGAGCGAGGCGGCCCGCGTGGCGCGGGCCATCGCCGCCCGGGTGGAGGGGGAGGAGGGACCGGGGGCCGATACGCCGTCTCCCGAGGCGCCGACCTGGGTGCGCGACTCGCTGACAGCCACCCTGCTCGGCCGTCCGTTGCCGCCGCGGCGGTGGCGTCCCTTCGAGACGCTGGACGCGCTGCAGGCGCTCCCCGAGGTGGCCGCCGCCCCGTGGCTGGCCGCCGTGGCGGAGGAGCTGACGGTGGACGGGGACGGGCGCATCAACCGACGCCGTGCCTCGGCGCGGGTGCTGGCCGCGGCGTCCGGCACGCTGGTGGACCGCCCCGCGCGCCTGCTGGTGATTGGACGCGGATGGGCCACCGGACGCGGGCTCACGCGGGAAATCCAGGCCGTGTACGACGTGTCGCCGCCAGCCCTGCGGCTGGTGACCTGGCGGGAGCAGCCGCGATGAGCCGACGCGTGGTCCTCGTGCTGGAACCGGAGGCCCTGGTGGTGTTCGGAGTCCCCGGCGCGCCACGGGTGCCGGTGACGCTGGGCCAACCGGCGCAGGGAGCGGCGCGCGTGCGCGAGGTACTGCCCCGCGGCGTGCGGGGTGTGCTGGTCGTGGGGGTGGGGCTGCTGGAGGTTGCCGAACCCGCACTGCCGCCGGTCCCGCCCGCGCTGCGCCTGCCGCTGCTCCGTCGCGAAAGCGACCGATACCTCCCGCTGGCCAGCGGTGCGGCCGTGGCGGCGGAGGGCCCCCTGGCCTTGGGGATGGATGGGGGGCTGCTGGAACGCTGGGTGGAGGCGCTGGACCCGGTGGTCCCCTTGGTGGGGGTGGTCACCCTGCCCCAGTGTGCCGCCTGGGCCGGGCTGGAAGGCGCGTGGCGCTGTGCCGCCGCCCCGGGCGAAGTTGGGGAGCTCACCGTGCAGGGCGGTGCTCTGGTGGAGGTGCGGCGGCGCCGGGAGGGCGGCGCCTCGGCCCCGCCCGAGCGCCCGGCTCTGCCGATGGCCACCGCGGTCGAGGTGATGAGCCATGGGGGGCCCCCGCCGTTGGACGACCAGCTGCTGACCCCGGCCCTGCACGACCGGCTGGCCCGTCGGCGACGCCAGGGGTGGTGGCGCAGAAGTACGCTGGTGGCCTGTGGCGCGGTGGTGCTGGCGGCGGGCTATGACCGACATCAGGCGCGGGCGCTGGCCCGCCTGGAGGCCCGGGAACAGACCCTGTTGGCCGCTCTGGAACCGGCGCGCGCCGCGCGGGCCCGATTGGAGCGGGCGCGGCTGGAGCTGGCGCAGTTGGGGAACCTGGCCGAGGCGGCGGGGGCGGCCACGGCCCCCCTCCCGCTGTTGGCCGCACTTGGCGAGCTGCTCCCGGACGATGCCGTGGTGGATCGGCTGGCGTGGGACGGCACCACCTGGCGCCTGGATGGCAGCGCACGCGATGCGGCCGCCCTGGTCCCTCGGCTGGCAGCCGACCCGCGCCTGCGCGAGGTGCGTTCCGCCGCCCCGAGCCAGCAGTTCACCGAGGGCGGGGTCGTGCGTCGCTCCTTTGCCATCACGCTGCGGACCGCGGAGGCGCTCCCGGACGGTGGCGCCGGGCGCCCGGGGGAGCGGCCATGACACTGTCCGCGAGAGAGTGGCGCACGGTGCGGGGCGGGGTGCTGGTCGTGGCGCTGGGGCTGCTGGTCGGTCGCGTGGTCGTGCCACTGGTGGACCGATGGCAGCGGCAGGGGGCGAGGTTGGCCGCCGTGCAGCACCGCGTGGCGATGGCGGAGGGGGTGCTGGCGCAGCAGGACACGGTGGAGGCGCTGGCCTCGGTGCTGGAGCGGCGGTTGGCAGAGGCGCCCCGGCGGTTGCTGACCGGCGGCACGACGGCCGTGGCGGCCAGCGCGCTGGAAGGGATGCTGCAGGGGGCCGTGGACGGCGCCGGCGCCCAACTGCAACAGCTGGCGGTGGAGCCGGTCCCGGCCGAGGCGGAGGCGGGGGAGGCGCTGCCCACCGTGCGGGCGACGCTGGCGGCGCTGGGTGATGTGGAGGGGCTGGCCCTGTTGCTGGCGCAACTGGGGGATGGCCCCCGTCCGGTGCTGGTGGAGCGCGTGACGGTGCAGCGCAATCCCGCGCTGCGCGGGGCGCCCGACGTGCTGCAATGGACGCTGGTGGTGCGGGCCCCGGTGGTGTTGCGGTGAGCCGCCCGCGCGTCCTGCGCCGCCGCATGCGGCTGCAACCGGAGGTCGTGGCCTGGGGCGCGCTGGTGCTGGCGCTGGGAGGCGTAGCCGCGGCCCTTTGGCCGGTGCCGACCACCGTGCCCGCAAAAGCGCCACGCGTGGAGCCCCTGCCCCCGGAGGCGCCGCCGCGTGCGGGGCCCACCGGAGGCGTGGACACGTCGGTGGCCCGGGTGGTCCGGCACAACCTGTTCAGCGCGCGGCGCCGCGCCCCGGTGGTGCGGTATCGCGATCCGCTCGCGTCGCCTCCCCCGGAGGTCCCGGTGATGCCGGAGTCCGCGCGGTCAGATGAGGGGCCGACGGCGGAGTGGCCGCGCCTGTTGGGGGTGGCCCGGATTGACGCGCAGTGGCAGGCGCTGGTGCAGTGGGCGCCGGAGCACCCGGCTGGGTGGTGCGCGGTGGCGGTGCGTTGTGCGGATGGCGCCGCCGCGGGGACCGCGCCCGGGGGGACCGCACGGGACCGGGGGGGGGCGGGTGCGCGCCATTGCACCGGACGCCGTGGTGTTGGTGGTGGACGGCCGGGAGCGCACCCTGCGCCTCGCGCCGAGCCGGTCGGCCGATTCCTTGTCGAGGATGCCGTGACACGCAAGAGACGGGTGAGCCCCGGAGTGTGCGGGGTGGTGGCGGGCGCGCTGCTGATGGGGCACGCCGTCGGCGTGGCCGCACAGGCCGCCGTGCCGGGGGCCGTGCGGCAGCCGCGCGCGGCAGCGGGGACGACCGTGGCGTTCGCCGATGCCCCGCTGGCGGAGGTCATCCGCGGGCTGGCCGAGCTGCTGGGACGCGCGGTGGTGCTGGGGGACGTCCCCGACGTGAAGGTGACGGTGCGGACCCCCGGGGCGCTGGATCGGACCGGGGTGGAACAGCTGCTGGAATCGCTGCTGGAGACCCACGGGTTGATGCTGGTGGGAAGCGGGGCGATCGCGCAGGTGCTGCCGACGGAGCGGGCGCTGGCCGGGGGCGGCGTGACCGTGGCCGGCCCGTTTCCGGATCCCGCGCCGCTGGGGCTGGTGTCATACCTGGTCCCCCTCAAGGGGGTGCGGGCCGAAGAGGGCGCCGACGCCGTGCGGGCGCTGCTGGGGAAGGGGGGCCGGGTGGAGGTGGTGCCCCGGGCGAATGCCGTGCTGCTGGTGGACCGGGGACGGCAGGTGGCGCGCGCGGTGGCGCTCCTGCAGTCGCTGGACGCGGCACCCGCCGGGGAAGCGGGGCTGCAGAGCTATGTGGTGAACCTCAAGTACGCCAACGCCGAGGATCTGGCGGCAGCGCTGGGACAGGCGTTCGGCATCCCGGTGGCGGGCGGCGGGGCGGTGTCGCTGGCCGATCGCGCGCTGTCCCGGGCGCTGGACGGATTTCGCCAGCGCGAGGGGGAGCTGTTCCGCACACGGGCGGTGGCCCCGGGGGCGCCGGGGGCGGCGATGGAGGGCTCGCGCGACTCGGTTCCCGGGGCGCTGGTGGGGCGCACGACCATCGTCCCCAACGTGCCCACCAACGCGCTGCTCATCCGCACGGCCCCGGCCAACTTCCCGCTGCTCCGGGAGACCATCGCCGCGCTGGACATGCGGCCGGCACAGGTGCTGTTCGAGGTGACCATCGCGGAGATCGCGCTGGGGCGCGGGTTCGAGTTCGGCGTGGACTGGGCGGCGGTCAATCGCGGGGGCGACGTGGACTTCGCCTTCGGCAACCCGGAGATGCCCGACACGGGGTCGGCTTCGGGGTTGCTGCGGCTGGTGTACCTCGATGGCACCGGGGTGCGGTCGCTGCTGCGGACGCTGGCCTCGACCAGCACCGTGCGGGTGCTCTCGACGCCGGAGATCCTGGCGACCAATAACCGGGAGGCCTCGTTCCTGGTGGGGAGCAAGGTCCCCTTCATCGCGTCCACGCGGCTGGGGAACGACGTATCCATCGACCGGGCCGTGCAGTACCAGGATGTGGGGACCAAGCTGTCGCTGCTCCCCACCATCAACGACGACGGCTACGTGTCGGTGCAGCTGCTGCAGGAGGTGAGCTCGCTCACTCCGCAGACGGTGGCGGCGGCGCTGAGCGCGCCGGTGATCTCCACGCGCGAGGCGTCCACGCGGGTGCTGCTGCGCGACGGCCAGACAGTGGTGATCGCGGGGCTCATCGGCGAGTCGCGGCAGGAGCTGACGCAGGGGCTGCCGTTGCTGCGCGACCTGCCGCTGGTGGGGGCGCTGTTCCGGCGGCAGGTGACCACGCGCCAACGCACCGAGCTGGCGATCTTCATGACGCCGTACGTGGTGCGGGACGACCGCGAGGCCGACGCGATCCGGGAACGGGTGCGGGCGCGGATGGAGCGGGGGCAGCCGGACGCCCTGTCGGGGACGGTGGTGTCCCCCGCGCGCCGGCCCCCGGCTCGCTGACGCCCGTGCCCCCGGTACCCGCCTCACCCGCGGCGTCCGTGCCGCCGTCCCCGGCGCCGGCACCGTCCGGCGATCCGATGGCGGCCGGGTCGCTGCTGCGCCAAGCGGCGGCCGCCCCCCTGGCGGCCCGGTTCCCGCGCCGCTGGCTGGAGGAACAGGCCGTCCTCCCCCTGTCCTGTGCGGACGGCGTGGCGGTGGTGGCCGCGGAGGGGGCGCTCCCGGCCGCGGTGCAGGATGCGCTGGAGCGCGGCTTGTCGGCGGCGGTGACCGTGGCGCCCCATCCGGCCGGGGCCATCCGGGCGGCGCTGGTGTCCGGCGCGGTACGCCCCGCGTCCGACACGCCGGAGGACGGGGACCGGACGGCGGCGCGCGACGCGGTCGCGTCAGTGGACGACCTGCGCGCGCTGGCCGCCCGCGAACCGGTGGTCCAGGTGGTCAACGGCCTGCTGGCGGAGGCGGTCCGCATGGGCGCCAGCGACCTGCACCTGGAGAGCGCGGTGACCGGCGTGCGGGTGCGCGTGCGGCTGGACGGCGTCCTGCATGACCTGCAGCAGCTGGGGCCGGAGTTCCGGCTGCCGGTGCTCTCCCGCCTCAAGGTCCTGGCGGGGATGGACATCGCCGAGCGGCGGGTGCCACAGGATGGCCGGGCTCGGATCCGGGTGGCGGAGCGCGAAGTGGACCTGCGCGTGGCCACGTTGCCGGCGCTGCACGGGGAGAGCGTGGTGGTGCGCCTGCTGGACGGCGGCAGCGGGGGCGCGGAGGTGCCGCTGGAGGGGTTGGGGCTGGGCGAGGCCACCGTGCACGGCCTGCGGCGCCTGGTCGCGCAGGCCAGCGGGCTGGTGCTGGTGAGCGGCCCCACCGGCTCGGGGAAGACCACCACCCTGCACGCGGCCGTGCGAGCCCGCCGGTCCGCCGGTGACAAGGTGGTGACGGTGGAGGACCCGGTGGAATACCGGCTGGACGGGGTCGTCCAGCTGCCGGTCAATCCGCGTGCCGGCTTCGGCTTCGCCAACGCGCTGCGGGCGATCCTGCGACACGACCCGGACGTGATCCTGGTGGGCGAGCTGCGCGACGCCGAGACGGCCGCGCTGGCGGTGCAGGCGGCGCTGACGGGGCACCTGGTGCTGAGCACGGTGCACACCGTGGACGCCACGGCGGCGCTGACCCGGCTGGCGGACATGGGGGTGGCGCCGTACCTGCTGGCGGCCACGGTGCGGGGCGTGTTGGCGCAGCGGCTGGTGCGCTGCGTGTGCCGGGGGTGCGCGTCGCCGCGGGCACCGTCGGCGGAGGAGGTGGTGCTGCTCGGGGCGGCGGGGGCGGACGCCGTGGATACGGTGTGGGAGGGTGCGGGGTGCGCGGCCTGTGCGGGGACCGGCTATCGCGGGCGGGCGGCGGTGGGCGAGTTGCTCGTCCCCGATGAGGCGCTCCGCGGCGCCTTTGTGGGCGGCGCCTCGCTGGCGACGCTTCGGCGGCAGGTGCGGGCCCTCGGCGTGCCGTCCCTGCGGGTGGACGGCCTGCGGTTGGTGCGGGATGGGCGCACGACGGTGGCCGAACTGTGGCGGGTGATGGGCGACGAGGAGCCGGGGTGACCGCGCACGACCGCGGCGCAGACCCGTTGCGCTGGCGCTATCGCGTGGCCACGGCCACGGGGGCGGTGCACGACGGGGAGCTGGAGGCGGCCACCGAGGCGGCCGCCTTGGCGATGCTGCGTCGCGACGGCGGCTGGGTGGTGGCGCTGTCGCCGGTGGCGCCCGCGCCCCGTCGCCGTGTCGCGGCCAGGGAACGCGGGGGGCCGTCGCTGGCCACGGCCACCCGCAGCGTGGCCACGCTGACGGAGGCGGGGATCCCCCTGGACCGGGCGCTGGCCACGGTGGCGGCGCTGGCCCCCGGGGGCCGCTGGTGCGCCGCCTACGGGGCCATGGGCGACCTGGTGCGCGAGGGGAGCAGCGCGGCGGAAGCCGCCGCCCGCGTGGAGGCGATCCCGCGCCATTTCGGCCCCATGCTGGCGGCGGCCGAGGCCAGCGGCACCCTGCCCGCCACGATGGCGCTGCTGGCCGAACAGGCCGAGCAGGCGGAGGCGCTTCGCCAGCGGGTGCGCGGCGCGCTGGCGTACCCGGCGGTGCTGGCGGCGTCCACCGTGACGGGGGTGGCGGTGGTCCTGCTGGTGGTGGTGCCGCGTCTCGCCGCGCTGGTGGCCGAGAGTGGTGCCGCCGTGCCGTGGAGCACCCGCCTGCTGCTGGGGGTGGCGCAGGCGCTGCGCCTGGGCGGGCCGTGGCTGCTGCTGGCGGGCGGAGGGCTGGCGGTGTGGGGGTGGCGGCGGCTGCAGACCCTGGCGGGGCGTCGCCAGCTGGCCAGCTGGGCGCGCCGGACCCCCGCCGTGGGGCGCGTGCTGCGTCACCTCCGGGCGGCGCGCTACCTGGGCACGCTGGCCACCGCGCTGGAGGCGGGGGTGGCGCTGGTGCCGGCCATGGCACTGGCCCGCGCCGTGGCCGATGCCGGGGCGGGGGTGTCCGGCAACGCCGTGAATGTCGACGACGAGGCGGAGTTGGTCCGCGCCGAGCAGGCGGTGCGGCGCGGGGAGGGGGTGGCCGAGGCCTTGGCGGCGGTGCTTCCCCCGGTGGCGACGCAGCTGCTGGCGGCGGGCGAGGGGACCGGGGCACTCCCCGCGATGGCCCGGCGGGCCGCGCGCACCCTGGCCACGGAGGCGGAGGCGGCGCTGGAGCAGGGGGTGGCCCTGCTCTCTCCGGCGCTCGTGGTGGGGTTCGGGGTGGTGGTGGGCGGGGTGGCCCTGGCGCTGCTGCAGGCGATTTACGGGCTCAACGTGGCCGGGCCGTGACCGCGCGCCGACGGCGGCGCCGTGTCCGCTCGGCACGGGGCGTCACGGCCATGGCCACCGCTGCCACACCCTGTGTATCCGGGCTCCCACGGAACAGGCATTCTCCCTGCAAGCATTGACAGGGGGAGCGGCGGGTCGGAGTGTTAACGCAGACGGTGGTCCGCCTCCCGTGTGTGGTGCCCTGGCCGTTGGTCCCCCCTTCCCCCAGACGCAGCCATGTCGTCCCCTGCCGAAGGCTCGCCAGGACTGTCCGGTGACCCGGGAGCATCGTCCCCGAGCGTCACGCGTCGCCGCCTGTTGACGGTGGGGGCGGCGGCGGCCGCCGCACCCGTGCTGGGGGCCGTGGCGGCGCGCACCGCCGGGGCGCAACCCCCGCGCCGACGCGGGTCGGCCCCCTTTCCCGGTGGTGGGGCCGAGGGTCGCCTGGATCCCACCGCTGAGTGGCGCGATCCGGTGCTGCGGCTGGTGCGACGGATCACCATGGGGCTCAACCCCGAGGAGGTGGCGCTGGCCCGCCGGCTGGGGTACGCGGGGTACCTCAACCACCACCTGAACCTCGCGGCCATTGATGACAGCGCGGTGGAAGCGCTGGTGGCGGCACGGTTGCCGCTCACGCAGGCCACCCCGGCGGCCCTGGCGTCCACGCCCCAGGCGGACCGCAACGAAATCGACAGCCAGCTGGCCGACGCCTCGTGGTACCGGGCCGCCTTTTCGCGCGCCCAGCTGCGCGAGCGGCTGGTGGAGTTCTGGACCGATCACTTCACCATCAGCATCAGCAAGGTCGGCTACCTCAAGCTGGTGGACGACCGGGACGTGATCCGCCCCAACGCGCTGGGGAGCTTCCCCGCCCTGCTGCGCGCCACGGCGCACAGCGGCGCCATGCTGGTGTACCTGGACCAGAACCGGAGTGCGGTGCCCACCCCCAACCAGAACTATGCGCGGGAGATCATGGAGCTCCACACGCTGGGGGTGGACGGGGGGTACTCGCAGGGCGACGTGGCGGAGCTCTCGCGCATCCTGACCGGCTGGAGCACGACGGGCCCCGGCACCTTCACGTTCAACCGCAACATCCACGACCGGAACGCGAAGACGTTCCTGGGGCGCAGCTTCCCGGCGATGCCGGCCACGGCCGCGACCGATGCCATGAAGGGGGAAGGCGACACGGCCATCCAGATGCTGGTGGAGCACCCCAGCACGGCGCGCTACGTGTCGTGGAAGCTGGCGCGATGGCTGCTGGCGTACGACCCGCCGGAGGCGGTGGTGGCCGCGTCCGCCGCCGCCTACACCGCGACCGGCGGGAGCATCGCGGCAATGGTGCGCGTGATTCTCGCCTCGTCCGCGCTGGCGGCCGCCCCGGCCAAGTACAAGCGCCCCTTCCACCTGGCCATCTCCGCCCTGCGCGGGCTGGGGATGGATGCCTCCACCGTGGCCAACATCCGCGCCGTGCGGACCACGGCCGACGGCATGGGGATGCCGCTCTTCCGGTGGGAGCAGCCCAACGGCTACCCGGACTATGTGGAGTGGTGGAGCGGGCTGGTGATGACGCGCTGGTCCTACGTGCAGTACCTGGCGGGGCTCACCAGCACGACCGTGGCCCGCACCGACACGGCGCGCTTCCGCACGCCCGACACGGCGGACGGCGTGGTGGCGCAGATCGCGGCGCGCCTGTACGGGGGCGAGCTGCCGATGCGCCTGCGGGCGCAGCTGCTGGGTTACCTGCGCGGCGGCACCTACTCGGACACGCGCGTGCGCGAGACGCTGGCGCTGGCGATGGGCGCGCAGGAGTTCCAATGGTACTGACGGGACGAATGACGCGGACGCCCCTCGGGAGGACACATGGCTGACGGACACGACGACCACCACGGATGCGCGGAATACGCCGCCCTCACGCGCCGCGACCTGCTGTTCGCGGCCGGCGGACTGGGCTTCTCGGCGCTGCTGCCGGCGTGGCTGCCGCAGGTGGTGCTGGCGCAGTCGGCCAACAGCACGCGCGACATCATCGTGTCGGTGTTCCTCAGCGGGGGCACCGACGGGCTCTCCATGGTCGCGCCGTTCGGCGACCCGGACTACTACACCGGCCGGCCCAACATCGCGATTCCCCGCCCCGACGCGGCGGGCACGGGGCCCCGACTCACCGCGCTGGACAACTTCTTCGGCTTCTCCCCCGGCATGGCGCCGCTGTATCCCGCCTACCAGGCGGGCGACCTGCTGGTGGCGCACGCCACCGGGTCGGTGAACACCTCGCGGTCGCACTTTGACGCGCAGCGGTACATGGAGGCGGGGAAGCCCGCCGACGCGCGCCTGGTGGGCGGATGGCTGGGACGGCACCTGGCGACCAGCCCACCGCTCCGCTCCGACGCGCCGCTGCGTGCCCTGGGGCTCACCTCCGGGCTGCCGCGCACCCTGGCCGGTGGCCCCAAGGCGCTCCCCATCCCCAACCCGGCCAACTTCACCGTGGGCGGCAGCGGCACCACCGCCCCGCAACGCACGCAGTGGCTGGCCGACAACTACCGGGACGCCCTGGACCCGCTGGCGGCCAACGCGCTGGACGCCACCAACACGGTGGCGCTGCTGCAGCGCGTGAACTTCACCGGCTACGCGCCCGCCAACGGCGCGCAGTATCCCACGTCGTCCTTCGGCAACGCGCTGCGCTCCGCCGCGGCGCTCATCAAGGCCGATGTGGGGGTGGAGGCCATCCACGCCTTCAACGGCGGCTGGGACACGCACGTGAACCAGGGGAATCTGGAGACGCTCGACGGCGGCGGGATGCACACGCGCATGCTGGACCTGTCGCGCGCGCTGGCGGCGTTCTACGCCGACGTGATCCAGGGGAGCACGCCCTATGGCGTGACGGTGGTGGTGGTGTCCGAGTTCGGGCGCAACGCCCGGGAGAACGGCAACCGCGGCACCGACCACGGGCGCGGCAACGTGGCCTATTTCCTGGGGAAGAAGATCGCCGGGGGGCGCGTGCTCACGAACGGCTGGCCCGGGCTGGCGCGGGAGAACCTGGAGGCGGGGCAGGACCTGCGCGTCACGCTGGATCACCGCGACCTGTTGGCGGAGATCGTGCAGGTGCGGCTGGGCAACCCCAACCTCGGCGCCATCTTCCCCGACTTCACCCCGCGCCTCCGCGGCATCACGCGCCCCTGACGGGGGGCGCCTCCCGGGGGGGGGCGCTGCCCGTCGCGCGCCGGGGCTACGGGGAGACGATGATCGTCCCGTCCATCCCGGGGTGCAGGGTGCAGGTGTAGGGGTAGACGCCGGGGGTGGGGAAGGTGCGCGTGACCACGGTGTTGGAGGTCACGGCGATGTCGGCCGGCGACCCGGGAAAGCGTGGCGTCCAGATCACGTTGTGCGGGAGCCCCGGAAACACGAACCGAACCGCGCCCCCCACCTTGACGACCGATTCGAAGGGGCTGAAGGTGAGCCCCGGCATGAACACGTCGGCGCTGGCGGGCGCATCGGCAATGGGCGCCACCGTCACCGTCGCCGTGGCCGTGCGCTGCTGCGCCCCGTCCTGCACGGCCACCTGCACGATGGCGGTGCCCACGCCGATGGCGCGCACGCCCCCGGCCGCCGTCACGGACGCCAAGGTGGGGGTGGCGGTGGTCCAGGTGACGGGACGGGTGCCGAGCGCCACGGCACCCCCCACGAAGTCGCGCCCTGTCACCCGGGCCTGCGTGTACATGCCCAGCAGCAGCGCCGCATCGTCCACGGTGACCTGCACCGTGGCCAGCACGCCGGCCCCGGACGTGACCGTCACGGCGTAGCGCCCCGTCACGCCGCTGGCCGTCGCGCGGATTTCCGTGGTCCCGGCCGCCACGCCGGTGACCACGCCGCCGCCGTCCACCGACGCCACCGCCGGGGCGGCGCTGCTCCACGCCACGGCGGCGCCCGATACCGTCTGGCCGGCGGCGGTCTTGGGGGTCGCGGTCAACGATACCGTCTGCCCGGGCGCCAGCGTGGCGGTGGCCCCGGTGACCTCCACCTGGCTCACCACGGGCGGCACAGGGGCGACCGGCGCACCGTCACCGCCACTGCAGGCGCCGAGCCCCGCCAGCAACAGCGCCCAGGCGGGACGACAGGAAGTCGGGGATGCGTAGCGGCGGGACACGACGGCTCCGAGGTGGCGGGGGACCGGCGCGAGGAGAGCGCCGTGCACCGTAGGACGATGCAACGGCGACCCGCGTTGCGGGAGGCGTGGCGGCCGGTGCGCCCGGGCGCGGCGTGGGCGCGGCGTGCGCGGTTGCGCCCATCGGGCGGGTGCGGCTAGGCTGTACCGCATGTGGAGCCTGTGGAGACGTGCGTGGCGCCCGTGGTGCGCGACGGTCGTGTGGCTCGGGGCGGTGGCCTGTCGGGATGCGAGTGCTCCCCCCGCCCCGGTGGACCCCGGCAGCCCCCGCCCTGCCCTGCTGAGCGTGTCCCCCGTCACCGCCTTCGTGCAGCCGGGGCAGGAGTTGGCGCTGGACGTCCAGGTGCGCGACAGCACCGGCGCCCTGCTGCCGTCCGTGGTGCTGGCGTGGCGCTCCGATGCACCGGCGGTGGCCACCGTGGATGCGCGCGGGACGGTGCGAGGCATCGCGCCCGGGAGCGCCCGGCTCACCGTGTCGGTCCCCGGCGGCACGCCACCGCTGAGCGCGCAGGTGACCGTGGGGGTGACCGCGCCCGCCCCGGGGATCTCGCAGTGGCGCAGCGTGCGTGACGGCGTGACCGACGTGACGCTGCTGGGGATCTGGGACGACGGGGCCGGCACCACGTACGCCGCGGGACAGGAGGGGATGCTCCTGCGCGCGCAGGACGGCGGGGCGTGGGAGCGGGTGGCCGTGCCCACCACCGAGACGCTGGTGGGGATCTGGGGGGCCTCGCCCACCGAGATCTGGATCGTGGGGTCGGGCGGCACCATCCTGCGGGGAGACGGGCGGAGCTTCGCGCCGGTGCCCAGTGGCACCACGGTGGCGCTGCTGGAGGTGTGGGGGCTCTCCGCGACGGCCGTGTGGGCCGTGGGCGACCGGGGGGTGATCCTGCGATGGGACGGCAGCCGCTGGAGCCCGCAGCCCACCCCGGTGACGGATGACCTGTGGGGGATCTGGGCCGCCAACGAGAGCGCGGTGTTCGTGGTGGGGAACAACGGGGTCGTGCTGCGCCACGACGGCGTGACCTGGCGCCGGCAGGAGGTGCCCACCTCGGCGGCGCTGTTCGACGTGTGGGGGACCAGCGCCGGCAACGTGCACGCCGTGGGGACCGGCGGGACGCTGCTGCGCTTTGACGGGGTCACGTGGCAGCTGCTGCCCTCCCCGGGGCGCGCCAACCTGTTTGCCCTGGCCGGTCGTGCCTTCAACGACGTGTACGCCGTGGGGAACACCGGGGCCACGTACCATTTCGACGGGTCCCGCTGGCAGGCACTCGCCATCGGGACCGGGCAGAACCTGCGCGGTATCGCGCGGCGCGCCGACGGCACGCTGCGCGTGGCGGGATGGTGGGGGACGGTGCTCACGGTGCGCGGGAGCGGTGTGGCGGCGGCGGCCACGGTGGAGCTGTCGGACCCGGCCATTTTGGGGATCTGGGGAACCGCCGGGGGCGCCACTTTCGGGGTGGGGTTGGGGGGGCGCGGTGTTCCGGCGCACGGGGGACGGCTGGCGACCGGAACCGGTGCCGCAGGCCAACGACCTGTACGGGATCAGCGGGTTGTCGGCCAACGACGTGGTGGTGGTGGGCGACACCGGCACGCTGCTGCGCCATGACGGCGCGCGGTGGCGCCGCGACACCCTGCCCACCACGGCGCTGATGCGGGCGGTGTGGAGCGGTGGCGGCGTGCACGTCCTCGTGGGCGACCGCGGGACCATCTTCCGATCGAGCGGGAGTGCCTGGGTGGCGCAGACCAGCGGCACCTCGCGCTTCCTGCGCGCCGTCTGGGGGACGGACCCGGCCAACGTCTACGCGGTGGGGGACAGCGGCACGCTGCTCCGCTTCGACGGCGGGCGGTGGGCCGGACAGCCGGTCCCCACGGGGCGGCGCCTGCGCGCCATCTGGGGGACGTCCCCCCAGGACGTGTTCGTCGTGGGCGACAGCGGGCTCGTGCTGCGCTACGACGGCGCCGCGTGGCGGCCGCACACCGCCCCCACCACGCGGGACCTGCGCGGCGTGTGGGGCCGCGGCCCCACCGAGGTGTATGCCGTGGGGGACAGCGGCACGGTGCTGCGCTTCGACGGGGTGCGCTGGCAGTCGGTGCCCACGCCGCTGACCGGGCCGGTGTACGTGGTGACCGGGGTGCCGGGCGCCTCGGGGGTGGTCATCGGCGGGGCGGGGGCGCGGTTTGCCGAAGGGAGCCCGCCCCCGGGGTGATCCCCTGGCGCAGCCGGCGCGCGCCGGTCAGCGCATCGCGCCGGTCAGCGCATCGTGCGCCACGTACTGATGTGGGCCACGTGGTGGTCACCGTGCCACGCGTACATGGCGATCACCTGGTCCACCGTCATGCGGCCGTTTTCGGGGTGGATGAGGGCCCGCGCCGCCTCGGCATCCCCCACGGGGCGCAGCAGCGCCACCAGGCGCTCGTGCACGGTGGTCAGCAGCGTCACCGAGGAGGCGACGGGCACCACCATGTCGGGGGTGCGCACCCACGCCTCGTGGTTGTACGGCTTGATCGTGGGTTCGTCCTCGGTGAGGGCCAGCTTGATGCGCACGTACGCATTGGCGTGGCTGTCCGCCAGGTGATGCACCAGCTGCCGGACGGTCCAGCCACCGGGGCGATAGGGCTCGTCCAGCGCGGCATCGGGAAGGCCGTCCAGCACGGCGGCGACGTGCGCGGGGTGCGCGGCCAGCCGCTCCACAAAGGCAGCGCGCTCGGCGGCGATGTAGCTGGGGCGGCGCTGGAACCGGCCAATAGGGTAGCGCTGCAGGTCGTCGGTGCCGACCGGCGTGGGGATGGGCATGGGTCTGGTCAAGGGGCGGGGGTACGGCCTCCGGCCAATGGGGAGGCGCAGCGAAAGCTGCACTGGTGTCTTCCGCAGGGCCAGCACCGCGGGTAGCCTTTGGGGCGCTTCCCCGAAACTGGTTCCGACACGCTCCCCACGGATGGAGACGGCATGACGCACCCCGCACGTCGCAGCGCCCTTGCGCTCCCTTCCACTTTTGCGGCCGTGGTGTTGCTGGCGGCATGCCAAGGTGCGGAAAAGCCGGCGCCCCCTGATTCCGCGGCCGCGGCGACGGCCGCGTCCACGGCGGCCCCCGACACCACCTGGCGACCGCTCTTTGACGGTGCCTCGCTGGCCGGCTGGCATCACTTCAAGGCGCCAGACGCGCCCGTGGCCGGGTGGAGCGTGGAGGACAGCGCGCTGGTGCGCACGGGCCCCGGAGGCGACATCGTCACCGCGCGCAGCTACGCCAATTTCGAGCTGGAGCTCGAGTGGCAGGTGGCGCCGGGGGGGAACAGCGGGATCATGTACCGCGTGGACACCTCCGGCACCGCGACGTACATGACCGGCCCCGAGATGCAGGTGCTGGACGACGCCGGCCACAAGGATGGCGGTTCCCCGCTGACGTCGGCCGGGTCCGCCTACGCCTTCTACGCGCCGTCGGCCAAGGTGGTGAAGCCCGCCGGCGAGTGGAACGCCGTGCGGCTGGTGGTCAACGGCACCCACGTGGAGCACTGGCTCAACGGCACGCAGGTGGTGGCGTACGAGCTGGGGTCGCCCGACTGGCAGGCGAAGAAGCAGGCCAGCAAGTTCGCCGACGTGGCCGGCTTCGGCGCCTTTGCGCGCGGCCAGATCGCGCTGCAGGACCACGGCGACCGCGTGGCGTACCGGCGCATCCGCCTGCGGGAGCTGCCGTGATGGGCACCAAGGCGCGCCTCTCGATCATGATGTTCCTCCAGTACTTCGTCTGGGGGTCGTGGTTCGTCACGATGGGGACGTACCTGGGGGCCACGCGGGGCTTCTCCGACACCGACATCGGGCTGGCCTACGCGGCCACCGCCATCGCGGCGATCGTGTCGCCGTTCTTCATCGGCATCGTGGCCGACCGCTTCTTCCCCAGCGAGAAGCTGCTGGCGGCGCTGCACCTGGCGGGGGGCGCCTGCATGTGGGCGATGGCCCAGCAGACCGAATGGGGGCCGTTCTACGCCTGCCTGCTGGCGTACGCCTTCTGCTACATGCCCACGCTGTCGCTCACCAACTCGGTGGCCTTCCACCATGTCACCGACTCGGCGCGGGACTTCCCGGTGATCCGCGTGCTCGGCACGGTGGGGTGGATCGCGGCGGGCGTCGTGGTGGGGAAGGTGCTCAAGGCCGACGCGCAGAACACGCCGATGCTGCTGGCCGCCGGCGCGTCGGTGGCGCTGGGGCTGTTCTCGCTGCTGCTCCCGGCCACGCCGCCCAAGGCGGCGGGGGCCCCCTTCAGCCTGCGCGACGCGCTCGGGCTGGATGCCCTGCAGCTGCTGCGCCACCGCGACTTCGCGGTGTTCGTGCTGGGCTCGTTCCTGCTGTGCATCCCGCTGCAGTTCTACTACGCCTTCGCCAACCCGTACCTCAACGAGATCGGGGCGCCGGAACCGGCCTTCATCCAGACCTTCGGCCAGATGTCGGAGGTGGGGTTCATGCTGCTCCTGCCGCTGGCGCTACGGCGGCTGGGGATCAAGTGGATCATGCTGGTGGGGATGCTGGCGTGGGGGCTGCGCTACCTGGCCTTCGGCCAGGGGGCGGCGGGGCCGGTCATGCCGCTGGTGTACGCCGGGATCCTGCTGCACGGCATCTGCTACGACTTCTTCTTCGTGGCGGGGCAGATCTACACCGATGAGCGGGCGGGCCCGCGGATCCGCGCGGCCGCGCAGGGGTTCCTCAACCTGGTGACCAACGGGGTGGGGTACTTCGTGGGCGCCGCGGTGTCCGGGGCGGTGGTCAACCGCCACGTGATCCCCGGGGGGCACGACTGGGGGCAGGTGTGGCAGGTGGCTGCCCTGGGGGCGTTCGCGGTGTTCGGCGCGTTCCTGCTGCTGTTCCGCCCGGCGCCGTCCGGCGGCGCGGCGTCCCGCTAGCACCCGCCGCAGGTGGCGATGCTGCCGCCCGGACTGGTGCTGGAGGCCTGCTGCGATTCGGTGGCCTCGGCGCGCGCCGCGCAGGCGCACGGCGCCACGCGCGTGGAGCTGTGCGGCCCTGGCGACGGGGGGACCACCCCCTCGCCGGGGCTGCTGGTACAGGTGCGCGCGCTGCTGCACATCCCCCTGTTCGTGATGGTCCGCCCCCGCGCGGGGGACTTCGTGTACGACGCCGACGAGCTGGAGGTGATGGCGAACGACGTGGTGACCGCGCGCGTGCTGGGAGCGGACGGGGTAGTGGTGGGCCCGCTGCGCCCCGATGGAACGGTGGATGCGCGCGCGCTCGCCACGCTGGTGACCCTGGCGCGCCCGCTGCGCGTGACCTTTCATCGCGCCTTCGACCGCACCCCCGACCCGGACGCCGCGCTGGAGGTGCTGCTGGCCCAGCAGGTGGATGGCGTGCTCACCGCCGGCCACGCTCCCACGGCGCTGGCTGGCGCTCCGCGGCTGCGCGCGTGGCAGGCGCGCGCCGGCGACCGGCTGGAGGTGATGGCCGGCGGCGGCGTGCGCGCCGACCACGCGCGCACGCTGGTCGACACCGGGGGGCTGCGCGCCCTCCATGCCCGCGGCACCGATCCCGCCATCATTCGCGACCTGGTGCAGGCGCTGGCCTGACGTTCCCCCTTTCCCGATCGCGCCCATGACGCTTCGCCGTTCCCCTCGCTTCCCGTGGTGGCCCCTGGCGGCGCTCGTGGCGGCGCTCGTGGCGGCGCCCGTGGCGCCGGACGCCTCGCCCCGTGCGTTCGTCGCCGCCCTCGCGGCACAGGGGGCGCCCGCCCCGCTGCCCCTCGCGCCGGACGCGGCGCGCTACGCCATCATCCCCCGCCCGGCGGTGCTCACGGCGCGTGACGGGCACTACGAGCTGACCGCGCGCACCGTGGTCCATGCCGACCCGGCCTTCCGCGCCGTGGCACGCCGCTTTGCGCGCGACGTGGCCAATCCCACCGGGTGGGACCTGCCAGTGCGCCCGCTGACCGGCGGCGCCGGCGGGATCGTGCTGCGCCGCGACCCGGCACTCCCCGCCGAGGGGTACCGGTTGGACGTGTCCCCTGGCGGGGTGGTGATTCGTGCCAGCGCGGCGGCCGGGGCGTTCTACGCGCTGGAGACGGTCAAGCAGCTGCTGCCGCCCGCCATCTATCGCGACGCCCCGACCGAGGCGGTGACGTGGCGCGTGCCGGCGGTGCGCATCGAGGACGCGCCGCGCTTCGCCTGGCGCGGCGCGCACCTGGACGCGGGGCGCCACTTCATGCCCAAGGAGTTCGTCAAGAAGTACGTCGACCTGCTGGCACGCCACAAGATGAACCGCTTTCACTGGCACCTCACCGAGGACCAGGGGTGGCGCCTGGAGATCCGGAAGTACCCGCGCCTCACCGAGGTCGGCTCCTGCCGCGAGCAGACGCTGGTGGGGCCGTACGTCGCCGACCCGGCCAAGCGCGTGTTTGACGGCCGGCGCCACTGCGGCTCCTACACGCAGGACGACGTGCGCGAAGTGGTGGCCTACGCGGCGGAACGGATGATCACGGTGATCCCCGAGATCGAGATGCCGGGGCACTCGCAGGCGGCGGTGCACGCGTACCCGCAGCTCTCCAGCGCCCCGGACACGCCCCCCTCCCCCGGGGTGCTGCAGGTGTGGGGGGTGAGCCCGTACATCCTCGCCCCCACCGACGCGAGCGTGGCGTTCATGCAGGATGTCCTGGGCGAGGTGCTGGCGCTGTTCCCGAGCCCCTGGATCCACATCGGCGGCGACGAGGCCATCAAGGACCAGTGGAAGGCCAATCCGGCGATCCAGGCGCGCATCAAGGCGCTGGGGCTCAAGGATGAGCACGAGATGCAGAGCTGGTTCATCCGCCAGATGGACACCTTCCTGACCGGCCGCGGGCGGCGCCTCATCGGGTGGGACGAGATCCTGGAGGGCGGGCTGGCGGAGAACGCCACGGTGATGAGCTGGCGCGGCATGGCCGGCGGTATTGCCGCGGCCAAGGCGGGGCATGACGTGGTGATGGCCCCGGGCTCGCACACCTACTTCGATCACTACCAGTCGGAAGACCGCTCCAAGGAGCCGCTGGCGATCGGCGGCTTCACCAACCTGGAGAAGGTGTACGGCTTCGAACCGGTGCCGGCGGAGCTGACACCGACGGAGGCGCGCCACGTGCTGGGCGCCCAGGGGCAGCTGTGGACGGAGTACATCCCCACCCCGAAGCACCTCGAGTACATGGCGTACCCGCGCCTGGTGGCGTTGGCCGAGGTGGTGTGGACCCCCGCACCGCGGCGCGACTTCGCCGACTTTCGCGCGCGCCTGCCGCGGCACCTGGCGCGGCTGGATGCGCTGGACGTGAACTACCGCCGCCCCGAAGGGATCGCGGCGGCGCGTTGAACGGGCACCGGGGGGCGGATGGGGCACAACGCCCCACCCGCCCCCCGCGCGCGCTCACCGGGGCTTCCAGGTCCCCTGCGCCACCTGCGGAACGAACTTCTCCACCGCCTTCTCGGAGTACTCGAGCGTCTTGCCCAGCTCGGCGCTCTTGTAGGCCGTCATGAGGAGACGCACCACGTCCAGCCCGTCATGGAAGGTGAGCAGCGGCGCCTCCTTCCCGAGGAAGGCGCGGACGAAGTGCCGGTCCTCCGCCTCGTAGCCGTAGGCGATCGCCTCGTTGACCACCACGGGCATCTGCCCCACCTCGGCGTTCTGCTTCTCCACGATGTCCTCGCCGGTCTTCCCCTTCACGGCGCGGGAGAAGAAGAGGTCGAGCCCCGACTCCAGCGTGTTCCACTTCATCGAGTACTCGGGGCCCAGCAGCTCGGCGCTGAGGCGCAGCCCGGGGCCCACGAAGCTCCAGCTGGTGGTGGCCTCGCCGATGGCCATCAACCCCTCGGGGGTCTCGAACTCGATGGTGACGGAGGCGAAGTCCTCCGAGGGCGCCTTGAGGTAGTCCACCCCCATGGTCTTCTTGAGCTGCGCCGCGTATTCCTTGCGCGACCACTTGAGCGAGGCGATGTGCCCCGTGACGCGCTTGACCGTCAGCGTGCGCAGCGACTCCCCCGGCGGCGTGAGCAGCTGCCGCACGACCAGCGCCGAGTGGCACATCATGTCGTTGAGCACCCCGCCCCCCTGCTGGACCCCGTTCCAGAACCACGGGCCATGCGGGCCGCTGTGCTCCTCGGCGGCGCGCGCCAGGTAGGGGCGACCGGTGGTGGCGGCGCCGCGCTTCCAGATGAGGTGGTGCCCCACGGCGACCTGCGGCGAGAAGTACTGGTTCTCGAGATAGCCGTGCATGATGCCGGCCTGCTCCACCAGCTTGGTGATGTGCTTCGCCTCGGCCACGGTGCGCCCCAGCGGCTTCTCGCAGGCGATCCCCTTGAGGGTGCCCTTGCCGCTCCGCACCGCCTCGCAGATCTCCTCGACGTTTTCGATGCGGGCGTGGTTGGGGCCGTTCAGCCAGATCGCATCGATCGCCGGGTCGGCCACCATCGCGGTGATGCTCTTGTAGGCCTTGGCCTCGCCGACATCCAGCTCGCGGGCGTAGCGCGCGGCGGCGGCGGCGTTCTTCTGGTTGGGGCTCCACACCCCGAGGACGTCGGCGTCGCGCACGCAGCGGAACGCCTGCATGTGGAAGCGGGCGTTGAAGCCCGACCCGATGAAGCCGATACCAAGGCGCTGTCCAGGCATGGGAAGGCGGGAAAGTGCAGGTGGAGGACGCGGGTCGTCACGCGTGGCGCGACGCCCGGGGACACACGGGGGGAAACTACCGGCGGGGGCGCCGTTGCACAGGCCGGGGGGGCTGCGCCCGCCGGCCCGCGGCGCGGCCGTCAATACACGTCAAGGTCCTGCGCGATGGCCACGGGACCGGCGTAGCCGCCGCGGCGAACCCCGGCCAGCAGCTCGGCGTCGGCGCCGCCCATGCGCACGAGGTGGGAGAGCACCAGCTGGCGCACCCCGGCGCGCCGGGCCAGCGCCCCCACCTCCTCGTCGCTGGCATGGAAGGTGGCCAGGTAGCGCGGCCACAGCTCGCCGCCGGGACGGTTTTCCACCGCGACCCGGGTGGCGGGATAGCCCTCGTGGACGAGCACGTCGGCGCCGCGCGCCGCCTCCGCCAGAGCGTCGGACGGCGCCGTGTCGCCGGAGAGCACCACGCGCCGCCCCGGCGTGTCGATGCGCCACGCAAAGGCGTGCGCCCAGTTGCCATGCGGCACCCGAATGGCGGTGATGCGCACCCCGGCGCTGTCGTACACCACGCCCTCCCGCACCTCGGTGACCGCCGCGCGCTGGCCGCCCGGCTGCCCGCGCTCCAGCCCCTCGGTGCGCACGGTGATGTCCTCCGCCCAGGCGGCCAGCAGGTGCTCCACCATCGTGCGCGTCCCGGGCGGCCCCACCACGGCCATCGGGGTGCGGCGCCCCATCACCCACGAGGTGAGCAACACGTCGGGGAGCCCCAGCGTGTGGTCCGAATGCAGGTGCGTGAGAAACACTCCGGAGAAGCCGTCGATGGGGAGCCCGGCCTCCGCCGCGCGGCGCATCACCCCCGCACCGGCGTCAAAGAGGAAGGTGCGGTCGGCATACACGAAGGCGTACGCCGCGCCGGCGCGCGCCGGGTCGGGCACCGGGGTGCCCGACCCCAGCACGATGAGGCACCCCGCCGCGCGCTGCGCCTCGGTGCACCGGTGCGCGGTGGTGAAGCGGCGCTGGGCCGCCGCGGGGCGGGCGCCCCCGGCGACGAGCGCCACCAGCAGGGCGGCGGCGGCGCCGGCGCGCCAACGCCCCGCATGCCGCCCGCCGCTCATCCGGCCGCCGCCGCCCGCTCCCGCTCCACCAGCAGCCGGCGCAGGATCTTCCCCGAGGGGGACTTCGGGATCGACTCCACCACCTCCACCCGGCGCACCTTCTTGTACGGCGACACCCGCTCGGCGACGAACCCCATGATCGCCTCCGGCTCCACGGGGGCGCGCAGCACCACGTAGGCCTTGGGGATCTCCCCCGCCTCCGCGTCAGGCACCGGGATCACCGCGGCGTCCGCGATGGCGGGGTGCGCCAACAGCACCGCCTCCAGCTCCGCCGGCGCCACCTGCATCCCCTTGTACTTGATCAGCTCCTTCACCCGGTCGACGATGCGAAACCAGCCGGTGTCGTCCATCACCGCCACGTCGCCCGTGCGAAACCAGCCGTCGACCGTCAGGCAGGCCGCGGTGGCCTCGGGCTTGTTGAAATAGCCCCGCATCACCTGCGGGCCGTGGATCCACAGCTCGCCGCGCGCCCCCACCGGCACGTCGGCGCCGGTGTCCGGATCCACCAGGCGGCACGTGGTGTTGGGCACCGGCGGCCCCACCGACGCATGGTCCTCGGGGAGCGGGGCCATGGGGTGGATGTGCGTGACCGGACTGGTCTCCGTGAGCCCGTACCCCTGCCGCACCACCACGCCCAGCCGCTGCGCACACGCCTGCGCCAGCTCGGCACCCAATGGCGCGGCGCCGCTGAACACCACCCGCAGCGCCGACAGGTCGAACTGCGCCACCAGCGGGTGCTTGGCGAAGGCCAGCACGATGGGGGGGACGACATTGGCCACCGTGATCCGGTGGTCCTGCATGACGCGCAGCGCCTGCTCCAGGTCGAAGCGGGGCAGCGACACGATGGTGGCCCCCTCCACCAGCGCCGCGCCCATGATGACCACCATGCCGTAGATGTGGAAGAACGGCAGCACCCCGAGCACCCGGTCGTCGGGGCCGAACACCCGGTCGGGGAGCCCGCGCATCTGGCAGAGGTTGGCCACCAGGTTGCGGTGCGTGAGGCACACCCCCTTGGGGATCCCCGACGTCCCGCTGCTGTAGGGGAGCACCGCCAGGTCGCGCGCCGGGTCGATGGCCACGGCGGGCGGCTCGTCGCCATGCGCGAAGAGCTCGGCGTACGGCACCGCCCCCTCCGCCTCCCCGAACACCACGATCTCGCGCACCGTGGACGCCAGCCGCGCCGCGCCCTGGCACTTGGCCAGCAGGTCGGGGATGGTGACCAGCAGCACCGCCTCGCTGTCGGCGAACTGCGCGCCGATCTCCTCCGCGGTGGCGACGGGATTCACGGTGGAGCAGACGGCGCCGATGGTGGCGCAGGCGTAGAAGACCACCGCGAAGTCGGGGAGGTTGGGGCTCACCAGCCCCACCACGTCGCCCTTGCGAATGCCGCGCGCGTGGAGCCCCGCCGCCGCCTGGCGGATGGCCTGCGCCAGGCCGCCGTAGGTGACCTGGCGCCCCGTGGCGCCACACACGATGGCAGGCTTGTCCGGATGGACGGCCACGCGCTGGAGCACGAACGGCACCAGCGGCGTGTCGGGGATCTCCACGTCGGGGTACGGGCTGCGCAGCAGGACGGGGGCGTTCATGGCGGGTCTCCCGGGCGGGGGGTCAGGTGCCGAGGTGCCGATTGGCCGCCGCCGGACAGCCGGTCCACTGGGCCAGCGGGACGTTCCCCGCGTATCCCAGGTCCTTCACCCCCATGCGCGTGGTGTAGAAGCCGCTGGCGCACAGGTCGCGGAAGGCGTTGAAGAACTGCACGCCCGAGCGGTGCGCCGGCTTGGCCTTGGCGGGCCACGCGATGTCCTCCACGATGGCGATGCGCTGCGAGGGGGTGGCGTCGGGGAACGCCGCGCCGAAGCGGGCGCGCGATTCGGCGTTGATCCACCCCAGCCCCTCCCGCAGGCGCGGCTGGTGCCCGGGGTAGAAGGTGGCCGCGAAGTCGATGAACTCCGGCACGCCGGCGTCCGTGGCGCTCCCCGAGCGGTCGTCCCGGGGGATGACGATGTCGGCCAGCACGCGCACCGTCCGCCACTCCAGCGGCTGGAAGAACTTGGGCTTGAAGGGCGCCCGGGGCTGCCCGGGCTGCGTCTCGTCGAGCCCCAGGCGGTGCACATGCTCCGCCACCGCGGCGGCCTCGGCGTGCGAAAGGGCGAACGCCCCCACCGGGAGCGCGGCCAGCACCTTCACCAGGTCACGGCGTTCCATCAGAGAGCCCCCGCCTTGCGCTGCGCGGTGATGTACTCGGCCGCCCGCATCGACAGCGCGAGGATGGTCCAGGTGGGGTTCTTGTCGCACTGCGACACGAAGGGCCCGCCATCGGTGACGAAGAGGTTGCGGCAGTCCCACGCCTGGCACTGCGCGTTGAGCGCCGAGGTGGAGGCGTTGTCGCCCATGCGCACCGTCCCCAGCTCGTGGATGATCTGCCCGCCCGTGCTGATGCCGTACCCCTGCGCCTTGGTGGGCATGGGGGAGAACACGGTCCCGCCCATCTCGGCGATGAGGGTGCGGAAGGTCTCCTGCATGTGCCTCACCTGGTGGTACTCATGGTCCGTCCACTGGAAGTGGAAGCGGAGCACGGGGATCCCGAACTGGTCCTTCTTGTCGGGGTCCAGCTCGCAGAAGGTCTTGTCGTTGGGGATCATCTCCCCGCGCCCGGAGAAGCCGATGGTCGTCCCCCAGTACTTGCGGAAGCTGTCCTTGAGCGACGCGCCGTAGCCGCCGCCATCGGGGTAGCGGTGGATGCCGCCCAGCATCCCGTAGCTGGGCATCGTGCGCCCGCCCCAGATCTCGATGTGGTAGCCGCGCGGGAAGTCGAGCTTGGCATTGTCCAGCCACCAGGGCATGTACACGTGCCCGCCGCCCACGCCGTCGCAGTTGTGGGCGGGGGTGCGCTCCATGGCGGGGATGTAGCCGGTGACGTCGGTGCCGGTGGTGTCGGTGAGGTACTTCCCCACGATGCCGCTGCTGTTCCCCACCCCCTGCGGGAAGCGGGAGGACTTCGAGTTGAGCAGGATGCGGCTGGACTCGCAGCTGGAGGCGGCCAGGACGACGATGCGCGCCTGCACGTGCTCGTCGCGCCCGGTCTTCTTGTCGATGTAGCTGACGCCCGTGGCCAGCCCCTGCGCGTTCACCGTGACCTCGCGCGCCATGGCGTTGGACACGATGGTGAGCCGCCCGGTCTTCATGGCCGGGAACAGCAGCACGTTGGGCGCCGAGAAGTTGGAGTTGGTCATGCAGCCGCGGTTGCACTGCCCGCAGTAATGGCAGGGGGCGCGGTTCCCCAGCGGCTTGGTGAGGATGGACAGGCGCGCGGGGATGCAGGTGACGCCGTGCTTCTTCGCCGCCTGCATGACCAGCCGCTCGTAGCAGCGCGGCGCGGGCGGCGGCAGGAACTCCCCGTCCGGGTGGTTCTCCAGCCCTTCGCGGCTGCCGAAGATGCCGATGAGCCGGTCCACCCGGTCGTAATACGGCTTGAGGTCGTCGTAGCCGATGGGCCAGTCGTCCCCGAGGCCGTCGTGGGACCTGGACTTGAAGTCGCGCGGCCCGAAGCGCAGGGAAATGCGCCCCCAGTGATTCGTGCGCCCCCCCAGCATGCGCCCGCGCCACCAGCGGAACTGCGACCCCTGCGCCACGGTGTACGGTTCGCCGGGGATGTCCCAGCCGCCCAGGCAGGCGTCATGCTCGCCGAAGGGGCGCTCGGGGGTGCTGCCCCCGCGCAGCGGCGTGTCCCACGGCATCTTGAGCATGGCCGAGTCCTTGGTGTTGTCCCACCAGGGACCGGCCTCGAGGACCACGACGCGGGCCCCCTGCCGGGTGAGCTCGTAGGCGGCCATGGCGCCGCCGGCTCCGGAGCCGACGACGCAGACATCGTAGACGGGACGGCGCGGCTGGTCGGTCATGCGGTGATGCGGTGTAAGGTGGGACGACGCGGGCCGGTCACAGCGTCGCGAGGTGCGCGGCGCTGGCGCGCACCGAGGCGAGCGGATCGGCGGGATTGTCGTGCTCGATGAACCAGTGCTGCAGCCCGGCGGCGCGTCCCCGGGCGAGCAGGGTGCGGAAGTCGATGGTGCCCGCGCCCACGTCGCGCATCTGGCGCTCCGGCGCGGGCCCCGCGTCCTTCACGTGGCAGCAGTGGATGCGCCCGGGCCACCGGGCGAACAGCGCGAGCGGATCCTGCCCCGCCTTCACCGCCCAGTACAGGTCCAGCTCCAGCGCCACCAGCGTCGGGTCGGTCTCGGTGGTGAGGATGTCGAACCCCGTGGTGCCCTCCACCGGCGCGAATTCGAAGTCGTGGTTGTGATAGCCGAAGCGCAGCCCGGCGGCCTTGGCGCGCTGCGCCCCCGTGGTCAGCCGCGCCGCCAGCCGCTGCCACGCCGCGCGGCTGCCGCGGTACTCGTTCCCCACGAACGGCACGATGACCATGGCATGCCCCATGGCGTGCGCGCGGTCGAAGATCGCGCCCCAGCCGTCGTCGGTGGCGGGCAGCGCCTCGTGCGCGGCGGGCGCGGTGAGCCCGTGCCGCGCCAGCAGCGCCCGCCACCACGCGGCGTCCTTGTTGTAGGTGCCGGCGAACTCCAGCTCGGTGATCCCCGCCGCGGCCACGGCGGCGATGGTCCCCTCCAGATCCTTGGCCAGCGCAGCGCGCACCGTGTACAGCTGCAGCCCCAGCCGGTCGAGTCGCGGGGGGCCGTCGCTCGTCAAGGCCGATGCCATGGCGGGGAGCAGCGCGCCACCCGCCACGCCGGCGGCCAGCGCCTGCACCACGGCGCGGCGCGACAGGGGTGTGGACGGTCCGTCAGTCTGCGGTCTCATGCGAGGCGGCTCCTTGTGCAAGGTCCAGCAGCGGTTGGCCCGTGACCCGGTACACGGTCCACTCATCTTGGGGGACGGCACCCTGCGCCCGGTAGAAGCGGATGGCGTCCTCGTTCCAGTCCAGCACCGACCACTCCAGCCGTTCCCCGCCGCGCGCCACGGTCAGCGCCGCCAGGTGCGCCAGCAGCGCGCGGCCGATCCCGCGCCCCCGGAAGGCCGGCTGCACGAACAGGTCCTCCAGGTACGTCCCCGGCGCGGCGAGAAAGGTGGAGTAGTTGCGGAAGAACAGCGCAAAGCCCACCGGCTCTCCCGCCCACTCCGCCAGCACCACCTCGGCCGCCGGGTGCTCGCCGAACAGCGACGCGGCGAGCTTCGCATCCGTGGCCACGCAGGCCTGCCGCAGCCGCTCGTACTCGGCCAGCCCCTCGATGAGCGTGCGGATGACCGGGACGTCCGCCACCACGGCGGGGCGCAGCCGGAGCAGGGCGGGCGCGCTCATCGCCGGCGGTGCGTCCAGCGCGCCGAGCGGCGCGTCCACGTGGACTCGTAGCGCAGGGTGCGCACGGTCACCTCGGGGAACAGGTCGGCGGCCATGTGGGCCACCACCAGCTCGCTCAGCAGCGGCAGCGTCACCTCGCTGCTGGCCAGCGTCCACCGCGCGCCCTCGGTGGGCACGGCCAGGGTGCGCACCGGCGGGGTGCGCTTGCTGTGCCCCAGCTCGCGCGTCCCCTCCTTGTTCATCTGGATCAGCGAGTCGCCGCCCACCGCCACCCGCGCGGGGTCGGCCGGCGGCGACAGGAACCACACCTCGGTGTACGTATCCTGGTGCAGCACCAGCGGCACGAACTCGGCCACCCCCCGCCCCGGCACCGGCGCCGAGAGGCCGCGCAGCAGCGCGCGCGCCACCCCGCCGGCGCGGGCCGTGTCCACCGGATCGGTGACCACGGCGCCATCGCCGCGCAACGCCCACTGGCGCCGCACCGCGAAACCGGGCGCCTCCTCGGTCAGCTCACCGAACACCGCGCGCCACTCGCGCCCCTGCTGCACACAGGCAATGGACCACCCGGTGGGCACCTGCCCCAGCGCCCCGGTGCGCAACGCGGCCACCGCCCCCTGAAAGCAGCGCAGGTACCCAATGGCCGCCACGGCTCGCGCATCCCGCTCGGCAAACAGCCCGGCGTGGGAGGTGGGCACCTTGGGGGTGACCGGCAGCTTGGGAGGGGTCTGCGCGGCTCCGGCGGGGGGCTGGGCCCCCAGAGACGCACGGGGCGGCAGCACCAGCAGGGAGACCAGCGGCAGCATCAGCACCCCGCGACGGACGGGGGCGTGACGGCGGCGAATGGTCATGGGCGGGAAGGGAGACACCCCCGGGGCCCGGGGGACGGGAGGGCAAGCGACGGCAATCTAGGGGCCGTGCGCAGTCCACGCCTCCCCCAGCAACCGGCGCATCGGCGCCAACGCCCCGTCCAGCGCCGCCGGCACCACCGCCTTGGCGCACAGCGCGCCCAGGACGTTGCCGGTGCCACTGTAACCGCCCAGCGCCCAGATCCCCGCGCGGGGCTGCGTCACCAGCGGGAGCCCCGTGGGGGTGAAGGCGGCCAGTGCGCCCCACCGGTGGCGAATGGGGGCCCGGACGCCCAGCCGCCCCCGCAGCAGCGCCTCCAGCCGGTCCTGGATGGCCACCGTGGGCGACGGATCCATCCCCCACTCCGCCTCCCCCCCCTGATCACGAAAGCCCCCCAGCGCCACCTCCCCACCGGGCAGCTGCTGCCAGTACTCGAAGCCGTCGCGGTAGTACATCGGGGTAGGGATCGCCACCTCGGGGGCTGGCGCCGTGGCCAGCATCTGCAGCCGGGCCGTGCGCACCCGTCCCGCCAACTCCGGCAGCACCACCTCCAGCCCGCCGTCCACGGCCACGAACACCCACCGGCACCGCACCTCCCCGGCGGGGGTGGTCACCACGCCGGGCGCCAGGTGCACCGCGGGGGTCCGTGCGTGCAACACCGCGCCGCCCGCCACCGCGCTGGTCGCCAACAGGCGGCAGCGCGCCAGGGGATTGAAGGCGCCATCGCGCGGGAAGAACAACCCGGGGCCGTGCGGGCCGTCGTCCCACGCCACCGGCAGGCCGTCGCGCTCCATGGCCCGCAGCTGCGCCTCGCAGTCGCGCACCTCCGCCTCCGACGCCGCCACCCGACGCGACCCGACCCACCGCACCGTCCCCGGTGCCGCCGCCGCTAGCTGCGGCAGCTCCTCCAGCGTGGCCTCGTACAGCGCGCACGCCAGCGCATGCCCGTGCCGCGACACCGCATCGTGGTGGAAGTCGTACGCGCCCGCCAGCAGAAAGCCCCCGTTGCGCCCGGCGGCGCCCGCGCCCACGTCGGTGGCATCAAGGCCCACCACCGACATCCCGCGGGCCAGGAGCGCGTGCACCAGCGTGAGCCCCGTCCCCCCCAGCCCCACCACGCACGCCTCGGCGCGCACCGGGCCCGCCAGCGCGGGGAGCGGCGTCCAGTGGCCGTCCTCCCACACCGGAACCCCTGCCCCCGCGTTCACCCCCGCGCCCCGCGGTCCACCCCCGCCATCCCCTGCACCACCGCGCGCACCGTCACGGCAGCCCCGGGGACCTCGCGCAGCACCCGGTGCAGCTGCCGCTGGTAGGGGGTCCCCTCCGCGTCCGGGCGCAACAGGGCGTGCGCCTCCGCCACCAGCCCGGGCACCTCGTGCGCCTGCAGCGGCGCGCGCCGCGACATCGTGCGCTCGTCGAGGCGCACCACCGTGGCGGTCACCGGCTGCAGCCA
>JBEIJM010000023.1:0-28014 GCA_040380205.1 Gemmatimonadaceae bacterium
CGCGAGGCCGAGCGGCGCGAGGCCCGGCGCACCGGGCGCCCCCCGCGGCGCGTGGACACCCTCCCCGCCCCGACGATGCAGCGCCCCGCGCTGACCACCGAGGTGGTGGTCACGCTGGAGACCCCGCTGGCGCCGCAAACGCAGTACCGGGTGGAAATGGCCGACGTGCGCAGCCTGTCGGGGACGGTGCGGTCGCCCTCGCGCACCGTGACGACTCCGCGCGCCCCGCGCGACAGTGCCGCGCGACGGGATACGGCGGCGGCGCGACGGGACACGGCCGCCGCCCGTCCGGATACCGCGCCGGCGCGCCGGGATACGGCCACGGCCCGTCGCGCCGCCCCGCCGCCCGGCGACAGTGCGGCGCGCCGCGACAGCACGCCGCGCCCCGGGGCTCTCCCCCGCCTGGTCCCGACGCCACGGCGCGACACCCTGGCCACGCGGCGCCGCGACACCTTGACCGTGCGTCGCCGCCCGTGACCACCCCCGCCCTGTTCCTCGACCGGGATCACACCCTCATCGAGGACGGCCCCTATCTCGCCGATCCGGCGCGGGTCGCGCTGCTCCCGGGCGCCGGCGCGGCGGTGGCCCGGGCCACCACCGCCGGCGTGCCCGTGGTCATCGTGACCAACCAGTCGGGGATCGCGCGCGGGCTGGTGTCGCCGGCCGCCTACGAGGCCGTGCGGGCCCGCACCGAGGCGGTGTTACGCGAGGCCGGCGGGGCGGTGCTGGACACCCTGCACTGCCCGCACCACCCGTCGCTCTCGGGGCCGTGCGCCTGCCGGAAGCCCGGGCTGGCGCTTTACGAGGAGGCCGCCCGACGGCATGGGCTGGCCCTCGGTGCCAGCGCCTACATCGGCGACCGGTGGCACGATGTGCTCCCGGCGCTGGCCACCGGAGGGCTTGGTGTGCTGGTCCCCGGTCCGGATACCCCGGCCACCGAGGTCGCTCAGGCGCACGCCGCGCCCGCCAACCGCGTGCGCGTGGCGGCCACCATCGCCGAGGCGATCGACATGGCGCTGGCCGCGCTGGCCGGGGCATCGGCCATGCCGCGCGAGCCGGCCGCCATCGGGGTGTTGGCCTCCGGCGGCGGCTCCAACCTCCAGGCGCTGCTGGACCATTACGCCGGCCCGGGCGCCGTGTACGGCCGCGTGGTGTGGGTGGGCTCCGATCGCGCCGCGGCCGGCGCGCTGGACCGGGCGCGGAGCGCCGGGGTGGCGGCGGAACACCTCGCGGCCCCCAAGGACGGTGCGGCGCTGGTGGAGCGGTTGCGCGCCCATGGCGTCACCCTGCTGGTGCTGGCGGGGTACCTGCGGTTGCTGCCGGCCGAGGTGGTGCAGGCGTACCGCGGTCGCGTGGTGAACGTGCACCCCGCCCTGCTCCCCGCCTTTGGCGGTGCGGGGATGTACGGCGCCCGCATCCACGCGGCCGTGCTGGCCCATGGGGTTCGCGTCACCGGGGTCACGGTACATCTGGTGGACGAGGCGTACGACACGGGCCCCATTTTGGCCCAGTGGCCCGTGCCAGTGCTGCCGGACGACACGCCGGAGCGCCTGGCGGCGCGCGTGCTGGCGGTGGAGCACCAGTTGCTCCCGGCCACCGTGTCGGCCTTGGCCGCCGGCGCCCTCTGGCTGGATGCCGAGGGGTGCGTGCGCGGCACGCCCCCCCACCTGTCGGCGGACGCCACCGCCGGCCTGGCCCCCGGCTTTGCCTGGACCGCGCCACCGTTCCTGTCCGTCCCGTAATGCCGCGTCCCGCGGTCTTCCCTGTCCCGTCCTCCATGCGCGCGCTGCTTTCCGTTTCCGACAAGACCGGCCTGGTCCCCTTTGCCACCGCCCTCGCCCAGCGAGGCGTGGAGCTGCTCTCCACCGGCGGGACCGCCCGGACGCTCCGCGACGCCGGGCTGGCCGTGCGCGACGTGGCCGAGGTGACCGGCTTCCCCGAGATGCTGGACGGCCGGGTGAAGACCCTGCATCCGGCGGTGCACGGCGGGCTCCTGGCCCGCCGCGACCTCCCCGAGCACATGGCGGCGATTGCCGAGCACGGGATCGCGCCCATCGACCTGGTGGTGGTGAACCTGTACCCCTTCCGCCAGACGGCGGCACGCGCCGGCGTGCACCCGGACGAGGTCATCGAGCAGATCGACATCGGCGGCCCGTCCATGCTGCGCTCGGCGGCCAAGAACTTCGCCGCGGTCTACGTGGTGGTGGACCCGGGGGACTACGCGCCGGTGCTGGCGGCGCTGGACGGCGACGGCGACCCGCCGGCGCTGCGGCGCCTGCTGGCCGAGAAGGTGTACGCGCACACCAGCGGCTACGACGCCGCCATCGCGCAGTGGTTCGCGGCGCAGCGCGGGGAGCCGTTCCCGGCGCAGCTGCCGCTGGCGTTCGTCCGGCAGCAGGCGCTGCGCTACGGCGAGAATCCGCAGCAGCGGGCGGCGTTCTACGTGGAGCACCCCGGCGCGGGGCTGGGGGCGCTGGTGCAGCGCGGCGGCAAGGAGCTGTCCTTCAACAACCTGCTGGACCTCGAGGGGGCGCTGCTGGCGGTGGAGCCGTTTGCCGACGAGGCGGCGTGCGCGATCATCAAGCACACGACCCCGTGCGGGCTGGCCGTGGGGCGCGACGCGCTGGAGGCGTACCGCAAGGCGCTGGCGTGCGACCCGGTGTCGGCGTTCGGCGGGGTGATCGCCTTCACCGTGCCCGTGGACGCGGCGGCCGCGGAGGCGGTGTCGGCGCTGTTCGTGGAGTGCGTGGTGGCGCCGGCGTTCGCCGAGGAGGCGGTGGAGATCCTGGGGCGCAAGAAGAACCTGCGGGTGCTGGAGGGGCGGGTGCCGGTGGCGCCTGGCGGGATGGACTACAAGCGGGTGCGCGGGGGGCTGCTGGTGCAGGACCGCCCGCCGGTGGCCGCCGACCCCGCCCGCTGGGAGGTGGTGAGCGCCCGGCACCCCACCCTCCAGGAGGAGCGGGACCTGCGCTTCGCGTGGAAGGCGGTGGCCAGCGTCAAGTCCAACGCCATTGTGCTGGCGCGTGACGGTGCCACCATCGGCATCGGCGCCGGCCAGATGTCGCGCGTGGACGCCAGCATGCTGGCCGTGCACAAGGCCGGGACGGCGGGGCACCCCACCGCCGGCGCCGCGCTGGGGTCGGATGCCTTCTTCCCCTTCCGCGACGGGGTGGACCAGGCGGCGGCGGCCGGCGTGCGCGCCATCGTGCAGCCGGGCGGCTCGGTGCGGGACGCGGAGGTGATCGAGGCCGCGAACGCGCACGACATCGCCATGGTGTTCACCGGGGAGCGGCTCTTCCGGCACTAGGTGCGCGGAGGGCCGGGTTCCGGGGGGCGCCGGTTGCCCTCCCGGGGCCCCCCTGCGAGCTTTTTCGCGTGGGCCCCGGGGGTGTTTCCGGGGCCACCCGTCCCGGGCCGCGGTGTGCCGCGGGACGCTCCCTTTCCTGCCTTCCCGATGACCTCCGTCGCCCCCGCCGCCGCAGGTGCCCCCGCCAAGGGCCCCTCCGTCGAGCCCGACCTCCGCCCGTCCTACCTGGCCGCGGCGATCACCGGTCTGGTGGTGCTGCTGCTGTACCTCGTGACGCTGGCGCCCTCCACCTCCATGTGGGACACCAGCGAGTACATCGCCGCCGCGTACGTGCTGGGGCTGCCGCATCCCCCGGGCAACCCGCTGTTCGTGCTCATCGGCCGGGTGTTCGCCATCCTCCCCATCGCCCCCACGGTGGCGATGCGCATTAACGTGCTGGCCGCGCTTTCCAGCGCCGTGTCGGCGGCGATGTGGTTCCTGGTGACCGAGCGGGTGCTGGTGGGGTGGTTCAGCCAGCGGTGGCTGCGCATCACCGGCGGCGCGCTGGCCGCGCTCATCGGCGCCACCGCCTTCACGGTGTGGAACCAGTCGGTGGTGAACGAGAAGGTGTACACCGTGTCGCTGGTGGGGCTGGCCGTCATCTGCTGGCTCACCGTGCGGTGGTGCGACGATCCCGACGGCCCGGTGGCCGACCGGCTGCTGGTGCTGGTGGCGTACCTGCTGGGGCTGGGGTACGCCAACCACATGGCCGGGATGCTGGCGGCACCCGCGGTGGGCTTTGCGGTGCTGGTGCGCCGGTGGCAGACGGTGTTCCGCTGGAAGCTGCTGGTGGCGTGCGCGGCGGCGCTGGTGTTCGGGATGACCCCCTTTGCCACGCAGCCCATCCGTGCGGCGCACTTCCCCGCCATCAACGAGGGGGAGCCCACGGGGTGCGTCACCGAGATCAAGGCCGACTGCACCTTCAGCAAGCTCACGTACGACCGGTTCATGTACAACTTCAACCGCGGCCAGTACGGCAAGCCCGAGCTGAGCCAGCGGCAGGCGCCGTTCACCGCGCAGGTGGGGATGTACTGGCTGTACTTCCGGTGGCAGTGGCTGCGCGACGCGTACAACGAGCACCCCGGGGCGCAGAACGGGCTGGCCGTGCTGTACCTGCTGCTGTGCCTGCTGGGCGGGGTCATGCACTACCGCAAGGACCGGCGGAGCTTCTGGTTCTTCGGGCCGCTGGTGTTCACCATGACGTTCGCGCTGATCTATTACCTGAACTTCAAGTACGGGCACAGCCAGGCGCCCGACCTGGGGGATTCGGTGGACCGCGAGGTGCGCGACCGCGACTACTTCTACCTGTGGAGCTTCTCGGCGCTCAGCGTGTGGGCCGCGCTGGGGTTCGTGGCGCTGTGGGAGAGCGTGGCGAGCTTCTTCGGCAGCACCGAGGCGCGTGTGGGGAGGACGGTGGTGAGCGAGCCCCGCGCGCGCAGCTTCGCGCTGGCGTCGCCGCTGCTGGCCATCGCCTTCGTGCCGCTGGTGGGGAACTGGGAGCAGGCCTCGCGCGCCAACCAGACGGACACGGCGGATTTCGCGCGGGACCTCCTGAACTCGGTGGAGCCCTACGGCATCCTGGTGACGGTGGGGGACAACGACACCTTCCCGCTCTGGTACGCGCAGGAGGTGGAGGGGATCCGCAAGGACGTCATCGTCGCGAACACCTCGCTGCTGAACACCGACTGGTACACGCGGCAGCTGATCCGCCGCCCGGTGTTCGAGTACGACTCGCTCGCGGGGCCGGCGATCTACCGCGGGCGCGCGTGGCCCAAGCCCTCGGGCTCGCCGGTGCGCCTGTCGTTCGAGGAGGCCGATGCGCTGCCGCTGGTGGTCGCCACGCCCCCCAACGCCGAGTTCCGCAAGGACTCGGTGGTGGCCGCGCCGCGCTCGCAGCAGCTGATGCGGGCCGACCAGCTGGTGTACCTCATGATCAAGGACGCGTTCCCCGGACGCCCCATGTACTTCAGCCGGACCGCCGGCGGGTACCCGTATGAGTTGGGGCTGGAGCGGTATGTGGTGACGCAGGGGATGGCCAAGAAGCTGTTCCCCACGCCGCAAACCCCTGGGGGCGACCTGATCCTGGTCCCCGGCGAGGGGCTCGTCGACCTCAAGCGCAGCTATGCGCTGTGGACGCAGGTGTTCACGGCCACCGGGTCGCTGGCGGCGCGGAAGGGGTGGGTGGATGATGCGTCGGTGGGGATCCCCGACCTGTACGTGATCAGCGGGCTGACGCTGGCCGAGGGGCTGGCGCAGACGGGGCGCATGGCGCAATCGGACACGGTGTTCCGGCAGGCCAAGGCGGTGGCCACGGCGATGCGGCGCGACCGGATCTTCGGCTTCGACCGCATGCCGTCGCTGCCGACGGTGCCGGCCGACAGCGCGGGGGCGCCGCTGCCGCTGCTGACGCCGCCCGCACCGCCCAAGGACAACCCCTGACAGGCAACGGACCGCGCGGCGCCCTCGTCGCGCGGTCCGCACGCAGGCGATGCAGGGCCGTCCGTTCAGGGCGGGACGACTGGAGGGACGGGACGACAAAACGGGCGGGGCCTGAGCCCCGCCCGTCGGGCGTGGTGGCAGAGCGGTTGAATGCAGCGGTCTTGAAAACCGCCGGGGCTGCAAGGCCCTCGTGAGTTCGAATCTCACCCACGCCGCTCGGGCGGGAGGTCGGGGATGGTCCCCGCCTCCCGCCCGTTTTCCGTGGCTACCGCGACACCACCGCGATGAGCTGCACGTTGGCAAACGCGGTGTAGCCGTACACCAGCGGGTACCAGGTGCCCACCGCCGGGTTGTTGACCTGCGCGCACGTCTCGTTGGGGCCGGCGTTCTCCGAGCCGCACACCTGCGCGAAGCTGGGCGAGAACAGGTACAGGTCGGGGTCCTGCGTGCCGGTACCGTTGAGGATCACGTTGAGCGCCGTGCTGCCGGCCGTGACCGGCACCTGGTACACCAGTTCGGCGTTGACCGCGCCGCTCACCAGGCCAAGCGCCACGGTGACCGTCCGGGAGACCCCCTCGGAGGTGGCGGTGATGGTGGCCACGGTGAAGGTGGCCGACGGGGTCAGCGTGATGAGCCCGGTGCTGGACACCGACGCCACGGCGGGGTGCGACGACGTCCAGGTGACCGTGCGGCCATTGAGGACGTTGCCTGCCGCGTCACGCGTGGACACGCCCATCTGGATGGTCCCGGTGCGCCACGTGGACGAGGCCGGCGTGGTCAGGAGCACCTGCGCCACCGGCTCGACGCCCACGCGCACGTCCACGGTGCCCGACCTCCCTTCGCTGGTGGCCGTGATGGTGACCGTGCCGGCGGAGATGCCGGTGACAATGCCAGCGGCCGACACGGTGGCGACCGCCGGGTTGGAGCTGGTGAAGGTGGTGGGGCGCGCCACCACCGGCCCGCCGGCGGCGTTGCGCGCATTGACCACGAGCGCGCGCGCCTCACCCGGCGGCAGCAGCCCGCCCGGGAGGGAGATGGCCATGGTGGCCACCGGCGCGATCCCCTGGAACGACGCCGCCCCGGTCTTGCCGTCCACGGTGGCGGTGATGGCCGTGGAGCCATCGGTCAGCATTGTCACGAGCCCGGAGGCGTTGACGCTGGCGACGGTGGGATTGAGCGAGGTCCAGGTGACCGACTTGCCGGTCATGACCTGCCCATCCTGATCCAGGACCTCGGCGGTGAGCTGCTGGGTGCCCCCGATGCGCAGCTCGGTCACGCGCGGCGCGACCTTGATGGTGGTGACCGTCTTGCTCGGCGCCGTCGCGTCGTCGCTGCTGCAGGCGGCGAGGCCGACACCCGCCAGAAGCGTGGCCGCCGCCAGACGGCGTGCCGGAGCGAAGAAGGCGGCCCGCGAGCGGGACCAGCGGAGGGGGAATCGCATGGAACGGAGGGGAGCGAGGTGGGACGCCCTGGGGGCCGCAAGGCTCCCGGGCGCACGCACGGCACCACCCGGAGGCGCCGTCGACGTGTACCGCAAACGTGAGTGGAAACTAAAGAGGTGTGCCGCGTTCTGCCGCAAGGCGCGCCGAATTTGGCCCCCGTCAGGCCCCCGGCCCGCCGGAGGCAGTTGACCCCGGCCGGGCCGCTGGCGACATTACAGGGCTGGCAGGACATCGCCAGCAGATGGTCAGGAGAGATGGCCGAGAGGCTGAAGGCACCGGTTTGCTAAACCGGCATAGGGGGTCAACCCCTATCGCGGGTTCGAATCCCGCTCTCTCCGTTCCGCGGGTCCGCTGCGCTGCGGCGGACCCGCGTTGTTGTTTCCCGCCGGCCCGCCTGACGGATCCATGACCGCAGATTCGCTCGCCTCGCGTCCCCGGGTGCGTTTCGCCCCCTCTCCCACCGGCTTCTTGCATGTGGGGGGCGCCCGCACCGCCCTGTTCAACTGGTTGTACGCGCGGCAAACCGGGGGACAGTTCCTCCTCCGGATTGAGGACACCGACCGCCAGCGAAGCACCGAGGAGAGCACCCGGGCCATCTTTGACGGGCTGGCGTGGCTGGGGCTCGACTGGGACGAGACCGTGGTGTACCAGGGGGGAAACCTGGTGCGCCATCAGGTCGATGCGCGCCGCCTGCTGGCCTCTGGGGCCGCCTACTGCGACTTCACCCCGGCGGCGGAGCTGGAGCGCCGCCGTGCCACCGCCGAGGCGGCCGGCACGGTGCACGCCTTCCGACGGGAGGACCACCAGCTGCCAGACGCCGAGGTGGCCGCCCGACTGGCGCGCGGCGAGCCCTACGCCATCCGCTTCCGGGTCCCCGAGGGGACCACCGAGTGGGACGACCGGGTGCACGGGCGCATCGCCTTCCCCAATGCGGACATCGAGGACTTCATCATCCTCCGCTCCGACGGCACGCCGGTGTACAACATGGCCGTGGTGTCCGATGACATCGCCATGGCGATCACGCTGGTGATGCGTGGGGACGACCACATCTCCAACACCCCCAAGCAGATCCTGCTCTACCGCGCGCTGGGCGCCCCGCTGCCGGCCTTCGCGCACGTCCCCATGATCCATGGGGCCGACGGGAAGAAGTTGTCCAAGCGCCACGGGGCCACGGCGGTGGCCGAGTATCAGCACCTGGGCATCGTGCCCTCGGCCATGGTGAACTTCCTCGCGCTGCTGGGGTGGTCGCCCGGGGACGACACCGAGGTGATGGACCGGGACACGCTGGTGACGCGCTTTGCGCTGGACGGGCTGCAGAAGAAGGCGGCGGTGTTTGACACCAAGAAGCTGGAATGGATGAACGGCCAGCACCTGGTGCAGATGGACATCGGGGCGTTGGCCCAGCTGGCCGCGCCGGCCTTTGCCGCAGCGGGGCTGGCCACTCAGGAGGAGCTGGCGGCGCGCCACGACTGGTTCTGCCTGCTGCTGACCCAGCTGCGCGTGCGGGCGCGCCTGCTGGATGAACTGGTGCCGCAGGCCGCCCCGTTCTTTGGCGAGGCGGTGGCTTACGAGCAGGAGGCCGTGGACAAGCAGTGGCGCGACGCGGCGGCCACGGCGACGCTGCTGGACGCCACGGCCGACTGTCTGGACACGCTTCCGGCCTGGGAGGGGACGGCCATGGAGGGGGCGCTGCGCGCCCTGGCGGAGACCCGGGGGATTTCCGGCGGCAAGGTGTTCCAGCCGCTGCGGGTGGCGCTCACGGGGCGCACGGTGAGCCCGGGGATCTTCGAGGTGCTGGAGCTGCTGGGGCGGGAGCGCAGCCTGCGGCGCATCCGCGCGGCGGCCGCCTACCTGCGCGGCTGAACCAGGCCGCCAGCGCTCAGGGGGCGGGCGGCCGACCGTCGGTGCGTACCGGCGCGGCCACGCTGGCGCTGGGGGCGCGCAGCCGGTCGCGCCGCTCCACGTCGCGGCGCGCATTCATCTCCTTGACCACCCGCCGGAACTCCGCCTCCCCCATGGAGCGCTCCGACATCCGCATGATGTCCTCGCGCGCCGCGGAGACGCGCCGCTCCCGCTCCATGGCGGTGTAGTTCCCCGACGCCCCCACGCGCGCATTGAGCGGCAGCAGCCCCAGCAGGGCGTTGGGGATGGTCACCTTCCCCAGGCGGATCCCCTGCTGGTCCCATCCCCACCGATTGCCGTCCTTGTCGGTGCGCGTCCAGTCGCCGGGGGGACGCCCCGTGCGCCCCTGCGCGCGCGCCAGCGAATCCAGCGAATCGCGCGCGGCGGTGATGGCCCACGCCATGACGCTGTCCAGGTTGTCGGCCCCGTCCCGTCGGGTCACCCCGTACCCGGCGGCAGGTGCCTGCCACACGCGCTCGTCGGCGTAATCGGGGCGGGCCCCGCGCACCTCCGGCGCCGCGGAGCCAATGCCGCCGTCGGCCCGCGCCCGAGGTGGACCAGACGCCCCGGTGTCGCCGCGGGCGGGCGCCGGCAGGGCGGTGGGGACCGCCTCAGGGGCCGCCAAGCGGGGGGCGCCTCCCTGGGGCGCTGAGGCGCGGGCACCGGACGACGCGGTGCGAGCCTGCGGCGGCGTGACCGGCTCCACGTAGGTCAACCGCTCCTGCCGCTGCGCATCGCGCTCGTCGGTCATCCAACGCAGGCCGTGCCCGAAGGTGAGCCACTGCAGGAGCAGCGCCCCTCCCACCACGTGGGCCACGATCGAAATGGCCCCGGCGCGGGACCGCGCGCGCGCCTTCCCTGCCGGTTCGCCGCGCGACAACCGCAACGAGCGCCCCCGCGTGCGCGGACGCGCGGGTCGGTCCCCCCCGGAGGGGGAGGCCGGCGGAGACGCGGGCGGGTAGGGGGCGTGCATGAGTCCGTATACCCCGAAGGGGTGATCAGGTGCCCGCGATGACGGGATTGGTGACCCGGCTGAGTCCCACCAGCTCCACCTCGACCACATCGCCCGGGTGGATCGCCCGCGTGCCGGCGGGAGTCCCCGTGGCCACGAGGTCTCCCGGCTCCAGCGTCAGGAACTGTGAAATGTAGGCGAGCACCATGGGAATCTTGAAGACCATGTCGGCGCCGGTGGCCCGCTGGCACACCTGCCCGTTCACCCGCGTGACCAGCTCGATCGCGTCCAGGTCGTCCGGCGCCGGCACCGGGGTGCCCACCGGACAGAAGGTGTCCATCCCCTTGGCGCGGGTCCACTGGCCGTCGGTGCGCTGCAGGTCGCGCGCCGTCACGTCATTGAGCGCCACCACCGACGCCACGGCCGCCCGCGCCTCCTCCTCGGTGGCCTTGCACAGCCGCCGCCCCAGCACCACGGCGATCTCCCCCTCGAACTCCACATGCTGGGAGACGGCGGGGAGCACGATCGCCTCGCCGTCTCGGATGCGCGACGAGGGCGCCTTGAGGAAGAAGAGCGGTTCCTTGGGCACGTCGTTGCCCATCTCGCGGGCGTGCTCGACATAGTTGCGGCCGACGCAGACGATCTTGCTGGGAGTCATGGCAGGGAGGGTGGAAGGCGGTCCCCGCGCCCTGCGGGAACCCGTCCAACTTGCGGGGCGGGCGGCGGCTCCGGAAGGCGCGCGCGGTCGCTCCCGGCATCGCGGGGGCGACCGTAGAAGCGGAAGAGCTGCGGCTCAATGTCCCCCCACCCCCCCACCAGTTGCCGCGCCGGGGGGAGCCCAGCCAGCAGCCCGCGCCCATAGCGCTTGGTCACCACACGGGGATCGGCCAGCACGACCACCCCGCGATCGGTCCCGGTGCGGATCAGTCGGCCGAACCCCTGCTTGAGCCGCAGCGACGCGTGCGGGAGCATGTACTCCACGAAGCTGTTCCCGCCGCGCGCCTCGATGGCCTCGCACTGGGCGGCCACCATGGGCTCGGTGGGGACCCGGAAGGGGAGCTTGGCCAGGAGCACGGCGCGCAGCGCGTCACCCGGCACGTCGATCCCTTCCCAGAACGTGGCGGTCCCCAGCAGCACGGCCCGGCCAGCCTCGCGGAAGCGCTGCAGCAGGACGTCGCGCCCCTCTTCGCCGTGCACCAGCAGCGGCCAGCGCCCCGCGAGCCCGCGGGCGCGCAGCACGTCGGCCACGGCGCGCACGTCCCGGTGGCTGGTGAACAGCCCGAACACCCCGCCATCGCTGGCCTCGACGAGCCGCTGCAGCTGGTGCGTGACCGCCGCCAGGTGCGCCGCCGGGTGCTCGTTGGGCGCGGGCAGGTCGGTGGGCACGGCCAGCAGCGCCTGGCGGCGATAGTCGAAGGGCGAGGGGAACTGCGCGGTACGCGGCGGCGGGTCCTCGTGCGCCAAGCCGAGGCGCCGCACGAGAAAGCCGAAGCCGCCGTCGGTGGCGAGGGTGGCGCTGGTGACGACCGCCGAGGTGAGGCGCCCGAAGAGGTCGTCGCGCAGGACGGGCGCGAGCGCCAGCGGGACGCAGTGCGCGGACACGTTGCGCTCGCCCCCCTGTGGCTTGCCGCTCAGCTCGATCCAGCGCACCACCTCCACGCCGGAGGTGGGCGGGCGCAGCGCCTGGGCCAACGCTTCTCCCGCCTGCTGGAGACGCCGCGTGACGCCGCGCACTTCGCCCAGCAGCGGGGCCAGCTCCTCGTGACGCTTCTCGTCGGTCTCCAGCCGCTCGCGCACCAGCCGGAGGCCGTCCCCCAGCGCGGCGATCTCCGTGAGCAGCTCGTCCAGTGTGGCGGTGAGCCCGGGGTGCCCGGTGACCCGGGCCTCGTCGTCGCCCGCCAACCGCAGCACCGGCGCCCCGCCCTGGGCCACCTGCTCGGTGAGGATGCCGGCGAGCACCTCGAAGAGGAGCTGCGCCCGATCGCGCGCGGTGGCCGCGCTGGAGACCAGGCGGCCACGCACCAGGTCCAGCGACGCCACGCTGAGCAGGTCGGTGCCCGTGACCAGGCGCGCCTCGAGGGCGGGGAGCAGCCCGCGCCCGCGCCGTTCGAGCCGGTTGAACAGCCGCAGCAGGGCGCGGCGCGTGACCGCGCTCCCCAGGTGCGACGCGGCCGCCTCCTCGAGATGATGCCCCTCGTCGACGACGAGGCGATCGTACGCGGGGAGCACGGCCGACTCCTCCCAGTTCTGCGTCTGCCGCCGCACCGCCACGTCGGCGAGCAGCAGGTGGTGGTTGACCACCACGACGTCGGCCGCGGCCGCCTCGCGCCGCGCCTTGAACAGGAAGCACTGGTCGAAGAAGCGGCACTGCATGCGCCCGCACAGGTCCGGCTCGGCGGCCACCTCGTCCCACGCCTCGCTGCGCGGCGCGACCGGAAGGTCGGCCAGCGAGCCGTCGCGCGTGCGCGCCGCCCAGTCGGCCAGCTGCGCCACCTCCTCGGCGATGGCCGCCTCGAACAGCGTCACGCCGGCCGCGCGCGCCTGTTCGAGGCGCATGAGGCAGAGGTAGTTGCGCCACCCCTTGAGGAGCGCAAAGCGCACGGGCTGGTCGGAGAGGGCGCGCTGGAGGAAGGGGAGGTCCTTCCCCACCAGCTGCTCCTGCAGCGTGATGGTGGCGGTGGAGACGATGGTGCGTTCGCCGTTGGCGGCCGCCCAGCGGAGCGCGGGGACGAGGTAGCCCAGCGACTTGCCCACGCCGGTGCCGGCCTCAAGCAGGGCGACCCCCCCCGCGTTGTAGGTGGCCATCACTTCGACGGCCATGGCGCGCTGGCTGGGGCGGTCCTCGTACGGGGCGCCGGCACGGGCCGCGCGCATGGCGTCGGCCACCAACCCGCCGGGGGCGAGGAGCGCGGCCACGTCGTCCACGTCCACCGTCTGGACCGTGGCGCCCTTGGGCACCTCGGCCACCACATACACGCGGGTGGCCTCATTGTCGACGATGCCAAACCCGACCCCGTCGCCAAAGGCGCGCGCGGCCACCTCCAGGTCGGCCTGGCTGGGGACGAGGAGCCCCGAGGGGTGGTTGTGCAGCAGCATCTCGCCGCGGCGCGCCACCCCCGGCAGCGCCAGCACCGAGCGCACGTCGCCCCGCGCGACCACACGGGCGGTGGTCACGATGCCGTCGGCGTCGACGGTGGCCACGAAGCTGACCTCGTTGCCGCCCGCCAGGGCGATGGCCGTGCGAATGGCGCCCGCCGCCCCCTTCGCCAGGCGCGCCTCCCCCATGGGAGGCGGGGTCACGGCTGCCTCACGTCTTGCGCGGCTTCTTCCGGGCAGCCGGGAAGAGGACGTTGTTGAGGATGAGGCGGTACCCCGGCGAATTGGGGCGCAGCGAGAGGTCGGTGGGGGGCGAACCGATGGCGTGCTGCGGATCCTCGGGGTCGTGCCCGCCGAGGAAGGTCCACGAGCCCTTGCCGTAGTCCCCGTGGAGATACTTGGTCCACGGGGCGCCCTCTTCGGTGCCGAGCACGGTGACCCCCGGCTTGACCACGGCGCGGTTGAAGCTGGTGGTCACGCCGTAGAAGTCGGGGAGCAGGGTGCGATGGTTCTGGACCAGCATGGCCGCCACCGGATCCAGCTTGGCGGAGAAGTCGAAGAGGGAGAAGGCCCCCAGCGGCTGGCGCCGCGCCGGCACGTTGACCTGGTGGCCGTCGATGTCGCTGAGGGCGTTGAGGTACGGCGAGGTCTCCACGTGGGCGCCGGCGAACGCCATGGCGCGCGCCCAGTCCATCCGGGCGTCGGCGTCGGCGTCCGGCGGGGTGCCGTCGGAGAAGGTGCTGGCGATGTCCACCTGAATGCCGGCCAGCGCGAGGTCGAGCGACTCGGTGGCGCCGCACATGGCGAAGAGGAAGCCGCCGCGATCGACGAACGCGCGAATCCCCTCCGCCACCGCCTTCTTGAGCGCCGGGACGTGCGGCTTCCCGAAGGCGCGCGCGGTAGCGAGGTCGCGCTCGCGCTGCGCCACGAACCAGGGGGCGTCGCGGTAGGCGAGGTAGAGCTTGTTGAACTGCCCGGTGAAGTCCTCGTGGTGCAGGTGCACCCAGTCGTACTTGGCGAGGTCGCCATTGAGGACGGCGTCATCCCACACCGAGGCGAAGTCGATGCCGGCGTAGGTGAGCGCGAGGGTGACGGCGTCATCCCAGGGGGGCTGGTCGACGGGGCGGTAGATGGCAATGCGGGGCGCGCGCTCAAGCACCACGGCGTCCATGTTGCCGCCCGCCAACTCGGCGCGGATGGCCGCCACCGCCGCATCCCCCACGGGCTCCACGCTCACGCCGTCCAGCGCGGCGCGCCGGCGCAGGTCGGGGACATCGGGAAGGAGAAACGCGCCGCCCCGATAGTTGAGGAACCACTCGGCTTTCTGCCCCGCCTTGAGCGCCTGGAAGGTGACGCCGTAGGCCTTGAGGTGATTGCGCTGGGCGTCGTCCATGGGGACGAGCAGCTGCTGTGCCCGGGCGAGGGGCCCGGCCAGCAGCAGGGCACACCACGCGAGGCCCAGGGAACGGAGGAAGCGGCGCATCATGCGGGGAATCTAGGGGAACGCGCGGGCGGAAGGCGCGCGAGGGTCAGTCGGGGGGGCGCTGGCCTCGGAGTCCCTCAAGCTCACGACGGGCCTGCGGCAGCAGGGCGCTGCCGGGATGGTCCAGGATGAGCGTCTCCAGGTGGGCGATGGCCGCGGCGGCGTCACCCGCGGCACGGCGCGCGCGCGCCAGCGCCAGGAGCGCCTCGGCGCCCTCGGGCGAGGCGGGATGCTGGGCGCGAATGCGCGCCCACACCGGCTCGCCCCGGGCACCGCGAATACGGGCCGCAAGCGCCAGCAGCGCGGGCGCCGCCCCCGGCCCCACCGAATCGGCCAGCGTGATGAACCGGTCGGCGGCCTGTGCACTGTCGCGCCGCGCCAGCGCGAGGAACGCGCCCCCCAGCCCGCGCCCCCCGTCGCCACGGACGCGCGCGAGGATGCCCAGCGCGTCCACCACCTCGGGACGCGGGGCCAACGCCCGCACCAGGCGCTGGCGCGCGACGAGCAGGTCGCCGTCATACAGCGCCAGCCACCCCACCGTCTCATCGTCGTCCTCCAGCTCCGTCCCCGCCACCGCGGCGCGCGCACGGGCCACGTCACCTCGCAGGAGATACCCGGCCACCAGCGGGCGGGCCAGCTGCCGGCGGAGGTCGTCGTCCAGGACGCTGCCCGCCGCGTCGATGAGGCGCTGCGCCTCGTCCGCCCGCCCCAGCGCCCCCAACGCTTCCACCTCGAGCGGGAGCAGCCGCCGGGCAAGGGAATCGGGGAGCCGCCCCGCGGCCCGGATGCGCTGGAGCGCGCCGGCAGGGTCGCCCCCGCGCAGCGCGGCCAGCGCCCCCCGCTCGCGCGCCTCGAAGGCCGCCCCGCTGCCGGCGGACGCGCGCTCCTCCACCGCCTGCCAGACGTCCCGCGCCACCAGCCACGACTCGGCCAGCTCGGCCCGCTCCCCGAAGTCGCGCCAGGTGGCCACCGTGGAATCGTCCACCGCCAGCGGTGCCAAGGCCATCCAGCCGCGCCGCGGCTCGCCCCACGCCAGCTCCAGCGCCGCCAGCAGGCGGCGGGCGGGACGCGAGATGGGCGCCCCCTGCAACACCAGGCGCAGCGAGTCCCGCTGGACCGACGGCACCCGCTGCAGGGCAAAGAGCGCCGCCCCCTCGAGGTACGGGTCGCTGTCGAGCGTGCGCCGGTAGGCAGAGGCGGCGGCGGACCAGCGCCCCAGCGCCACATGGAGCTGCGCCGCCTCGGCGGAGAGCGCCGTTGTGCCCCCGAGCACCCGTTCGGCCTCGGCCAGCACCGAATCGGCGCCCAGCGGGCGCCCGTGCTCCAGCAGCTGCCGGGCGTACTCGCGGAACGGAGCGGCGTCGCCCAGCGTCGCCACCCGGCGCCACCCGATGTACGCCTGATCCGCCTCGGCGGCGCGCTCCATGGCCAGCAGCGTGCGCAGCTGGATGCTGCGGGCCACCGGATCGGCGGGGCGGAACTGCAGCACCTCCGCCACGACCGGCGCGATGGAATCGCGCCACCCCAATTCGGCCCACACCCGCTCCAACCCCAGCAGGGCGATGGCCACCCGGTCGCCACCGCCCCCCCCGGGCACCTCACGCAGCGCCCGCCGATAGCTCCGGGCGGCGGCCGCGCGGTCGCCGCGGTCCTCGGCGTCAAGCGCCGTGGTCAGCGGGTCGGTGGTGTCGGCCACCGCCGGCGGGGGCCCCACCGCGCCTTGCGCGGCGGTGACCGTCGGCGACACCACCTCCCCGAGCGCCACCAGGAGCCACAGCCGGCCCCACGGCCACCGTGCCGTGCCGAGCCGCGGCCAGCCCCACCCACCGAGGGAGCGCACCAGGGCGTGCCCGGCGCGCCGCCGGTCAGCGCGGTGGCCCGCCACCGTTCAGTCGCCGGAAGTAGTCCACCACCAGCCGTCGCTCATCGGGGGACAGCCCGCGCAGGTCGTTCCAGGTGGGTGGCGCAAAGCGCACCGCATTGGCCCCGGCGGCGGTGCCGGTGGCCGGACGCCGATCCCCCCCTGGGGTCGCCGTGCGCGACTCGCGCGGCCCCTGATCGTCGCGGTCGTCCTGCTCCATGAGGCGCCCCGCGTCGAGCAGCCGCCGATACAGCTGCTGCTGCCGCGCGACCGTGCTGGCGTCGAGCCCGTTGCGCTCGAGCTGCTGCGCCAGCCCCTGCGCCTCCTTGGCCAGCGCATCGGTGCGCCCCGTCTGGTCCAGGTCGGAGACATCACTGAGCGTGCGCGCCACCTCGCGCTGCTGCCGCGCCAGCACGCGCACCTGCTGCTGGGCCGCCTGCCCCTTGGCGCCGCCGGAGAGCAGGTTGAGCCCCTGCAGCTGGCCGTTGAGCTGCCCCTGCTGCTGCGCCAGTTGGCGGAGCTGATCCACCATTTCGGTGAACCCCGACCCGGACTGGGCCGAGTTCACACGCTCCCGGTCGCGCACCATGGAGCTCAGCGCCTGGTTGAGCGCCTCGGCGGCCTCCTTCATGGCGTCCTGCGCCTGCTGGCTCCCCGCCTCGCCACCGCCGCCGGGCTGGCCGCCCCCGGACTGTTGCGCCGCCTGGGTGGCCTGCTGCACCCGCCGCTGGGCCTCGGCCATGGCCTTCTGCGTGCGCTGCGACAGCAGCGACGACGAGCGCGCCGCCTGCTCCAGCCGCTCGGCGGCCTGCTGCACGCCCTGCTGCAGCGCGCCCTGCTCCCCGGCCGTGGCCCGCGCGCCCTGCTGCTTGGCTTGCTCGGCCAGCGAGGCCTGCTGGCGCGCCAGCTGCATGGTCTCGTTGATGGAGCGGTCGAGGCTTTGCGACAGGTCCCCCTTCCACGCCTCCACCTGCGCCTCACGCGCCTCCGCCAGCTGCTGTGCGGCCTGCGCCATGGCATCGGCGGCCCGACGCGCCTGATCGGCCGCGCCGCCCCCCGCCTGTTGGCCGCCTGCCTGCTGGCCGCCTGCCTGCTGGCCGCCGGCTTGCTGGCCGCCGGCTTGCTGGCCGCCGGCCTGTTGGCCACCCGCCTGCTGGCCGCCGGCTTGCTGGCCGCCGGGCTTGCCGGGCTCGGTGCCGGAGGTCGTCCCCTGATTCGCCGTCTTGCTGGGCACCCCCTGCGGCCGATCCGCCGGCCGGTTGCCCTGCGACCCGGGCATCGAGGCCGACTGCGTGGGATCCCCCGCCCCCGCCTGCTGCCCCGGCGACGCCCGCTCCTGCCGCTCGGCCGCCCCCTCGCGCGCCGCCCGCTCCAGCGCCTGCGCCGCTTCGTTGAGCCGCGGCTCCGCCGCCTGCGTGCGGGCCGCGCCCGGCCGGGCCCCGGCTTCCTCCAGCCGCTGGGCCAGCTGCTTGACCGCCTGCTCCATGGCCCGGGTGCGGTCGGCCAGCTGCCGCGCCTCCCGATCAGCAGACGGACGCTCCCCGGCCGCCCCGTCGGGCTTCCCGGCGGCCGACTCGCCGCCCTTGGCGCCCCCCTTGTCCGCGCCCTTGCCTGCCCCGGCCAGCCGGTCGGCCAGCTCCCGCTCCGCCTTGGCCAGGTCGCGCGCGTCGTCGCGGAGCGTCTGCATGCTTCCTTCCAACGCGGCCCGCTTGAGCATCTCCGCGCTGCGGGCCAACTGCTCGCGCATCTGCTGCTGCTGCCGCGCCAGCTGCTCCAGCGACTGCTGGGCCTCGGTGCCGCTCAGCCGCTCGGCGCTCTGGTTCACCTGCTCCAGCGCCTTCTGCATCTCGGGGGTCATGGCCTCGCGCAGCATGCGCTGGATATCGCGCATCCGGGAGGCGAGCGCGGTGTCCATGGCGCTGGCGCTGCGCAGCCGCTGCTCCAGGTCCTTGGCCCCCTGCCGCAGCGAATCCACCCGGGCGCCCAGCTGCTGCTGCTCACGCGCGAGCTGCTTGGCCCGTTCGGCCGCCGAGAACCGCATGGGCGACGGCTGCGCCCCGTTGCGCTGGGCGCCGGCCTGCGCGCCCTGCTCGGCCCGCCCGGCGCCCGCGAGGTCGCGGTTGCGCGCCGCATCCGCGGTGCCCCGCGCCAGCCGGGCCTCCTGGGCGGCAAGCTGCGCGGCGCGGGCCGCCAGCGAATCCCCCAACGACCGCGCCGCTTCGCGCTGCTCGGCCAGCGACGGCACGCGCAGGATGCGCGGGGTCGTGCGCGCCTGCTGGCGCCACGGGGAGGCATCCTCGGCCACCGCCACCACCAGCAGGCGATCGCCGGGCTCAAGCGCGCGCCCCTCCAGCGGCAGCGTGGCCCCGCCGTCAAAGGCGGGATCCTGCGGGGTGGCCACCTCCAGCCGCTCCACCCGGTTCGCCGTCCGGGCCGCCGCCTCGACCGCCGCCGCCCGTTCGGTGCGGATCTCCAGCCACACTCGGCCCACCGCGTGATCGTCGCTGGCCAGGACCCGCACCGGGAGCACCCCCACGGTACCCACCGTGGTGTCCCCCATGGGGCCCACGATGGCCACCTCAGGGAGGGCGTCGGGGATGATGGTGATGGGGAGGCTGTCGGGGAGCTCGGGGGGCAGCCCACCGCCCGCCCCGTCGGCGGCCACCCAGTGCCACGTGGCGTCGCCGTCCACGGGCAGCGTTCCGGTCACCGCACGGACGCCGGCCAGTGCTGGAGCGCCCGTGTCGGTCCCCGCCAACCACACGGTGTCGGCCCCGCGCGCCAACCCGGCCCGCGTGAGCCCCCCGCGCAGCCCCGCCGAGACGCGGAGCTGCGTACCGCGCGGCACCACCAGCGGCGGCGCCGGCTCAATCGCTTCGTCGGGGCGCGCCAGGTAGGCGGGAAAGCGGGCGCGCAACGCCAGGTCCCCCACCCAGCCGCGGTCGGCCACGGCCAGCCGCAGCGTCAGCGGCGCCGAGCGGCCGTCGGAGAGCGTGACCGCCAGGGGCGCGCGCACGGCGCCCACTGCCAGCGCCACCACGCCAGAGGGCGGGACGGCCAGGGTGGTGTCACGCCGTGGTTCCCCCTCCGCCTGCCAGCTGGCGGACAGCTGCCGTCGTCCGGGGGCCTGCACCGTGAGCGTGAGTGGCATCCCGCGGGGCACACTGGCGGGCAGGTCGCGCACGGTCAGCGCCGGCAGGAGGGTGCCGCGCCAGGCGCGCCACGGGTGCCACACGGCGGCCCACCCGTCGGGCGCCGCCTGCCGAGCCCCCCAGAGCGCCAGGGCCCCCAGCACCAACGCCCCCGCCGCGCCCAGCGCCCGCCGTCCCCACCGGCGTCCCGCCGCCGGCAGCAGCGCCCCGGGCGGCAGGCGGCGAGCCACATCGGCGGCCCCCTTGGCGCCCAGCACCCCCTGGTGCCCCACCTCCAGCGCCCCCACCAGCGCGCCGCGCCGCAGCCCCTGCTCCTGCTCGATGGGCGCGGCGAGCGCCGCCGGCGCGAGCCGGGCCCACAGCCGTCGGCCCACGCGCGTCCCCACCACGGCCAGTGCGGCCCCCACCACGCCCCACAGCACGGCGGGGAGCGGGCGCGGCCACGCCAGCCACCGCGCCTCCCCCCAAGGCCAGCGCCCCGGCCGCCAGCAGCAGCGCCGTGCCGGCCGCCGCCGCGCTCCCCAGCGCCAGCACCGCGCGCTGCCGCATGAGGGCCGACTCCGCCGCCACCCGACGCTGCAGCGGGCCGTCGGCGGCGAGCGCGGCGGACGCCGCTCCCCCTGTGACGGGGGTCACGGCGTCACCCGGCTGGTGACCGCGTAGGTGAAGAGATTCACCCCCATGCGAATGGCCGCCTCATGGAGATCGGGGGGATCCGGATAGGTCCCCACGTCTTCCCAGCCGTTCCCGAGGTCGGCCGAATAGGTGTAGTACACGGCCAGTCGCTTGCCAACGAAGATCCCAAAGCCCTGGGCCGGCTTGCCGTCATGCTCGTGCACCTTGGGGGGGCCGTTGGGAAAGTCGTACACCAGGTGGTAGACCGGATGGGACAGCGGCACTTCCACGAGCGGCCGATCGGGGAAGACCCGCCGAATCTCGCGACGAAAGCTTTCGTCAAGCCCGTAGTTGTCATCCACGTGCAGGAAGCCGCCCTGCAGGAGGTATTGCCGCAAGCGGGGCACCTCCGCGTCGGTCAGGCGCATCTCGCCATGTCCGGTGACGTGCAGGAACGGCACGTCGAAGAGCGCCGAATCGGCCACGCGCACCGTGACATCGGTGCGCTCCACCGGGAGGCTGGTGCGCTCGGCAATGGCCGCGCGCAGGTTGGGGAGGCTGGACGGGTTGGCGTACCAGTCGCCGCCGCCCTCGTAGCGGAGCCGCGCCACCACCAGGCGACCGGGGGTGCCCTGCGTGTCCCCCGTCGGCGTGGCCGCCCCCATGGCCGTCACGAGGGCCATGGGCAGGACCAGCCGCCAGGGGCGAGACGGCAGCGAACGCGAGCGGGAGGCGGACACGGTCACCGGGAGTGGGCGAGACGGTAGGCGAGGTTGCGGCTGGCGCCGTGGAGCTCCACCAACCGGCGCTGGAGCTCGCGCGGGGGGACGCCCTCGGCGCGCCAGGCGGCCGCCAGCGCCTCGAGGGCCTCTTCGTCAGGGGCCTCGGTCGCAGGCGCCCCACCCAGCACCAGCACCACCTCGCCGCGAGGGGGCACCTCCTCCGCATACGCAGCGACCTGGGCGAGCGTTCCGCGGCGGAGTTCCTCAAAGTGCTTCGTGAGCTCGCGCGCCACCACCACCGGGCGCTCCCCGCCGGCCACGGCGGCCAGGTCGCGCAGCGTGTCCGCCACCCGCCCGGGGGCCTCGAAGAGGACGACCGTGTGCGGGAGTCCGGCGGCCAGCGCCAGCTGGTCGTGGCGCTCCCGTCCCTTGCGGGGGAGGAACCCGAGCATGGTGAACGGCAGGGCGGGGAGCCCGGCGGCCACCAGCGCCGCCAGGGTGGCGGAGGGACCGGGGACGGGGACGACGCGCCCCCCGGCCCGCACCACGGCCTCCACCGCGCGCTGCCCGGGATCGGAGACCAGCGGGGTGCCGGCATCGCTGACCAGCGCCACGGCCTCGCCGGCCCGCAGGCGCTCCAGCAGCCCGGGAATCACCCGCGCCTCATTGTGCTCGTGCAGCGACTGGGTGGGGGTGGTGATGCCGTACCGCTCCAGCAAGGGCCGCGTGTGGCGCGTGTCCTCACAGCACACCAGCGCGGCCTGACGGAGCACCGCCAGGCCGCGCAGGGTGATGTCCCCCAGATGTCCAATGGGGGTGCTCACGACGTGCAGCGCGCCCGGCACGACCGCCTGTGGCCAGGCCTCGTCGGCCCAGTCCGTCACCGCGGCCGTGCCCGCCACCGCCGGCGCGCCGCTCAGGCGTGCTGCTGGATCTTGGCCTCGAGGGCCTGCCGAGGCAGCGCGCCCACCACCTGGTCCACCACCTTGCCGTCCTTGAAGAACAGGATGGTGGGGATGGACCGCACGTTGAAGCGCGCGGCGGTGCGCTGGTTGTGGTCCACATCGAGCTTGGCCACCTTGACCTTGCCGGCGTAATCGACCGCCAGCTGCTCGATGATGGGGGCGATCATGCGGCAGGGGGCGCACCAGGTCGCCCACAGGTCCACCATCGCCAGCCCGGCGTGCCCCTCGATTTCCGTCGCGAAGTTGCCGTCGTTCACTTCGACTGCGTGCGCCATCGTCAGCTCCATGGGGCCGCGCCGCCCTGGCCGCGCCACCCCGGTCTCGGGATTATGCTTTGGGGGACCGTCCCCCACCTCCACCATCCTACCCGCCATGACCGCACCCGTTCGCCGCGGCACCCGGATCGCCCACATCGGGATTGCCGTGGAGTCCCTCGACGCCCTGCGCCCCTTCTACCGGGACATCCTGGGGATGCCCGAAGTGCCGCTGGATGACGCCGACGGGGCCGCCATCGCCGGCCTCGCGGCCGGGGAGTCGCTGGTGGAACTGCTGGAAGCCCAGACCCCGGACTCGCCCATCGGGAAGTTCGTGGCCAAGCGCGGCCCCGGCATCCACCATGTCTGCTTCGCCGTGGACGACCTCGACGGCACGCTGGCGCGGTGCCGAGAGGCCGGGGTGCGCCTCATCGACCAGGTGCCACGCGTGGGCGCGGAGGGGAAGCGCATCGCCTTCCTGCATCCGAGCGCCACGGGGGGCGTGCTGGTCGAGCTGTCGGAATACTAAGCCGCCGGAGCCGGGGCACCAGCGAGTCCCGCGCCGGTCAGCGGCAGAAGTCCTGGAGCGGGGCCACCTGGAGGTCTTCCACGAACCAGGCGCCATCGGACGCCTGGACCGTGGTGAACAGGGTGCGCGCCGACCGGGGCTCGCGCCGGACCTCCACCAGCCAGTCCTGCCGCGCCCCGGAGGAGAGTCGGGCCCGCTCCTCGGCAAAGCTCCAGCGGTCGTGGGTGAGAAGGCACTGGATGACGATGAGCCGCTTTTCCAGCTCCTCGGCGGGGAGGGTCAGGCGGGCGGGGCCGCGCGCCGTGCCCCACACCGACGCCATCCGCCGGAGGTCCTGCGCCGCCACCCCCGCCATGAACGCCTCCACGGCGGCCCGCCCTGTGGCCGCCCCAACCTCCTGAGCCGTGGCGCCGGCCAGCACGCCGGGGACCGCCGGGGTCACCACGGCGGTCCGTGCACAGGCGCCCAGCAAGAGGAGGGCGCCCCCCCCCATGACGAACCACCCCTTGTGGCCCCACATTAGCCGGTGTCCCACGGTGCCCCCGTTGTCGATGCGCCCAGCGATCGGCGGTCCCCGGTCGGGACCCCGCTCCCATGCAACCTAACGCCCGTCCCCCTCGCCTCCAGACCCGCGTGTCCACGCTCCGGTACCAGCGTCTGTACGTGAACATCGACCACGTGGCCACCCTCCGGCAGGCCCGCCGTGGCGTCACCCCCGATCCCGTGGCGGCGGCGCTGCTGTGCGAGGCCGCGGGGGCCGACGGCATCACGGCGCACCTCCGCGAGGACCGGCGCCATATCCAGGATGCCGACATCGACCAACTGGCGGCCCGCATCGGCACCGTGCTGAACTTCGAGTGTGCCGCCACCCCGGAGATGCTGGCGATCGCCGAGCGCATCCGTCCGGCGGCGGTCACGCTGGTCCCCGAGCGGCGCGAGGAGGTCACCACCGAGGGAGGGCTGGATCTGGTGCGCGCCGCCGCTCCCCTGCGCGACGCGCTGGCGCAGCTGGCGGCCGCCGGAATCACGGGAAGCCTGTTCATCGACGCCGACCCGCGCGCCGTGGAGCGGGCCGCCGCGCTGGGGGCGCCCGCCGTGGAGCTGCATACGGGGCCGTACGCGCACCATCCGGCGGATCCCGCCACGCTGGCGGCACTGGCCGAGGCGGCGCGGACGGGCGACGCCCTGGGGGTGGCGGTCCATGCCGGGCACGGGCTGTCGGTGGACAACGTGGCTCCCGTGGCGGCCATTCCGGCCATCCAGGAGCTCAACATCGGGCACGCCATCGTGGGCCGTGCCATTTTCCTCGGGTTGGAGGCGGCGGTGCGCGAGGTGCGCACCGCCATGGACCGTGCCCGGTCGTCCCACCCCGTCCGCTCGTGATCTCCCCATCCCGCCGGCAGCCATGAGCTCCCCCACCCTGCTCCTCGCCTTCTTCCGCAAGGAGGCCGTAGAGTACCTGGCCCGGTTGGAGCACCTGGCCACGACCGCGACCGATGCCCCGCCGGACAGCACCACGGTGCTGGCGCAGGCGCGCGCGCGGCATGGCAGCGCGCGGATCACGCCGCTGGAGGGGATGGTCGATGCCACGGCCGCGCTGGAGCGGCTGGCCGGGGGGCTGCATGAGGGGGCGGTGCACTGGGACGCCGCGTTGCGCCTCCGGTTCCTGGAGGCGGTGCGTGGCGTGCGGGCGCTGGTGGCCCAGGCGGAGCAGTGGGGGCCCGAGGCCCAGCGGGAGGCGCATGCCGTGGTCGTGCGGCTGTCGCACGCCACCGTGCAGGCGCTGGCCGGACCGCAGCCCTCCGCGGCCGAGGCGGGGCGGGTGGTGCCCATCGCGCGCTTCTACCCCGGGGACGGCGCGCCGGGGATCCTGCACCGGGCGCCGGCGCCCGCCACCACGGTGGCGCGGCGTTTCCGGGACGCGATGGCGGCGGTCGGGGCCCGCGTCGGCGTGGAGGCCGCGCGGGTGCTGCAGGACGCCGAGGAGACGCGGCGGGCGCTGCACGAACTGGCCGACGTGGCGGAGAGCTTCGGAGCCGCCAGCATCGCCCAGCTGGCCACCCGGATGGCCCGGGCCCCGTTGACCTCCCCGGAGGAACGGGAGGCGGTGCTGGCGCTGGCGGCGCTGCTGCAGGACCGCGCCCTGACCGAGCCGCAGCTGGCGCAGGCGGTGCGCGAGGCGGGCGCGCGCTTCGGCAGCCGCCCCGAGGCGACGCCGCCGGCGGACATCGTCCCCATCGAGACGTTGCTGTACCGCGGCCACGCCGCGCTGGCGCGGGCCCGCACGGTCCGCGACGCCCTGCAAGGGCACTGGCAACGCGGCACGCTCGCCGAGCCGACGGCCCATGCCCTGTTCGAGGAGCTGTCGGAGCTGCTGGACCTGGCGGGGACCCCCTGACCATCAAGGCGGCACCGACGGAGGGGCGGCGGCGCTCCCTGGACCCCAAGGCGGCGCTCGGGTTCCTCGTGAGCGCTGGTGTGCTCTGGTGGACGCTGCGCGGCGTGGCGCTGGCGGAGGTGTGGGGCGTGCTGCGAGAGGCCAACGCCCCCCTGCTGCTCGCCTGCACCGCCGTGGCGACGGCCATCTTCCCGCTGCGGGCGCGCCGGTGGCGCACCATCCTGGCTCCGGTGGCCGGGGTGCTGCCGTTCCGGGTGCTGTGGCGCGGCACCGCCATCGGCATGATGGTCAACAACGTGTTTCCGCTGCGCGCCGGCGAGTTCGCCCGGGCGTTGGCGCTGGTGCGGCAGGTGCCCACGGTGGGGGCCGCCACGGCGTTGGGCTCCCTGGCGGTGGATCGGCTCTTCGACGCCCTGGTGCTGCTGGCCCTGCTGTGTGCGGCGCTGCTGGATCCGCGCTTTCCCGACGGGGTCACGATCGGCGGCCAGGGGATGGGCCGGCTCGCGCTGGGGGGCCTCGCGGTGATCGGCGGCGGGGTCGCCGCGGCGTTCCTGGCGGCGCGATGGCCGCACCGCCTGGTGGCGCTGGTGCGCGGGGTGGTCCGGGTCGTCGCCCCCAGAGTGGAGGGGCGTGTGGTGCTGCTGGCCACCGAGGCCACGGCGAGCCTGGCGGTGCTGGCCGACCCGCGGCGCTTCCTGGCGGTGTTCGCGTGGACGCTGGTGCACTGGCTGGTGCATGCCGCGTCGATGCACCTGGGGTTCGTGGCCGTGGGCATCGACCTGCCGCTCTCGGCGTCGCTCTTCCTGATGGGGGTGATCTCCTTCGGGGTGGCGCTCCCCAGCTCGCCGGGGTTCTTCGGCGTCTTCGAAGGGGCGGCCACCGTGGGCCTTGGCGTTTATGGCGTGCCCAAGGAGCTGGCCATCAGCTGGGCGCTCGCGTACCACCTCCTGAGCTTCATCCCCATCACCGTGCTGGGCGCGATGGCGCTGGCGGCGGTGGGGCTCACGCCGCAGGAGCTGCGCGCGGCCCCCGCGGCATCGGTGCCCGACGCGCCCTGAGCGCCGCGGCGCCCGCCTTCCGCCTTCCTCGCCCCGTTGCCCCGCATGGCTCACGACCCCTCGCCGCGCACCCTCACGGTGGCGGCCCACGCCAAGGTGAACCTCGTGCTGCGCATCCTGGCGCGCGAAGCGTCGGGGTACCACGGGCTGGAGACGCTGTTCCAGCGGCTGGCGCTGCATGACACGATCACGGTGACGGTGGACGTGCCCAGCCGAGCGCTGACCTGTGCCGGGGCCGCCCTGCCGGCGGGGGGGCTGGGCGCCGCCGAGGACAACCTGGCGTGGCGGGCGGCGGCGGCCTACGTGGAGGCTTCCGGGTGGGACACCGGGTGGGTGGTGGCCATCGACAAGGTGATCCCCGTGGGCGGCGGGCTGGGGGGCGGGAGCGCCGACGCGGGGGCGGTGTTGCGGGCGCTGGAGGCACTGTCCCCGCGCCCGCTGGGGCAGGCGCGCCTGATGGCGCTGGCCGGCGCCCTGGGCGCCGATGTGCCGTTCCTCACCCTCGAGGCCAGCCGTGCCTGGGCGTGGGGGCGCGGCGACCGGCTGCTCCCGCTGCCGGCGCTCCCCTCCATGGGGGTGACGCTGGTGGCGTTTGACCACGGCGTGGAAACGGCCGCGGCCTACCGCGCCGTGGCGCAGGCCCGCGCCGAGGCCGGCACCGCGATGTCCGCGGCGGCCTACCCCACGGGGGCGCTGGACCAGTGGACGTCGGTGTGTGCCCTGGGCGCCAACGACTTCGAAACGGTGGTCCCCGCCCTGCACCCCGGCGTGGCGCGTGTGCTGCCCTGGCTGCGTGAGGAGGCGGCCCGCCTGCGGGGCGCGGGGCACCCGGCGCTGGCACTCCTCAGCGGAAGCGGGGCCACCTGCTTCCTGCTGCACCCGCCGGAGGCGCCGCCGCGACTGGACGCGGCGGCGCTCCCCGCGGGCGGGCGGCTGGTGGCCACCCGCACCGCCTGACCCCCGTCAGCGCGCTTCCACGCGGATCATCCGCCCCTTGGCCTGCGGCAGCTTGGGGAGGGTGACCGTCAGCACCCCCTTGTCGAAGGTGGCCGCGACCTTGTCCACGTCCACCGTGCGCGGCAGCGCGAAGGACCGCTGGAACGCGCCGTAGTACCGCTCGCACTGGTAGTAGTTGCGCCCGGCGTCCTCCTCCTCCTTCCGCTCCGCCTTCTCCCCGGAGAGGGTGAGCACGTTGTTCTCGATGTTCACCGTGACCTGCTTCTCATCCAGCCCCGGCAGCTCCGCGGACAGGCAGAGGGCGTCGGCGGTCTCGGACACTTCCACCGCCGGCGCCCAGCCGGAGGCGGGGAGGAGGGTGCCCGCGGAGTAGAGCGGCTCGTTGAACATCCGCCGCATCAGGGTGGCAAAGCCGTCCTCGGCCAGCGACGAGGACGGGGTGCGACGCATCAGGTTGGCCATGCAGGGTCTCCGGCGCGGATGCCGCGCGGCAGGGGTGCGCGGGGCCCGTCGCCCGAAATGGCGGCGCGCTCCGCGCCCGCATGGTGCCCCCCGCGCCGGCTGGCGCACATCCGGGCCGCGCCGGACAGGGCGTGGGGGCGCGCCCGGACGCCTGCCCCCCGCTACCCGCGGAAGAAGTACACATACTTGGCCACCAGCCCGCCACGCGCGGGCTGCAGCCACGGCACCGGGCGCTCCAGGCCGGTGGGCCAGGCGCTGTTCCACACCACGAACAGGTCGCTGCCGGGCTTCACCGTCCACCGCACGCGCGCATTCACCGACGCCCGGTCCGACTGGTTGTCCCACTGCGCGAACAGCGTGGCATTGAGGCGTGGCGAGAAG
>JBEIJM010000024.1:0-27187 GCA_040380205.1 Gemmatimonadaceae bacterium
ATCGGCGCCTGCCTTCGCGAGCAGGCGCGCAATGGCGGCCCCGATGCCGCGGGAGCCGCCGGTGACCAGCGCTCGCTTGCCGGAGAGGTCAATCATGGGTCGAGAATTCAGGTGAGATGATTCAGCTTAACCGCACTCTGTAAAACAAGTTTCACGCTTGTCAACAGCAGGCCGCTCACGCGAACAACGGCTCAATGGCATCGCAGATGGCGTGCTGGATGCAGAGATGCAGCTCCTGCGCCCGATCGGTCCGGTCGGTGGGGACGACTACCGCCACGTCCGCCAGGGCACGAAGCGCCCCGCCATCCTTGGCCAACATGGCCAACACCGGCACCCCCTTGGCCCGCGCGGCCTCGGCGGCCCGGAGCACGTTGGGGGAGTTCCCACTGGTGCTGTGGATGATCAGCAGGTCGGCGGAAGTTGCCAACGCTTCGACCTGGCGAGAAAAAATGTGATCAAAGCCGATGTCGTTCCCCGCCGCCGTCAACAAGGAGCTGTCCGTGGTGAGGGCGATGGCCGGGTAGGCCCGTCGGTTCAGTCGGTAGCGGACCACGTATTCGGTGGCCAGATGCTGGGCATCGGCCGCGGAGCCGCCATTGCCGCAGAAGAACAGGGTGCCCCCCCGCTGCACCGTCGCCAGCACCAGCGCATGGGCACGGGCGATCTCCGGGGCCACGCTCGCCAAGGTACGCGTTGCGGTGACCGCCAGCTCTTCCAAGGCGGCGGCGATCGACGGGGACAGGTCGGCAGGCTCCATCAGGATACCAACGGGAGATGAGGGTGAACCGCGCTACCGGCGGCGGCGCCAGCGGCCCAGCCACTGCTGCAGGCGACGCGCCACCGACGGACGAAGAGGAGGGACGGGGAGCGGGTCCTGATTGGTCAGCAGCCGCTGCGGGTTGAGCTGGGTCAGCAAGGGAAGCTGCTCCTCGCCCCCGTGGGCGGCCAGCCACTGGACGCTGGCGGCCATGGAGCGCCGGTCGCCGTGGTTGTCGGAGGCCAGCAGGTCGATGAAGCCGTTGGCCAGCAAGGCCTGTCCCAGCGCACTCCCCCGCCCCCGACCACCCAGCGCCATGGCATCGGACTGGATGAGGGCGCCGACCTGGCGCCATGCCCTGACCTGCTCCAGGGTACACCCGGCATACCGGTCCGGATGCGCCACGATGGGCCGCACCCCAAGACGGACCAGGCGATGCAACTCGTCGGTGGCGCGCACGGGGACGCCCCCGCGGGGGAACTCCACCAACACGGCCCGCGTCCCCCCGAGCCCAAGCTCAGGGCGTGCCAGATCGGTCCCCGGCTCATCCAGCATGATCTCCCATCCGCCGATCAGGCGAGGGCCTCCCGCAACCGCCCGCTGCAGCGACTCCCGCAGCGCCCGATGGGCCTCCACGGGTGCATGGTCCGCCTCGGACGCCCGCAGGTGGGGCGTGCAGGCCACCATGGTGACCCCCTCGGCGGCAAACCGCTCCAGAACAGCCCGCGACGCCTCCTCGGACCGGGACCCGTCGTCCACCCCGGGGAGCAGATGCGTGTGCAGGTCAATCACGCGCCGACGCGACCCCGCGACGCGGCCCGACCCAAGATCAGGAGGGCTCCTGTCGGGGGATGGCGGCGATGCGTTCCATGGCACGGGACGCCCGCGCCTCCAGCCGCTCCGGCTCTCCCGCCGCCTCCTGGAAGGCATAGGTGATGAGGGCATCGACCGTGAGGAGGTCGAGGGCGGTGTCGCGCGAGGTCGACCCCGACGCCAAGATGGCGTCCAGCAACCCCTCGCCCGCTTCCAGGCAGCACTCGGGGACCTCCTGCGCGGGGCGATCGGCAAATGGCTCCAGGACTGCGGCCAGACGCGCAGCCAGCGACGGCGGCGGCGGCGGCGTGACCGCGACCAGCCAGCTCCGCACTGTCCCGGATGGAACCGCGCCCCCCGTCGTCGCCTCGGTCATCGCGCTCTCCCCTGAAGGATCAGGCCCCAGACACCAGCCGCCCCACCACGGCGGGGACGGCCTCCAGGGCCTGCGCCAGCTGCGCCGGCTCGACCCCCGCCTGCGCCATGTGCGGCTTCCCGCCGCCACGGCCTCCCACGGTGGCCGCCACCTCGCGCACCAGCGCATCGGCGCGCACCCCACGATCCCGCAGGTCGTCGGTGACCACCGCCAGCAGCGCGCCCTTGCCGTCCACCGCCGCCGCCAGCACGGCCGCCCCGCTCCCGATGCCCTCGCGGATGGCATCGCCAAGCGCCTGCAGCCCCTTGGTGTCCGGGACCTCGACCTGCGCGATCACGACGCGCACCCCACCCAGCTCCCGCGCCCCCTCGATGAGGCGCGCGGCCATCCCACCGCCACCGGCTCCGCCGCGCATGGCCTCGTCCAGCTTCTTCTCCAGCTGCCGGCGCTCGTCCAGCAGGGCGTCCAGCTTGCGCTCCACCTGCTCCAGCGACGCCGGCGCCGCCGTGAGCGGCACCTTGAGCCGCGCGGCCAGCTGCTGCAGCGCGCGCTCCCGGTCGGTCAGGAACTGAAACGCCCGCGGCCCGGTGACCGCCTCGAGGCGACGCACCCCGGCGGCGACCCCGCTTTCCGCCACGACCCGGATGCAGCCGATTTCGGCGGTGTTCCGCACATGGGTGCCGCCGCACAGCTCCACCGACCAGTCGGGGATGTCGACCACGCGCACGACATCGCCGTACTTCTCCCCGAACAGCGCCATGGCCCCGGAGGCCACGGCGTCCGCGTACGCCTCCTCCCGCGTGTGCACAGGCGCCGCGGCCCACACGCCGGCGTTGGCGTGCGCCTCAATGGCCGCCAGCTGGGCCGCCGTGACCGGGCCATGGTGCGTGAAATCGAAACGCAGCCGGTCGGGCGCCACCAGCGACCCGGCCTGATGCACATGGTCCCCCAGCACCTTCCGGAGCGCCGCATGCAGCAGGTGGGTGGCGGTGTGGTGCCGCGCGGTGTCCTGCCGTCGGTCGCGGGGCACCTCCGCATGCGCCGCCCCGAAGGTGATCTCCCCCGTGGGCATGCCGATGGCGGCGATGCGCCCGTCGATCTTGCGCACCTCGGTCACGTCCACCCGCCACCCGGTACCGGTGATGGTACCCTGATCGGACACCTGCCCCCCGGACTCGGCATAGAACGGAGTCTCCCCCAGCATGACGGCCACCCGCCCGTCGGGGAGCGTGCGCACGGCGGTGACCACGGTGTCGGCGGCCGTGCGCTCATAGCCCACGAACCGCCCCAGGGCCGCCTGATGCTGCCGATCGTGCGACCACTGCGTGGGATCGCCAAAGTCATCGGCGCTGACGGACAGCTGGCGCGCCTTCCGCTCCTCCTGCGACTGCTTCCGCTGCGCGGACAGCGCCTCCTCGAACCCCGCAATGTCGACGAGATACCCGCGCTCCCGCGCCATCAGCTCGGTGAGGTCGATGGGGAACCCGAAGGTGTCGTACAGCCGGAAGGCATCCACGCCGTCGATGGTCCCGCGCACGGCCTTGGAGCCCTGCGTGGAGCCCGTCGGTGCCAGCTCGTCAAAGCGCGACATCCCGGCATCAATGGTGGCCAGGAACCGCTCCTCCTCGGCGCGCGTGGTCTCCAGCAGGTGGGCCCGCCGCGCCTGCAGCTCGGGGTACTGCCCCTGCATGCTGTCGATGACCGCCTCCACGACGTGCACCAGCGTGGGCGCGCGCCGGCCGAGCAGCCAGGCATGTCGCACCGCGCGACGCAGGATGCGCCGCAGCACGTAGCCACGCCCCTCGTTGCTGGGGAACACCCCGTCGGCCAGCAGGAACGACACGGCCCGGGCATGGTCGGCCAGCACCCGGAACGACGCCGGATCGATCTCGCGCCCCTCCCGGTCGTGCGCCACCCCCAGCCCCTCGCCGGGACGGTACGGGTACGCGATCCCCACGACCTCCTCGACGCGCGCAATGAGCGGCGCGAAGGCGTCGGTGTGGAAATTGTTGGTCACCCCCTGCATCACGGCCGCGATGCGCTCCAACCCGGCCCCGGTGTCCACCGAGGGCTTGGGGAGCGGCACCAACGTGCCGTCCGCCTGCCGGTCGTACTGCATGAACACGAGGTTCCAGATCTCCAGGAACCGCCCCGCCTCCGCCCCCTCGACGAACGCGTCGAGCGAGTAATCCTCCAGCGTGGTGTCGGTCCACTCCCCGGTGGCATCCTTGGGAAACGCCCAGTCGGCCGCCACCCGCGCCAAGTCCACGTAGATCTCGGTGCACGGACCACAGGGGCCCGTGTCGGCCATCTGCCAGAAGTTGTCCTTGGCCCCCAGCCCGTACACGCGATGCGGCGGCACCCCGGCCACCTCCTGCCACAGCTGCCGCGCCTCGTCGTCCTCGTGATACACGGTGACGCGCAGGTGCTCGCGCGGGATCTTCAGCTCCTCGGTGATGAACGTCCACGCGAAGCGGATGGCGTCCCGCTTGAAGTAGTCGCCAAAGGAGAAGTTCCCCAACATCTCGAAGAAGGTGTGGTGACGGGCGGTGTGCCCCACCTGCTCGAGGTCGTTGTGCTTCCCCCCCGCCCGCACGCACTTCTGGGCGGTGACGGCCCGCGGATTTCCGTCGGGCACGGCGTCCATGCCGAGGAACACCTTCTTGAACTGCACCATCCCCGCGTTGGTGAACAGCAGGGTGGGATCGTCGGCCGGGACGAGGGTCGAGCTGGGGCGGACAGCATGCCCCTGCGCGGCAAAGTAGGCCAGGAATCGGGCGCGGATTTCGGAGGCGAGCATAAGCCCAGAAATATAGGGGAATCAGGCGCCGAACGGCTCCCCTTCCTCGTCTTCGATCTCCATGGTCCCCTGCTCCGCTTCCACCCCCTCCCGCTCAAGACGCCGCACCACGCGCTGCACCTCCCCGCCGGAAAAGCCGCGGCGCAACAGGAACCCGGTGAGCCGCCGCCGACGCACGTCGGGGGGCAGCGCGGCCACCGCCGCCCACCGGCGCACCGCCAGCGCCTCACACGCGGCCCCCTCGTCAAACCCCTCCTCCTCCACCGACTGGCGCAACGCCTCCGCCACGACGGGCGCCTCCACCCCCTGCTGCCGCAACCGCTGGCGCACCCGCGCCGGCGCCTCCCCCCGCCTGAGCCGCGCCGACGCCTCGGCCTCGGCCATCCCCCGGTCGTCCAACACGCCGGACGCCGCCAGCCGGTCCAGCGCCTCGGCCACCACCCGCGCATCGGCCCCACGCCGCCGAGCCGCCCCCTCCAGCTGGCGACGGCTCCGGCGCTGCCGCGCCAGGGAGGCGACGGCACGGTCCACCTCGGCGGTGACCGCGTCCTCATGCACCAGCCGCGCCACCTGCGCTGGCGTCAACAGGACCCCCGCCCGCACGGCCCCCGACTCGGCCACCCCCGCCGCCGACACCAGATAGCGCGCGCCCCCCTCCAGCTGCACACGGTACCGCCCGGGACGGCGCGGCGATTCCGCCACCACACGCACCCGCTGCGCCCCCTCCGGAATGGCCGAGGGGGTACTCACGATGAGCCGTGGTGATCCGGGCACCACGTCAAACCGCAAGCCCCCCTCGGCGCCTTCATCCGACTCTCCGGGACGCGACACGCGCGCTCACTCGTCCGCGTCGTCCCCGCCCGCGGCCGCCTCCGCCACCTTCACCCCCAACACCACCTTCACCTTCTCCTCCACCTCGGCCATCAGCTTGGGATTATCCCGCAGGAACAGCTTGGCATTCTCCCGCCCCTGCCCGATCCGCTGCGTGCCGTAGCTGTACCAGGCACCCGCCTTGTCGATGATGCCCGCCTCCACCCCGATATCCACCAGCAACGACGTGTGGCTGATCCCCTCGGCATACATGATGTCGAACTCCGCCTGCTTGAACGGCGGCGCCACCTTGTTCTTCACCACCTTCACCCGAACGTGGGACCCGATCACGTCCTCCTTCTCCTTCACCGGGCCGATGCGCCGGATGTCCAGCCGCAGCGACGCATAGAACTTGAGCGCCTTGCCCCCGGTGGTGGTCTCCGGGTTGCCGAACATCACCCCGATCTTCTCGCGCAACTGGTTGATGAACACCACCGACACCTTGGAGCGGGCAATGGCCCCGGTGAGCTTGCGCAGCGCCTGGCTCATCAGGCGCGCCTGCAACCCCACGTGCGAGTCGCCCATCTCCCCCTCGATTTCCGCCTTGGGCACCAGCGCGGCCACCGAGTCCACCACCACCACATCCACCGCCCCGGACCGCACCAGGATCTCACAGATCTCCAGCGCCTGCTCCCCCGTGTCCGGCTGGGAGATGAGCAGGTTCTCGACATCCACCCCGAGCTTCTTGGCATACTCGGTGTCCAGCGCATGCTCGGCGTCGATGTACGCCGCCACCCCGCCCGCCCGCTGCGCGTTGGCCACGACGTGCAGGCAGAGCGTGGTCTTGCCGCTGGACTCCGGGCCGTAGATCTCCGTGATGCGCCCGCGCGGGATCCCCCCCACGCCAATGGCCGCATCCAGATTGATCGCCCCGGTGGGGATCGCCTCCACCCGCACCTTGGAGTCCATCCCCAGTCGCATGATGGACCCCTTGCCGCAGCTCTTCTCGATCTGCGCCACCGCCAGCGCCAAGGCCTTGCGCTTGTCGTCCGAAATCACCGAGCCCGCCATAGATCCACCGTGGATAAGGGGTGAAGCTGCCATGCCTTGGCCCGCGGGAATCTACGATCCACCGAAACCGAACCAAGACCCGAAGAAAATACGAAGTTGCACCCGCGTGTACAACTCCCCTCAGGGAGCGGAGTTTTCCACATCAAAAGCGTTCGGGATGTGCTCGATTCGGACTTTTTGCCCGCAAATCTGCACGCCGATGACGTCGAAACGGTAGGACAGGCCGGCATGTCCATGGCGGTCCACCCACACGGCCGCGCTGATGCTGAGCTCCCGCCGCTTCCGCCACCCCACCGCCGCCACGGCGGGACCGTACTGCTCGCGACGACGTGCCTTCACCTCCACGAACGCCACCAGCGCGTCCCGTCGGACGATGAGGTCGATGTCCCGATGCCCCGTGCGAAACCGGTGCGCCACCAACGCCCACCCCTGCGCCCGCAGCCACCGGTACGCCAGCCGTTCGCCCAACAGCCCAAGCGCCTGCCGTTCCCGTGACATGGGGACATGGTAGTCGGGCGCGGCGACGGGGTGGTAACCCGCGCTTCGCTCGCGGTGCCACGGCATCGCAAGGGCCGGAGGCGCGGGCGCCGACGCCCACGGGCCCCGGCGCGTGTCAGGAGCGTGCGTGTCAGGCGCGCGGTGCGCCGGCGTCAGCGCAGCGCGTCGCGGGCGGCCAGGATGGCGATCGGGTCGTCGGTGATGATGCCGTGCACGCCGGCGGCCCAGTGCCGGTGTGCGTCGCGGGCGCTGTTGATCGTCCAGAGATGCAGCAGCATCCCGGCGGCGCGGGCCGATCGGGCCAGCGCGCGGATGGGCACCGGGACCCCGTGCCACTGTGGGGGGATGCACAGCGCCTGGAAGGGCTGTGGCGCCAGCGGGCGACGCAGCAGCGCTGGCAACAGCAGCCGCGCCACCTCGGGGGTGCTGGCCCCCAGCATCCACGGGGCGCCACGCATCGGTGCCGTGCTGGCGGGATCGAAGCCGGCGACAATGATGCGGTTGGCCAGCGCGCGCCGGCGGATGGTGTCGGCAACCGCGGCCGAGGCATGCGGCGTCTTGAGCTCGAGGATCAGCGGGAGCGTGGCGGGGAGGGTGTCCAGCAGCTCATCGAGGGTGGGGATGCGCACGCCGCGCCCCCGCCAGGGGAAGGTCCGCCCGCCATCGGGGGTGAAACGCGCCCCGGCGTCGACCTCACGCAGCGCCGCCAACGGAAGCGTGGCCACGGCACCACGCCCGTCGGTGGTGCGCTCGAGGGTCGGGTCATGAAACACCACGGGCACGCCATCGGCGGACACATGGACGTCGAACTCGACGGCGTCCACGCCGGCCTCCACCGCCTGCTGAAAGGCGGGCAGGGTGTTCTCGGGGGCGGTGACGCGGTTGCCGCGGTGACCGATCACCGGGCGGGCGTGGGGGTCGCGGAGGATCATGGCGCAATTCTACCCCGGAACGGCATGACGGGGGGGCGCCTGATGGGCGCCCCCCCGTCACGACCGTGTGCGCATCTGGTCACCGGGGCGCGAGGGCGCCCCGGCGTGTCCCCGAGCGTGGTGCCTTAGAAGGCGTACGACAGGCGGGTCATCACCATCCGCCCGATCTCCGGGGCGCCCGGGAAGGTCCGGACGCGGTTGTCGAAGATGTTCTGGGCGTTGAGCGACCACATGAGCTTCTGGCTGCCCAGGTCGAACTTCTTGCTGAGCTGCACGTCGAAGATGAACGCCGACGGCACCGTCTCGTAGCAGAACGTCCCGGCGGGCGCCGGCGAGCAGCGGTTGACGCCCCCCGAGGCGTTGGTGGCCGCACCGGGCTGCCCCGCCGCGATGGGGAAGGCGAAGTTGGTCACGTACACGCCCGAGTTCACCGGATAGGCCTCGTTGTAGCGCATGCGCAGCTCGGAGCCGAACCCGTTGCTCTCGTTGCTGTAGCGCGCGCCCATCGAGCCGCGGGACATGGCCGAGTTGGACATGAGCGGGAGGGCATTCCCGCCGGCGAGCCCGGGGAACACGTTGTCGCTCTGCCAGCTGTAGTTCACGTCGAAGGTCAGCCGGTCGGTGGCCACGATGTCGGCGGCCAGGTCGATGCCGCGGACCCACAGCTTCCCCTTGGACGACTGGTAGGTGGCGTAGATGGCGTTGGGGGCGGTGACGCCGTTGGCAAAGGTCACCACGCCCAGCGGCACGGCCGCCACGCTGGGGGTGAGGGCGCCGGCCACGCCCGCGGCGAGCGCCGCGGCGGTGGCCGGGATCTGCGCCGGCGGAAGCACCCCGGCCAGCGCCTGCGCGAAGTAGGCGCCCAACTGCTGCCCCAGGTAGCCGCCCAGCTGCTGCGGGTTGCCGAAGAAGACGTTGGGGGTGGCGAGCGCCGCCGAGACGCCCACGTCACCGCGCTCCTGTCCCCAGTAGGCGACGTCAAAGCGGAAGCGGTTGCCGATGATCCCCTTGTAGCCGAGCTCGTAGGTGTTGTTGAACGCGGCGGCGAGCGGGTCGAGGTCGGGGAGGTCGCCGGCGGCCAGCGGCACGGTGGCCGTGGTCAGGTACGACACGCGGGTCGCCAGGTCGGCGTTCGTGGGCGTGCGGGTGCCGAGGAACTGCACCGCTCCCGCCGCCAGCTGCTGGGCCACGGCCGCCGGGAAGTTGGCGGAGAGCGCCTGCGCGATGCCGGGGACCAGCCGCGGGGAGAGCGCGTTGATGGCGCCCGGGAAGGCGGCCGCGGCGCTGGTGCCCACGAAGTTGCCCGCGCCGGCGTACGCCGACTTCATGCAATAGCCGCCGAAGGCGCTGCTGGAGCCGCAGCTGCGGTTGTACTGCCACCCCTCCTTGGGGGGGTTGCCGCGCGCCTTCACGTCGAAGCCCGAGCCGCCGATGTTGGGCGCCTGGATCAGGTCGAGGAAGAAGGAGAAGTTGGCCGGGGTGTTGAAGGACCGGTTGTACGTGACACGGACGTTCTGCGTCTCGGTGGGCTTGAAGATGATCGCGGCGCGGGGGGAGAAGAGGCGCCCCTCGATCAGGTTGTTGCCGTCCAGACGGGCCGCGGCCAGAAGCTCCAGCTGCTTGACCGGCTTGGTGGACGACTGGATGTAGCCGCCGTACTCGGTCATGTCATCCACGTCCTCGTTGACCCCGTTGATCGTCCCGCCGGTGCGCGGGTTGGTCATGATGTAGTCGAGGCCGTACGTGAACGTCTGCTTGCTCCCCAGGTCGAAGCCGTGCTGCAGCTGCGCGGCCAGCACCCGCGACTGGTCGACGATGGGCTGCCCGGAGCGGAGCAGGTAGGTGCCCTGGTCGGAGGTGGGGTCGGGGTTGCCGGCGTCGGAGTTGTTGTAGAAGACCTGCCCGAAGAGGCGGTTCCAGCGGAGCCGCTGCTGGAGCGACAGGTAGGTCCAGTTGCGGATCTGCGAGGAGCCGTTGGCGCCGGTCAGCTCGATGCCGTTCCCCACCTTGCTGTAGCCGATGGTGGTGATGGCCTCGGTGTTGGCCGAGGGACGGATGTCCAGGCGCCCCTCACCGGTCAGCTTCTGCAGGTCGAAGTCACGCTGGTTGACCGCGCCGCGCCGCGAGGCGGGGACGCTGTTGCTGGTGGGGAAGGTGCGCGGCTCCGCCAGGTCGGTGTACTCCCAGTCGCGCCCCTGCATGTACTCGCCGGAGAGCTTGAACGCCACCTTCTCGGAGAGCTTGGTGGCGTGGCGCAGGCTGGTGCGGATGACCGACCGCTCGCCACCGTCCACCGACAGGGTGGTCCCCTGCGACGAGAAGGGGGACTTGGTGATGAGGTGCAGCACGCCGGCGCCGCTGTTGGGACCGTAGAGCGCCGAGGCGGGGCCGAGGAGCACCTCCATGCGGTCGATGTCGTCCATGGTGCCCGTGAACAGGAAGGGCACGTTGACGCGCAGCGACGGGACCCCGGCGAAGCGGTAGTCCTGGAGCATCAGCATGGAACCGCTGAAGGCGTTGTTGAAGCCGCGGGCCACGACGTTGGCCTGCACGAGGCCGCCGCGGCTGATGTCGACGCCGGGGGTGGCGCGCAGGTGATCGGTAACCGTGAGCGCCGGGCGCTCGGCGATGCGCTCGCTGGAGACCACGGAGATCTGCGCGGGGGCGTCGAGCGCCTTCTCCGGACGGCTGCGGCTGGCGGTGACGACGGTCTCGGTGAGCTGGGTGGGGCGCTCGGTGAGCGCCGCGGTGACCGTAGCGCCCGGGGCGATCCCGGGGAAGCTGCGCTGGGCGTAACCCAGCGCGCGCACCGTCACGGTGTACGACCCGGCCGGGAGATTGACCACGCGGAAGCTGCCATCGGCGCCGGAAATGGCGCCGTACGAGGGGCCGCCGGCGGCCTGCGCCTGCACCTGCGCGTTCTCAATGGGGCGGCCGGAGGCCGCATCGGTGACCTTGCCGGTGATGGTCCCCCCCTGGGCGGCCGCCGGGGACGCCGACAGCAGGGCGGCTCCAAGCACGGCCAGGGAAGACAGGCACCAACGGCGAACGCGAGAAAAGACCATCGCACACCTCGGATGGGGATGAAGGTCCGCGGCCAGGCGGGAACAGCGGAGGCCGACGGACGAACGGCGGTGGGACTGCTGCCGGGCCCTGGGGAAGCTGCCTCGTCAATTGCCGCTTCTATAGTCGCCGGGGCGCCCGAGTCCGTCAATACGCCGCCGGCGCGTTTTCCGGGTCCCGTGACGGGTCCGGTGGCGGGCGCCGAGCGTCAGTCGCCACAGACGCGGTCGAGGTCCTCCGCCCCGATCAGTACCTCCCGCGGGCGGGAGGGGCCCTCGGACGGGGACAGGACCCCGGCCGCCTCCAGCTGGTCGACCAGCCGGGCGGCACGCCCGTACCCCACCTTGAGCCGCCGCTGCAGCAGCGACGTGGACCCCTGTCGATGCTGCAGCACCACTTCGCACGCCTCGCGGAAGCGCGGGTCCCGCGCCCCCTCTCCGTCGCCGTCGGGCTCCTCCTCATCACCACGCGCCTTGGCCTCGGCGGCCCGCACCGTCTCCAGAATGTCGGGCTCGACGGCCGCCACCGATGCCGCCGCGGCCTCCGCCGCCGGACGCGCCCCGTACCAGGCCAGCAGCTGTGCCGTCTCCTCGCTGGACAGGTAGGCGCCCTGGAGCCGGGCCGCCTCCGACTTCCCCGGCGGAATGAACAGCATGTCGCCATTGCCGAGCAGGGCCTCAGCGCCCGCGCCGTCGATGATGGTCCGGCTGTCCACCTGGGACGCCACCCGGAAGGCGATGCGGCAGGGGAAGTTGGCCTTGATGAGCCCCGTGATGACGTTCACGCTGGGGCGCTGGGTGGCCAGGATGAGGTGGATGCCGATGGCCCGCGCCTTCTGCGCCAGCATGGCGATGGGCGTTTCCACCTCGGCCTGCACGGTCATCATGAGGTCGGCCATCTCGTCAATGACCACCACCAGGTAGGGGAGGATGCCCCCGTCGTACGTGCGGGCCTCGAAGGCCACGTCGGGGGACCGCGGGCGCAGCAGCGGCGCCCCGGTCCCCTCCTCCTGTTGCTGGGCCCGCCGGTTGAACTCCTGCAGGTTGCGGCAGCCGTTGGCCTCGAGCAACCGGTAGCGGTCCTGCATTTCCATGACCGCCCACTTGAGCACGGCGGCCGCGTCGCGGTTGTCGGTGATGACCTTGTGCCGCAGGTGGGGGAGGGCGTTGTAGACGCTGAGCTCCACCATCTTGGGGTCCACCATGAGGAACCGGAGCGTGCGCGGGGTGTGCCGGTAGACGAGGCTGGTGATGATGGTATTCACGCACACCGACTTCCCCGACCCGGTGGCGCCGGCAATGAGGAGGTGGGGCATGCGGGCGAGGTCGGCCACCACCGGCCGCCCCTCGAGGTCCTTGCCGAGGGCGATGGGGAGGGCGGCGCGGGCCCCCCGGAACTCCGCGGCGTCGAGGACGTCGCGCAAGACCACCATCTCCGGGGTGGGGTTGGGCACTTCCACGCCCACCGCGCCGCGCCCGGGGATGGGGGCCACGATGCGGATGCTGGGCGCGCGCATGGCGAGCACCAGGTCATCGGCGAGGGCGGCGATCTGCCGCACCTTCACGCCGGCGGCGGGCTCGATTTCGAACTGCGTCACGGTGGGGCCGGTGGTACGCCCCACCAGCTCGCCATCCACCTTGAACGTGCGCAGCGTGGCCAGCAGCCGCTCCCCGGCCGCGTCCAGCTCGCGCCGTCCCGCCTCGGCGTTGCGCGGGGGCGGCGGTGTAAGGAGGTCGGTGGGCGGCAGGGAGTCGCCCACATGCGCGGGGAGCTCCTCGAGGTCGATCGCGGCGGGGAGCGGCGGGGCGGCCTCCCGTTCGCGCGTGCGCCGCCCCTTGGTGACCGGTGCGTTGGCGCCGGGGGACACCGGGTCGGCCGAGTGTCCGGGTGAGGCCGCCGTCGGCGCGGCGGTCCGCGTTGCCGCGGCCAGGGCATCGCGGGCGAGCCGCGGATCGATGGCGGGGAGCTCGCTGGGCTCCGGCTCGAGGACCCGGGCCAGCAGCGGCGCCCCGCCGGGACCGCGCGCCGCGTCGGTCGAGCCGTCCGCGCGTACGCGCCCCAGCAGCAGGCGCAACGGATTCCAGCGGAGCGTCACCACGGTGACGGTGCTGAACATCAGGAGCCACGCCAGCCAGGCGCCCGCCGCCCCCACCGCCTTGCGGAGGTAATGCGCCGCCATCCCCCCCAGGAGGCCGGTGGCGTCGCCGGCCTCGGGGGGCGCCCCCAGCGCGAGCCCGATGGCCACGGGGACCAGCCCCACGAGCCCCGCCCAGAACAGCGCCGTGCGCCGACCGTCGAGCGCGGCGCGGACCCGCCCGAACAGCACCAACGCCGTCCCCACCAACCCAAGGGACAGCAGCAGCGCCCCCGGGAGCCCGACGGCCCCGACGAGCAGACAGCGGAGCCAGCTCCCCAGCGGCCCGAACGGTCCGCGGGCCTCGACACAGCGCGCCCCGACCTCGGGCACCTGCAGCAGCAGCGCGCCCAGCAGGAAGGCGCCGGCGAGCAGCAGCCCGATGGCGGCGAACTCCCGCCGCAGGGCCGTGGCGTTCACGAGGCTAGGCCGGGTCCTTGAGCAGGTCCCCGCCCTCCTGCTCCAGCCACTTGGTGTGCACTGCGCCCGCCTGGAAGGCGGGGTGCTGCATCACCCGGGCGAGGAACGGCATGGTGGTCTTGACCCCCTCCACCACGAAGCTCTCCAGGGCGATCTGCATCCGCTTGAGCGCCTCCTCGCGGGTGGCGCCCTGCACGATCAGCTTGGCGATCATGCTGTCATAGTACGGCGGCACCGTGTAGCCCGCGTACGCGTGCGTGTCGATGCGCACCCCGGGGCCGCCGGGCTGGTGGAACACCTCCAGACGTCCGGGGCAGGGCTGGAAGTTCCGGGACGGATCCTCGGCGTTCACGCGGCACTCGATGACATGGCCGCGGAACGGCGGCAGCGTGGTGACCGACAGCGGCAAGCCGGCGGCCACGCGGATCTGTTCCTTGACCAGGTCCACGCCGGTCAGCATTTCGGTGACGGGGTGCTCCACCTGGATGCGGGTGTTCATCTCCATGAAGAAGAACGACCCGTCGGCATCCAGCAGCATCTCCACGGTGCCGGCGCCCACGTAGCCGATCGCCTTGGCCCCCCGCACCGCGGCCTCCCCCATCCGCTCGCGCAGCTCCGGCGTCATCACCGGGCACGGCGCCTCCTCGATGAGCTTCTGGTGCCGGCGCTGCACGGAGCAGTCGCGTTCCCCCAGGTGGATGACATTGCCGTGGGTGTCGCCGAGGACCTGGAACTCGACGTGCCGGGGCCGCTCCAGGAACTTCTCCACGTACACGTCGCCGTTGCCGAAGGCCGACAGCGCCTCGGAGCGGGCGAGCTGGAAGGAGCGGAGGAAGTCGTCGGGATCGCGCGCCACGCGCATCCCCTTCCCTCCGCCGCCCGCGGCGGCCTTGATGATGACCGGGAAGCCGATCTGCTGGGCGAACGCCAGCGCCTCCTCGGGATCGTCGACGGGGCCCGGGGTGCCGGGCACGATGGGGACGCCGCAGTCGGCCATGGCGCGCCGCGCGGAGGCCTTGTCCCCCATCACCCGGATCTGCTCGGGGGTGGGGCCGATGAAGGTGATGCCGGAGGCGCGGCAGGTCTCCGCGAACTCGGCGTTCTCGGCCAGGAAGCCGTAGCCGGGGTGAATGGCATCGGCGCCGGTGATCTCGGCGGCGGCGATGAGGCGCGGGATGCGCAGGTACGACTCGCGCCCCGGGGGCGGCCCCACGCAGACGTCATCGTCGGCGAAGCGCACATGGAGCGACTCGCGATCGGCCTCGGAGTAGACGGCGACCGTCTGGATGTCGAGCTCGCGGCAGGCGCGGATGACACGCAGCGCGATCTCGCCGCGGTTGGCGATCAGGACCTTGCGGAACATGGCGGGGGGCTGAAGGGGCCGATCGTGAGGGCGGGGGGCGGCTCAGTGCCCCGGGGGCACGCCGAACCCGTCCCACGACGTGTCGCTGGAGCCGTCCACCCCCTGGAGCTTGAGGGCGAACTCGGCCGGGTTGGTCGCGTTGAGAAGCGCCTGGTCGTGGCTGATGATCCCCTGCCCATACCAGCGCATCAGCGACTGGTCGAAGCTCTGCATGCCATACGCGACACTCCCCTCCTTGATCAGGTCGGGGATGTTGAGGGTGGCCTGCATGTCGCGGATCTGGTCGCGCACGGCCTCGGTGTTCACCAGCACCTCGCACGCCGGCACGCGGCCGGGGCGATCAATGCGGGGGACCAGCCGGAGCGAGACCACGGCCGACAGCGCGTTGGCCAGGGCGAAGCGGACCTCGTTCTGCTGGTGGGGCGGGAAGAACGAGAGGACGCGGTTGATGGTGCTGGTGGCGTCGATGGTGTGCAGCGTGGAGAAGACCAGATGGCCGGTGCCCGCCGCCTTGAGCGCCACCTCGAGCGTCTCCAGGTCGCGGATCTCCCCGATCATCAGGACGTCGGGGTCCTGCCGGAGCACGCGGCGCAGCGCCTGCGAGAAGGTGCCGGTGTCGGTCCCCACCTCGCGCTGGTTGATGTGGCTGCGCACGTCCCGGTGGACGAACTCGATGGGGTCCTCCACCGTGATGATGTTGCAGCGCTGGTGTTCGTTGATGTGGTGCAGCATGGCCGCCAGCGCGGTGCTTTTCCCCGACCCGGTCACCCCGGTGACCAGCACCAGCCCGCGCGGGCGCAGGGCGATCTCCTCGAGGACCGGGGGGAGGTTGAGCTCCCGCACCGTGGAGACCGCCTGCGGAATGGCCCGGATCGCGAAGGCCACGGTGCCCTTCTGCTGGTACGCGTTGATCCGGAAGCGTCCCACCCCCGCGAGGCTGGCGGCAAAGTCGGCCTCGCGCGACTCGGCGAACTCCCGCAGCTGCACGGGGGGGAGGAGCACCTCCACCAACCGCCGGAGCTCCTCCTGCCGGAGGACGGGCTGGTCGAGCGGCAGCAGATCGCCATGCAGGCGGATGGTGGGCGGGCGCCCGACCTTGAGGTGAAGGTCGGAGGCCCCGAGGCGCACCATGTGCAGCAGGATGGCCTTGAGGTCGATCGGGGCTGGTGGGGCACCGCCCCCCGCCCCCGCCGGGGCGGGAACCGTGGTCACCGGTTCAGCCGGTGGGGTCGATGCGGAACAGGACCTGTCCGTATTCCACCGGCTGGGCATCGCTGACGCCGATCTCCCGGACGACCCCGTCGAACTCGGCCTCCAGCTCGTTCATGATCTTCATCGCCTCGATGATGCAGACGACCTTCCCCTTGGTCACCCGGTCGCCCACGGCGACATAGGGGCGCGCGCCCGGCTCGGGGCACCCGTAGAAGGTGCCGACCATGGGGGACTTGAGCTCCAGCAGCGGGGACTTGGGGGCTGCCGGCGCCGAGGCGGCCGCCGGCTCCGGGGCCGCAGGCGCCGCGACGGCTGGCGCCGGGGCGGGGGCCGCGGGAAGCATCGGGGCCGCCATCGCCACCGCCGCCCGCTGCATCGCGCTCTTGGCGATGCGCAGCTTCATCCCCTTGTCGGAGGAGATCTCGATGGAGTCCACCGTGGAGCCGTCGAGCATCTCGATCAGCTTCTTCACGTAGCGCAGGTCGATCATGGCAGGGAAGGGGAAGGGGCAACGCGTCGGGGCACCGGGAACCGCGGCGCCGGCGGCAGGGAGGTCAGGGCAGTTCGAGCAGCGACCGGGGCGCCGACGTCAGCACGTGCGCGCCGTCGTCCGCCAGCCAGACATCATCTTCGATGCGTACCCCACCCCATCCGGGCAGGTAGATCCCCGGTTCGATGGTGACCACCGCCCCGACCGGGAGCGGCGCGGCGGCCGAGCTGGCCAAGCGGGGCGCCTCATGCACGTCCAGACCAATCCCGTGGCCCAGCGAGTGCCCGAACGCCTCCCCCCAGCCTGCGGCCGCAATGTAGTCGCGGGCGAGCGCGTCCGCATCCTTTCCGGTCATGCCGCCCCGAACCGCACCCGAAGCGATGCGGTTGGCCTCCAGCACCACGGCATGGATCTCCTGCTGCTGCAAGGTCGCGGGGCCGAGCACCACCGTGCGGGTCATGTCGGAGCAGTAGCCGTCGGCTACCGCCCCGAAATCCACCAGCACGAGGTCGCCACGCGCCAGCACGCGGTCTCCGGCGCGCGCGTGCGGCAGCGCGGACTGGGGACCTGAGGCCACGATGGAGGGGAAGGGGAAGCCCTCGCTCCCCGCCTCCCGCAGCGCCCGCTCCAGCAGCCCGGCCACCTGCAGCTCCGTCAACCCGGGGCGCAGCCCCGCGACCGTGGCCGCCCACGCCGCCTCGGCCATGGCCACCGCCCGCCGGATGGACGCCACCTCCCCCGCGTCCTTCACGACCCGCAGCCCCTCCACCACGTCGACGGTGGGGCGCCACTGCCAGCGCGTCCCCTGCTCCAGCAGTCGGGCAAAGTCCTGGTGCAGCAGATGGGCCGACTCGAACCCCACCCGCGCCACGGCGGCCACCCCCGGCAGGTGGCGCCACAGCCCCGCCCACAGGCTGGCGGACTCGATGCGCACCGTGACCCCGTCGACCACCTCCCGTTCCACCTGGGTGGCGTAGCGGAAGTCCGTGAACAGGTGGCAGGCGAGCGGGGTGACCAGCACCAGCGCATGGCTGCCGGTGAAGCCGGTCAGGTACCGGATGTTGGAGAGCGCCGTGAGCAGCAGGGCGTCGAGATCGGCACGCCCCAGCGCCTCGCGCACCCCGGCAAGGCGGGTGGCCTGCGGGGATCCGAGGCCCGGTGCCGTCACGGGCGCGCCCGGAGCCAGCGGACCAGCCCTTCCAGCGCCACCTCGTACCCGAACGCCCCCAGTCCGGTCACCATGCCGATGGCGGCGGGAGCGAGCATCGAGCGGTGCCGCTCGGGCTCACGGGCATGGATGTTGGACAGATGCACTTCGATGAAGGGGAGCGCCGTGGCGGCGAAGGCATCGCGCAGGGCGAGGCTGGTGTGCGTGTACGCGCCGGCGTTCACCACGACCCCCTGCACCGCGCCACGCCAGGCGTGCAGCTGATCGATGAGGGGCCCCTCCCCGTTGGCCTGGGCGCACCGGAGGTCCACCCCGAGGCCGCGGCCAACCTCAGCCAGGCGCGCCTCGATCTCCGCCAGCGTCGTGGTGCCGTAGACGGCCGGCTCCCGGCTCCCCAGCAGGTTGAGGTTGGGGCCGTTCAGGAGGCCGATGATCATGACGCCCCCCATCGCGCGGGACGATCGGGGAGGGCGGTGACGGAGGGGGGGGTCCCGACGGCAAAGACGTCCTCCAGGGCCAGCCCCTCGTCGTCCGCCGCGGAGACGGTCCAGAGCCGTCCGACGGGATCGGGGCCGGACGTCCCACTGCCCGGCGGCGACCCTTGCATCGCGTCACGCCATCCCACCGCCATGCGCTCATCCACGGCCCGGCCGACGCCCTCGAAGATCGGATGAGACGCTCCCAGGGGTGCCGGGGCCGCACCATCCGGCGCCGTGGCGGTGTGCGCCGACCGCACCGGGGGCACCGGCTGCAGCAGCTGGGCCAGCGCCTGGCGCGCGGTGGGGCCGGCCGGAGAAGGGGCCTCCTGTGGCGCCTGACCGACCGTCGCGGGCACCGTGCGCTCAGGCGCACGCCCCGGGGGCTGCCGCAACGTGGCCAGGCGGCTGGCCAACGCCGTGTCCCCCGGGCGTTCGGCGGCCAGGGTTTCGTACACGTCGAGGGCCTGCGCCACAAAGCCCTGCGCGAGCAGCAGCTCGGCCATCGTCTCCGTCCGGAAGGCGGCGGCCGACTCAGCGGCCACCGGCGGCGGGTCATCCTCGTCCTCCGAAGGAGAGCTGGCCATGAGCGCCGGGGCCGGCCCGACGGGCGTGGCCGCGGCGGTCTCCGGCAGCGCCCACAACGCCTCGGGCCGGCTCGGTGCCACGGGACCCGCGGGCGCCTCCGGAACGCCAAACAGGAGGTCAACCGCGGCCTCCATCTCCTCGACGGCGCCGAGCGCGACCGCCCCGGCATCCCCCCCCGGTGGCGCGGTCATCAGGGACGACCCCTCTGCCAGCGGGCGCCCCGCGAGCGACTCGTTCGCATCGAGGTCCGCGTCCACCGCCTCGTCGTGGCGCTGGGGGGCGGGCGGATCGTGGCGCTCCCGCCCAAAGGCGGCGATGGTCTCGTCGTCCGCCGGCATGGGGAAGGCCGGCAGCGCATGCGGGGTGAGCTTGCGCGCGACCAGGTCGGTGATATCCGGCCAGGCCTCCGGGGCCAGCAGCCCCTCCTCGAACGCCGCGTCGGCCTCCGCCGCCGCGGTCCCCCCGGCCGTCCCCTCCGCAGCGGGCATCGGCGGAGCCGCCGTGGACCAGCCGCCGGCCGTGACTTCCAGCAAGGGTTCGAGGGCCGCGCCGAGCTCGGACGTCGGAAAGGCGAACGGATCGTCGTCGTCGGACGGCGGCAGGACGGGCGCGCGCTCGCGCAGGGCCGCACCGGCCGCCGCGGCGGCGTTCGCCGGCGCGGGGCCGGCTTCCAGCGTCGGGGGCCGGAACGGACGCGGCTCCGAGCCGGAGAGCGCCAGATCCTTGAGCTGCGACGCGATGTCGTCGTTGCGCGGGTCGGCCTCGAGGACCCGCTCGTACCACCGGCGCGCCGCCGCCGGGTCGCCGCGACGCTTGGCGATGTCCCCGAGCACCCGCAGCGCCACCAGGTTCTCGGGATCAGCGCGCAACGCCTGCTCGAACACCGCCCGGGCCTCGGTCAGCTCCCCCAGATCGTACAGCGCCTGCCCGTAGACGATGGCGCCGCTGAGATGATCCGGGAGCTGCGGCAGGTGCGCGCGACAGAGTGCCACCGCCTCCTCGAGCCGCCCGGCCCGGCGCAACTCGCTGGCCAACGGCGCGAAGAAGCGACGCGGATTGTCCCGGAACTTGCGCCGGAGTTCGTCGAGGCGCGGACTGTCGGACATGGGGGTGCGGGCCCTCGGCAAGTGCGGAACGGACGGGCCTCGGGAGATCCCCCCGCCCGTCCCCGGCAACCTAGCGCGGGCCGCTTTGCCAAGTCAAATGGCGCCGCCGGCAGAAGTCGTGGCGCGCCTTGCCTTTAGGAGGACGCGCGGACTAGGTTACCCGGCTTCCCCGCCTGCCGGGCAGCGGACCCGGCGCCACGCGGGTGCGCTGGCGCCTGTCTTCCGTTCCCCCATCCGTTTCCCTCCAAGGAGTCCCGCCCCGTGCTGCAATCGATGCGGAGCGCCGCGAAGTACATCTGGATCGTCCTCATCGTCACGTTCATCGGCGGCTTCCTGCTGTACGAGACGTCCGGGCTGGTGGGACGCGCGCCGGTCACGACCACCACCACGGTGGCGACGGTGGACGGCGAGGAGATCCTGTACACGGCGTGGCAGAACGCCGTGGCCACCCTGGAGCAGCAGCAGCAGCAGCGGCTGGGGCGCGCCATCACGCTGGACGAGCGCCGGACGCTTGAGGACCAGGCGTTCGATGAGCTGGTCAACGAGGTGCTCCTGCGGCGCGAGTACCGTCGCCGCGGGATTGCGGTGAGCGACGAGGAGATCGTGCAGGCCGCGCGGCTGGCGCCGCCGCCGCAGGCGATGCAGTCCCCCGACCTCCAGACCGACGGGCGCTTCGACCTGCAGAAGTACCAGCGGCTGCTGGCCAGCCCGGTGGCGCGGCAGTCGGGGATGCTGGTGGGGCTGGAGCAGTACTACCGCACCGAGATCCCGAAGCAGAAGCTGTTCGACCAGGTGGCGTCGGGGGCGTACCTCTCCGACGAGCGGCTGTGGCAGGTGTACCGGGACCGGCATGACAGCGCGGAGGTGAGCGCGGTGGTGCTGCGTCCGGAGCTGCTCACGGACACCGCGGTGAGCGTGTCGGACGGCGAGCTGTCGGCGTTCTACGCGCGCAGCAAGAAGCTGTTCGAGCGGCCGGGGCGCGCGGTGGTGTCGCTGCTGTTCGTGCCGCGGACGGTGACCGCCGGCGATTCCGCGGCGGCCCGCGCGAAGATCGACGGGCTGCGCGCCGAGATCGCGGGGGGGGCGGCGTTTGACGCCGTCGCCAAGCGCGCCTCGGACGACAGCGTGTCGGGAGCGAACGGCGGGGCGTTGGGGAAGGGCGGGCGCGGCCGCTTCACGCCGCTGTTCGAGGAGGCGGCGTACGCGCTCAAGGTCGGGGAGCTGTCGCAGCCGGTCCTGACCCCCTTCGGCTGGCACCTGATCCGTGTGGAGGCCAAGGCCGGCGACACGCTGGATGTGCGCCACCTCCTGGTGGCCATCGGGCAGAGCGACTCGAGCGCGGTGCGCACCGACCGTCGGGCCGATTCGCTGGCCACCAGAGCGGCCAACCAGACCGAGGCCTCGGCGTTTGACGCGGGCGCGTCCGCGCTGGGGCTCACCCCGGCCCAGGCGGTGGCGTTTGACAAGGAGCCGCTGACGTTTGCCGGTCGGTACGTGCCGTCGGTGAGCGCTTGGGCGTTCTCCGGCGTGCGCCCGGGGGAGTCCAGCGACCTGTTCGACAGCCCGGAGGCGTACTTCGTGGCGCGCCTCGACTCGCTGGTGGCGGGCGGCGTGGCGCCGCTGGCCGACGTGAAGGACGAGATTCGCCGCCGGCTGGCGCGTGACAAGCGGCTGGAGAAGCTGCGCCCGATGGCCGAGCAGCTGGTGGCGACGGCGCGCGGCGGCTCGCTGGAGGCGGCGGCCACCCAGCGGAACCTCACGGTGGAGCGCACCCGCCGCTTTGTGCGGGTGGACGCGGTCCCCGGGCTGGGGCAGTTCACCGAGGCGATCGGCGCCGCGTTTTCGGCCCCCGTGGGGCAGGTGGCGGGCCCGTTCCGCGGGGCCGACGCGCTGGTGGTGTTCCGCGTGGAGGCGCGCACCGACGCCAGCAAGGCGACCTTCGAGGCCGGCAAGGCCACCCAGCGCGCGGAGCTGCTGCAATCGCTCCGCCAGCAGAAGGTGGAAGAGTTCCTCGCCAACCTGCGCGAAAAGGCGTCGATCAAGGATCGTCGCGCCGAGGTGAACGCGGCGCTCCGGCGGCAGTCGGACATCTGACCGCGCGCGCCTCCGTCTCCGGCCGCTCACCCGGCCGGAGACGGGAAAAGGCCCCGGCTGCACTGGCAGCCGGGGCCTTTGTCATGGCAGGGGGCGGAGCAGGTCAGCCCAGCAGGCGCTTGGGCTCGGGGGCCTCCTCCTCGTCCTGCCGCGCCGGGGCGCCCTGCCCCACTGAGGGCGGTGGCGGCGGCGCGGTGACCTGCCGCTGCGCGTCGCTGAGATTGCGCTTGAACTCGTTGATCCCCTTCCCCAGCGAGCCCGCGATCTCCGGGATGCGCTTGGCCCCGAACAGGAGCAAAACGATGACGAGGATGATGAGGATCTCGCCGAAACCGAAGTTGCCGAAATTCATGGTGGGCTCCTAGAAAAGCGATCGCGCGATGAGGTAGGCGATCAGGACCCCCAGGAGGCTCAGGAGCGAGACGTCGAGGGCAACGGGTCCCAGCGCAAACTTCAATATAACCAGATCCACCGGGATGGGGCCCACGGCGGGGGTGACGCCGGTGGTGAGGAACTCCTTGACCGCGCCCGCCGGCATGAACCGGCGCGCCACCTGGGTGAGCAGCCCGCCGGCGACAAAGCCGGCCGCCAGCACGACCAGGTGGAAACCGGGGCGGTGCCGCGCCGTGCCGCGGGGCATCACCAGCGCCGCTCCACGACGTACGCGATGCCGTCGAGCAGGGCGGTTCGGGCGGGGGTGTCGGGGATCCCCCCCAGCGCCTCTTCCGCCTCCCGCGTGAACAGATCGGCCCGACGGCGGGCGTACTCGATGCCGCCGTGCTGCTGCACGATGGCGATGACCTCGGCAATCTGCTCGTCCGGGGGTTCGGGATTGGCGAACAGCGCTTCCACCCGGCCCCGCGCGGCCGATCCCATCTCGCGCAGGGCGGCAATGAGGGGGAGGGTGACCTTGTGTTCCCGGAGGTCCAGCCCGGTGGGCTTGCCCGTGACGGCCGACTCCTCCGTGTAGTCGAGGAGGTCGTCCGCCACCTGAAACGCCATCCCCAGGCGCTCCGCATAGCGGACCAGCGGCACCCGGTGCGCCGGGGCGCCGCACAGGGCCCCCACCTCGCAGGCCGCCATGAACAGCGAGGCGGTCTTGGCGCGGATGAGCGTCTCGTAGTCCTGCTCGCCGAAGGCCAGGGCATCGTAGGCGCCCAGTTGGCGGATTTCCCCCAGGGTCATCTCGTTGGACGCCCGGGTGATCACGCGCATGGCCTCGAGGTCCTCCAGCGTGACCAATTCGTTGAGGGCGCGCAGATACAGGAAGTCCCCCATGATCACCGACAGTTGGTGACTGAAGAGGGCGTTCACGGTAGGCATGCCGCGCCGCAGCGCCGAATGGTCCACGGCGTCGTCGTGCACCAAGGTGGCCAGGTGGATCAGCTCGATGACGGCGGCGTAGGTCACGGCGCGCGGCGGCGAGCGCTCCTCGAGGTGGCTGGCCAGCAGGAGGAGGGTGGGGCGGAACAGCTTCCCCTTCATCGCCATGAGGTGCGCCTGCACATCCTGCACCAGGGGGACGTCGGTGGAGACGATCCGCCACAGCTCGCCGGCCACGGCATCCAGCTGCGCCTGCACCGGCGCCTGGATGTCCCGGAGCGCCGCCGAGAGGGACGTGGGCGAGCGGTCGGTGACAGTCACGTCTGGCCCCGGGCGAGCACGGCCAGGCGGGCGGCCACGTCGCGGAAGCTGCTGTCGATCTGGAACACGCGCTGGTAGTGGATTCGGGCCTCGTCCCGCCGCTGCAGGGCCTCATTCGCATACGCGAGGAGGTAGAGCATCCCGACCCGCTGCCGGTCATCCTGCCCAACCGACGGCGACTCGTGCAACGCCCGCGACAGGAGGGTGATCGCCACCTGGTGGCGTCCCTGCTCCACGAAACATTGCCCCAAGGCCTCGTACGCCGGTAGTCTGTGGGGCGCACTCCGGAGCGCTTTCTGGAATTCGGCCACGGCGTCGTCGATCAGCCCCATCTCCTTGTAGGCCACCCCGAGGTCGTACCGGCTCCCGGCGTCCTCCTCGCCCAGGCTGCGCGCCACCCCGTCCTTGAACAGGCGGAGCACCACCTCGAAGTCCACCGCATCGTCCCCCGTGGCCACCGGTTCGGCCACGCGGATGCGGGCGGCCGCGGGGTCGCCATCGCGCCCGGGCGCTCCGCCCCCCGCAGGCGCGTCGGCCTTGCGGGGCGTGGACGGTTCGTCGCCGGGAAACAGCGCCAGCACCCGCGCCGACACCGCGCGAGCGGCCGCCTCGTCGCCGCGGCGGGTCAGGGCGGCGCCGAGCGCCAGATAGGCGTCGCGCAGGGGAAGGCCCCCGCCCAGCCGCAAGGCGACCTCCACCCGGCGTTGATGGGCCCAAAGGGCATCGGGGGCCACGGCGATCACCTGCTCGAGGGCCGCGGCCGCGTCGGACCAGCGCTCCGACGCGCAGCAGGCGTCCACGGTGGCCTGCAGCGATTCCACCGGGCCGAGGGGCTGCTGCGCGGCCTCGGTGCCCCCGCGGGCCCCGTCGACCTGGCTATCGTCCAACAGCAGCGGCGGGAGCTCGCCGGGAAGGATGAAGTCGTGCGGATTGACGCGGAACGGGGGGAGCGGCGTCATCGCGGCCTCAACCGCCACCAACACCGAGAGCACCGACTGCGACTCCGCCGTGGCCACCAGCCGCTCCCCTTCGGCGATCGCCTGCACCATCCCCGGCATGGCGACGTCGCGCGGAGTCGGAATGGGGGCGGTGGACGGTGTCTCGGGTTGGTGGGAGATGAGCGTGTCCGCCAGGGTCTCCTCCACCAGCAACGCCTCCAAGGCGGGCACCGGCTCGCCGGCCGCCGGCCCCTCGTCCTCCGTTTCCATCCCCTCCAGCGGGATGACCAGCGGGGGGAGCTCCCACGCGGCCTCGTCATCAGCGGCCAGCCCCACGCCGTACGGGTCGCCCCCTCGCGAGGCGGAGTCCAGCAGGGACTCGACGGGCGATGCCTCCGAGGGCGCGGGCGCCCCCGCGAGCGGATCCACCACCGCCGGGTGCTCCGCGCTGGCCGGGGGGGCCGCCGGCAGGGGGGCCTCGCGGCGATCCACCGCCGGATCAAACAGCAGGTGCTCCTCCAGCGACGCCCCGATGCTCTCCCGGACCGGCGGGGCGGACCGCTCGGGGATGACGGGCGAGCTGATGGGGGTGGGGACACGCGCATGGTGCATGTCCCGGTCGGAGAGCGGGGCGATCGGCGCGTCCACGTCGAGGAACACCAGCCCTCCGCCTCCCGCGGGCGGCTTCCGCTCCGCGGCGGATGGTGCCGGCGCCACCGGCGGGACCGACCCGGGGGCGGGCGAGTGGGCGCCGCCCCTGTCCAGCTCGGAGGCGCCGTCGCCCAATTCTGCCACCAACCGCGGCAGCTCGGGGATGTCGGGGAAGAGCGCCGCCACCTCCAGGAGCGCGCGGCGCGCCTCCCCGGTGCGCCCGTCCTGCTGCATCCGGGTGGCGTAGTCCAGGAAGTTGCTGGAGGCGTCGCCGCGCAGCCCCTTGCGGGCGCAGATGCGCCCGAGCGTCAGGTAGATCCCTGTGCGGTTCGGCGTGGTCCGCTTGATCTTGTTGCAGAGCGCAATGGCGTTGTTGAAGCGCCCGCTGGCCGCGTATTGATCGACCGCGCGCTCGTAGTGGGTCATGGCCTCCGGGATGCGCCCAAGCCGGAGCGCCAGGTCCCCCACCTTGTTGAACAGGGCGACGTCCACTTCCTCCCGCGCCTGATCACTCTCCTGGATCGCCGCCGTGTAGGCGGTCAGCGCGCGCTCGAAGTCCTGCTGCTTCTCGTATTCAGCCGCCTGCTTGCGGTGCTTCGCGGCGAGAGACATGCGATCGGGAGCCCGGCGTGGGAGAAGGCGGTCAGGAGCGAGCCGCCGGGGGAGGCGCCGTCCCGGCGGAAGCTAGGTCGGAGGCCCACGGGTGACAAGGACGGCCGGCGGCCCACGCCATCACGCAGAGACGCTCTCCGAACCAGTAGGGCAACGCCCGGTAGTCGTCCACGGCGTGCACGGCGACATCGGCCCGGAACCCCGGGGTGAGCTGCCCGGTCTCGCCCGCGATCCCCAAGGCCGCCGCGCCATTGACGGTGGCCGCCACCCAGGCCTCGGCGGCCGAGAGGCGCAGCGCCGAGACGGCCAGCGTGAGGAGCAGGGGAAACGACTGCAGCGGTGCGGTGCCGGGGTTGAGGTCGGTGGCCAGCGCCACGGCGCAGCCGGCCTCCACCAGCGCCCGGGCCGGCGCCTGGCGCCGGTCGAGGAAGAGCATGGTGGCCGGCAACAGGGTGGCCACCGTGGGTGCCGTGGCGAGCGCCCGCACGCCTGCGGGGGAGATGGCGGCGAGGTGGTCGGCGCTGACGGCGGCCAGCTCGGCCGCCAGGGCCGCCGCTCCGCCGTCGTGCAACTCGTCGGCGTGCAGCTTGGCCCGCAACCCCAGGCGCGCCCCGGCCACCAACAGCTGCCGGGCCTCGTCCGCAGTGAACACGCCGGGCTCGCAGAAGACATCGACAAAGGACGCCAACCGCTCACGCGCCACCACCGGGTACAGCTCCTCGGCCAGGAGGCGCAGCCACGCCGCGCGCCCGCCGGGCGCATCGCGATGCTCCAACGGCACCTCGTGCGCGCCCAGGCAGGTGGCGACCACGTGCATGGGCACCTGCGCGGCCACCTGGGCGATCCCCCGCAGCGAGCGGAGCTCCTCTTCCACGGACAGGCCATACCCCGACTTGACCTCCACCGTGGTCACCCCGCCGGCCGCCAAGCGCGCCAACCGCGGCACCGTGCGCGCCACCAGCTCGTCGGTGCGGCGGGCGCGCAGGTCGCGCACGGAACTGTGGATGCCACCGCCCTGCCGCGCGATTTCCAGATAGGGGACGCCGGTGGCCCGCAGCTCATGCTCGGCCACCCGAGGCGCCCCGAAGAAGGCGTGGGTGTGCGCATCGACGAAGCCGGGCGCCACCAGCCCCCGGTCACAATCCACTTCGCGCGCCTGGGGGAAGCGGCG
>JBEIJM010000025.1:0-26687 GCA_040380205.1 Gemmatimonadaceae bacterium
ACGCCGGTGCGCCACACGGTGGACCGCCTCACCCGCATCGATGCCGGGACGCTGTACGTCACCAGCACGCGGCTGATCCTGCGCGGGGCCAGCCGGAACGTCACCATCCGCCTGTCGTCGGTGCTGAGCGTGGAGGTGTACGGCAATGGCGTGGAGATCCAGAAGTCGCGGGGGCGCCCCCCCTTCGTGGAGCTCACCCCCGGGGACGTGGAGTACGCCGGGGCGGTGATGGCGGCGGTGCTGGCCAACCAGGGCGGCGGGTGAGGACAGCGCAGCCGCTGACCATGGCAACAGCCTGGGTCCCAGGTGCCAGTCGTAATAGGGAAGAGGCAGAGGCACGAGGCGTCAGGTGCCCACCCTGCCCACCCACCACCTCGTCCCTCTCCCTCACACCTATCGGTGCTCGTCTCTGGTACCTGGGCAGTTGTCGCGCGCGGCGCCCGTGTTCACCGGGTGCGTTAGCTTTCGGCTTCCGTTTGTGACCGATGCCTTTCCTCCGCCGATGACACCAGCACGCCTCGGCCTGCGACACCTGGCCCGTTGCGCCCTGTGCGGCTGCGCCCTCCTGGCGGCGCCGCGCCCGCTGCCCGCGCAAGAGGCTGGCGCGGTGGCGCCCGCCGCGGACAGCACGTCGCTCGCCACCACGGCGGCGCTCACCGGCGCGCTGATCGTTGCCGGCGCCGGCGGTGCGCACCTGGTGGGATCACCCACCGCCTGGTCGCGGACCTGGCCGGGTTTCCGCCACCGCGTCGCCGACCAAACGGGCTTTTACCTCGTGCAAGTGGTCACCGTCCGCTCGCTGGAGCGCGCGACGGGCTACCGCCCCGACGCCACGCCCTGCCCCCCAGATGCCTTGGCGCGCTGCGCCTTCACAGCCACCTTCACGGCGGTCGATCGCCAGGGACGGCGCCGCGTCAACGTGCCGCTGGTGGCGAGCATCCTGGTGGGCACGGGCGCCTCACTGCTCTGGCGCCCCGAACGGCAGTCCCTCGGGCAGTCGTGGGCATTCGCCGGCACGCGGGTGGGGATCACCGTTGGCGGCTTCGTGGCCGAGCGCATGCTCGTGGACTGGTGGGCCCACCGGCGTGGGCACTGCCTGGGTTCCAGGTGCCAGTCGTAATAGGGAAGAGGCAGAGGCACGAGGCTGCCGATCCCACCCACCACCTCGTCCCTCTCCCTCCCATCTACAGGCACTGCCTGGGTTCCAGGTGCCAGACTTAATAGGGACGAGGCAGAGGCACGAGGCTTCCGATCCCACCCACCACCTCGTCCCTCTCGCTCCCACCTACAGGCCCTGCCTGGGTTCCAGGTGCCAGTCGTAATAGGGAAGAGGCAGAGGCACGAGGCGACAGGTGCCCCCCTCCCACCCACCACCTCGTCCCTCTCCCTCCCACCTATCGGTGCTCGCCCCTCACACCTAGGCAGTGTCACTGGGGGCGTACGACCACCACGCTGGTCGTATCCGCCGCGAACGCCGTGAACACCCCCACGCCGCCGGTGATGTTGGTGAACGGCTCGTTGAGGTCGCGCGAGTCCTGCTGCAGCGTGTTGTACAGCGCCGCGTACTCCTCGTTCACCCGCCACACCTGCACCCGGTAGCGCCCCAGGAAGGGGAGCCCCAGCGCATTGATGGGAAGGCTGTCCGCCGGCGTGGGCGGGAACACCAGCCGGCGCCGGCCGCGGAATCGCTCGGGGAGCCCGAAGTCGATGGCGACGGGGTTGGCCTCGACGTTGTCCAGCGTCACGAAGTACAGCGCCCCCGGCGTGCGCGTCCACCGCACCATCGTCTGCGCCAGCGACAGGTCGGGACGCCCCCCGCCAAACCCGCCCGGGCCGAAGGTCAGGTTGGGCACGGTGAGCGTGGAGGACCCCACCCGCGCCCCCGAGGGGCGCACCGGCACGATGGTGCGCGCCGACAGCACCTGTGCCCCCACCGACCCCTCCAGCGCCCACGTGTCCCCCTCGCGCACCACCAGGTCGGTGCCGGTGTACTGGTAGTAGCCGCTGTCCCCCGGTGCCCGCGTGAGCGCGTAGCGCACGCCGTTGCGGACCAGCGTGAGCCGCGCGTCGTTGATGGGCGGGGGCGCCACCGGCGCGGTGGTGTCGGTGGGGCTGATGGGGACGGTCCAGGTGAGCCGGATGTCGTTCACCGGCTGCCCCGCGTACAGGTACGCGCGCACCACCGGCTCGGCGGCGCCGGGGGCGGTGGTGGCCGGGTCGCCGCACGCGCCCAGCAGCAGCACGGCCGCCAGCAGCGCGGCGCGGGAGCACATGGGACGGGGGCTCACCGCTCGATCCCCGACGGGCGGTCACGCTGCCCGCGCCAGGTGAGCTTCACGTCCAAACTGGGGGTGAACCCCAGCTGCGCCACGTCGGTCACGGTCATGGGCGTCGTGCTCAGGTCGAATTTCCGGAACGAGACATTGCGGCGATTGAGGATGTTGTACAGCGAGATCCCCACCCGCCAGTCGAAGGACCCCTCCGTCTCGAAGATGCGGGAGGCCGCCAGGTCCACGCGCTGGTAGCTGGGGAGGCGCAGGCTGTTCTTGTCGCTCACGTTGATGTAGCTCTGCAGCGTGCCGTCCAGCAGCTTGAGCTGGTACTGCGACACCGGCGCCGTATAGGGACGCCCGCTCCCATACAGCGCCACGGTGGAGAAGTCCCACTGCCCCACCTGGAAGGTGCCAAAGCCCTTCAGCTCGTGCCGCTGGTCCAGCGCGCTGGCAAAGGTGCGCCCGCCATCCACCTCGGCGAAGCGGTTGGTGGCCTTCATCAGCGTGTAGCTGGTCCACCCGGTGAAGGCCCCCCGCTTCTTCTCCAGCAGCAGCTCCACCCCCCGCGCGCGCCCGTCACCCACATAGAAGAACGACCCGGTGTTCACCCCGAACTGCTGCCGGTAGCGCCGCGAAAAGAGGGTGGCGTTCTCCATCGTCTTGTCGTACGCCTCGGCGTTGAACGCCCATCCGGGACGGTCATACAGGAACCCCGCCACCACGTGCGTGGACCCCTGCGGGGGCAGCGCGCTGTCGGCCAGCAGCCAGAAGTCGCGGCTCCCCTGCAGCACGTCCTCGTTCTCCACGCGGTTCACGAACTGGTGGTAGCGCCCCCACGCCGCCTTGAGGCGCAGCGCCGGCGACAGCTGCCACCCGCCGCTCACGCGCGGTTCCACGAACGACGCTCCGGTGGCGTCGTAGCGGGTGGCGCGCACGCCGGTGGTGAGCTCCAGCGCCGGCACCGGCGTCCACCGGTGCTGCACGAACGCCGCGCTGGTGGTGGCCCGGTTGTCGCGCAGCGTGTTGCGCCGCCGCTGCAGCGTGTCGGTGGTGCTCCCCACCACGAAGGCGTAGTGCACCGTGTTGTCGGTCACCCACACCCCGGCCTCCAGGCGGGAGGCCGCCGCCACGTCCACCGTGGTCTCCAACCGCACGGTGCGGTCATCCACGGTGTTGTCCTCCTCGAACCCGAAGGTGAAGCGCGCCCCGCCAATGGGGGTCCCGCCGCTGGCGGTGCGGTCGCTGATGCTCACGTAGCGCGACTGCGACACGATCAGGTCGCTCGCCACGCGGCTGGTCCACTGGCGGAACCAGCGCGCGCTGGCGCCGGTGTTCTGCGCGATGGTGAGGTCGTTGAGCGTGGGGGTGGTGGCGGGCCCCGTGCCCTGCCCCCCGCGGTTGAACGGCGCAAAGCCGCCCCCCAGCGTCTGCGACTGGTCCAGGTTGTCCAGCCCGCGAAACACGCTCACGGTGGCCACGTCCTTGGAGGACGGGCGGTAGGTGAGCTTGGCGTTGACGTCGTAGAAGTAGAACGACGGGTCCACCGTGGCCGCCTGGAAGCGCCCGAAGCCGCCGCGCCCGGGGCCGAACCCGCCGGGCCCCTGCGGCTGGCCGGTGGTGGACGACCCGGCGCGCGCAAAGTCGAACAGCCGGTTGTACAGCCCGCTCTTGATCACGTCGGTGTAGGACCGGCGCCCCGACAGCAGCAGGCTCCCGCGCCCCAGTGGGACCTCCACCACGCCGCGTGCGCTCAGCAGGCTGGCGCCGCCGCTGGCCCGGAACTGGCGCTCGTCCCCCGCCTTGCCCGTGAGGTCGATGACCGAGGACACGCGCCCGCCGTAGCGCGCCGGGTACCCGCCGGCGTATAGCTGGATGTCCTTGAGCGCGTCGGTGTTGAAGGCGCTGAACAGCCCGAAGAAGTGGTCCACGTAGTACACGTTGATCCCGTCCAGCAGCACCAGGTTCTGGTCGGGCTTCCCGCCACGCACCGACAGGCTGGCACCGCCGTTCCCCGCCCCCGCGACGCTGGGGAGCATCTGCAGTGCGCGGAACACGTCGGATTCTCCCACCGACGGCATCGCCTCCACCTGCGCGGTCGAGATGGACTGCACGCTGATGTCGCGACCGATGGCCACCACGGTGGGGTTCTCCTCGGTGGCGGCGGTGGCCCGCACCCCCGACAGCCGCACCACCGCCTTGGCCAGCCGCACCTCGAGCGGGCGCAGCGCCGAGTCGGCGCGCACCGGCAGCGTCATGGTGCGGTAGCCGATGTACTGCACCCGCAGCTGCTGGGGCGCCGCCGGCACCTCCAGCAGGGTGAAGCGCCCGTCGGCGTTGGTGATGACCACACGGGGGGAGCTCTGCACCCCCACGCGGGCGTTGGGGAGCACCTCGCCGGTGGCCGAGTCGCGCACCACGCCGGTGAGGGTGACCAGGCGGGGGGCGGGAGGCTGCCCCTGCGCCGCCTCAGCCCCCGTGAGGGGAGCCAGCAGCGTGGTGGCCAGGAGGGCCACGGCCACCCGGGCGCGGCGCGGCGGCGGGAGGTGCGGAAGCAAGGTCATACCCGCGAGACACGCCAGAGCCCGCTCCCCCTATGGTGCCCGGCAGACGAGAGCGGTGAGCCCCTGCCTGGGTTCCAGGTGCCAGTCGTAATAGGGAAGAGGCAGAGGCACGAGGCGTCAGGTGCCCACCCTGCCCACCCACCACCTCGTCCCTCTCCCTCCCACCTATCGGTGCTCGTCTCTGGTACCTAGGCAGTTGTACGGGATGACCGCCGTCACCTCGATCTCCACCAGCGCCCCGGGCTCCATCAGCCCGCGCACCTCCACCGCCGTCATGGCGATGGCGAAGTGGCCGATGAGCTCGCGGAACACCGCCCCGATGGCCCCCTGCGCCGCCAGGTACGCCTCGCGGTCCACCACGTACCAGGTCATCCGCACGATGTGCTGCGGCGTGGCACCCCCGGCCGCCAGCACGGCCACCACGTTGGCCAGCGCCTGACGCACCTGCGCCACCAGGTCGTCCCCCACCAGCCGCTCGTCGGCATCCCAGCCGATCATCCCCGCCACGTGCAGCTGGCGCCCCTGCGCCAGCACCCCGTTGGCGTACCCCCGCGGGCGCTTCCACCCGGCCGGCCGCAGCACCTCATGCATCGCCCGCCTCCTCCTCCAGTGGCCGCTCCACGCACGACGCCAGCCGGAACCGCTGCAGCTTCCCGGTGGTCGTGCGCGGCAGCTGCGCGGTGAACGCCACGGCGCGCGGATACTTGTACGGCGCGATCCGCCCCTTCACGAAGTCCTGCAGCTCACGCACCAGCGCGGCCCCCGGCACCGCCCCCTCGCGCAGCACCACCCACGCCTTCACCAGCTGCCCCCGCTCCTCGTCGGGCACCCCCGCCACGCCGCACTCCGCCACCGCAGGGTGCTCCAGCAGCGCCGCCTCCACCTCGGGCCCCGCGATGTTGTACCCCGACGAGATGATCAGGTCGTCCGTGCGCGCGTGATAGTGGAAGTACCCGTCCTCGTCCTGCCAGTAGGCGTCGCCCGTGTAGTTCCACCCGTCGCGCACGTACTGCCGCTGGCGCGCGTCGTTCAGGTAGCGGCACCCCGTGGGCCCCTGCACCCGCAGCCGCCCCACGGTGCCGCGCGGCACCGGCACCCCGGCCTCGTCCACCACCTCGGCGCGGTACCCCGGCACCGGCACGCCGGTGGCCCCGGGGCGCGCGTGCGCCTCGTCGGCCGAGATGAAGATGTGCAGCAGCTCGGTGGCGCCGATGCCGTCGATGAGCTCGATCCCCGTGGCCTCGCGCCAGAGCGCGCGCGTGGGCGCCGGGAGCGCCTCCCCCGCGGAGACGCACTTGCGCAGCCCCGAGCCGGCCAGCGCCTCGCGGTGCGCCGCCAGCGCGCGATACGAGGTGGGGGCGGTGAACAGCACCGTGGCCCCGAACGCCAGGATCCCCTCCAGCAGCTGCGGCGGCGCGACCTTCTCCAGCAGGATCGCCGTGGCCCCCACGCTCATGGGGAACAGCACCAGCCCCCCCAGCCCGAAGGTGAACGCCAGCGGCGGGCTGCCGATGAAGCGGTCGTCGGGGCCCGCGCGCAGCACGTGCGGCGGCCAGCAGGCGCAGATCGCCAGCACGTCGCGGTGGAAGTGCATGGTGGCCTTGGGGACGCCGGTGGTCCCCGACGTGAACGCCAGCAGGCAGCAGTCGTCGGCGGCGGTGTCCACGGCGGCAAAGGGGGCGTCGTGCCGCGCCATCGCCGCCTCCAGCCCGTCGGGGCCGGCGTCGCGCATCACGCGCCACGCGCGCACCCCCGGCCGCTCGGCTGCGGCCTGCGCCCACTCCTCCACCAGCGTGGCGTCGCACAGCGCGTGCGTGACCTGCGCGATGTCGATGATCGTGGCCAGCTCGCGCGCGCGCAGCAGCGGCATGGTGGCCACCGCCACCGCCCCCGCCTTCATGACCGCGAACCAGCAGGCCACCAGCATGGGGGTGTTGGGGGCGCGCAGCAGCACGCGGTTCCCGGGCACCACCCCCATCTCGCGCACCAGCACGTGGGCGATGCGGTCGGCGTGCGCCTGCAGCTCGCGGTAGCTCCACCGCACCCCCGGCGCCTCCAGGCAGGGGCGCGCTCCCCACCCGCGCGCCACCGCGTCGTCCAGCAGCGCCCGTCCGCAGTTGAGCTGCGCGGGGAACTGCAGCGCCGGCAGGTCGAACAGGAACGTCGGCTGCTCCGCCTCGGGGGGGAGCGCGTCGCGGCAGAAGGTGTCGACGTGCGCGGAGGGCATGGGCGGCTCGCGTGACGGGGGCGGGTCAGGCGGACGGGGACGGCGGCGGGGCGGCCTCGCGCAGCAGCTCGCGAGCGATGATCAGCTGCTGCACCTCGCTGGCCCCCTCATAGATGCGGAGGGCGCGGATCTCGCGATAGAGGCGCTCCACGGGGTGGTCGTGCACCACCCCCAGCCCGCCCCACAGCTGCACGGCGGCGTCGATCACCCGCTGCGCCCCCTCGGTGGCGGCCAGCTTGGCCATCGCCGCCTCGCGCGTGACCGGCCCCCCCTGGTCGCGCTGCCACGCCGCGCGGTAGGTGAGCAGCGCCGCGCTGTCGATGGTGGTGGCCATCTCCGCCAGCTTCGCCTGCGTGAGCTGCAGGTCGGCCAGCCGCCCGCCGAACAGCGGGCGCGCCAGGGCGCGCGCCACCCCCTCGTCCAGCGCGCGGCGCGCCATCCCCAGCGCCGCCGCCGCCACCGAGGTGCGGAACACGTCCAGCGTGCGCATCGCCACCTTGAACCCCTCGCCGGGGGCGCCGATGCGCTGCGCGACGGGGACGCGGCACCCGGTGAAGCGCAGCCGCGCCAGCGGGTGCGGCGCCATCACGTTGATCCGCTCGGCCACCGCCAGCCCGGGGGTGTCGGCGTCGATCACCAGCGCCGTGATCCCGCGCGACCCCGCCCCCTCGCCGGTGCGCACGAAGGTGACGTAGAAGTCGGCGATGCCGCCGTTGGAGATCCACGTCTTCTCGCCGTCCACCACGTAGTGGTCCCCCTCCAGCCGCGCCGCGCACGCCAGCGCCGCCACGTCCGACCCCGCCTGCGGCTCGGAGAGCGCGAAGGCGGCGATCGCCTCGCCGCGCGCCACGCGCGGGAGGTAGCGCGCCCGCTGCGCGTCGGTGCCGGCCAGGCTGATGGCCCCCGACCCCAGCCCCTGCATGGCAAAGGCGAAGTCGGCCAGCGCGTCATGGCGCGCCAGCGTCTCGCGCAGCAGGCACACGGCGCGCGTGTCGATCACGTCGGCCGCGCCCCCCCACGCCGTCCCCGCCACGGCGTGGCGCAGCCAGCCGCCCGCCCCCAGCGCGCGCACCAGCGCGCGGCAGGCGTCATCCACGTCGTCGCCGTGCGTCCCCGTCAGCTGCGTCGCGCCCCACGCGTCGGCGTCCTCCGCCAGCGCGGCGTGGGCCGGCGTGAAGAAGGGCCAGCGGAGGTAGCCGCGGTCGGCCACCGTCAGCGCCCGCTGAAGGTGGGAGGGCGCCGCGCCATGAAGGCGGCGTAGGCGCCCCGGAAGTCCTCGGTCCCCATGCACAGCGCCTGCGCCTGCGCCTCCGCCTCGATGGCCTGCTCGATGGTCAGCGTCCACTCCTGGTGCAGCATCGCCTTGGTGAGCCCGTTGGCGAAGGTGGGGCCCGCCGCCAGCGCGCGCGCCATCGCCCGCGCCTCGTCCAGCAGCGCCTCGGGCTCCACCAGCCGGTTGTGGAACCCCCACCGCTCCGCCTCGGGCCCCGGGAGCGCACGCCCGGTGAACAGCAGCTCGGCGGCGCGCCCCTGCCCGATGATCCGCGGCAGGATGGCGCACGCCCCCATGTCGCACCCGGCCAGCCCCACGCGGTTGAAGAGAAACGCCACCTGGCTGCGCGCCGTCCCCAGCCGCAGGTCCGACGCCATCGCGAGGATCGCCCCCGCGCCGGCGCACACGCCGTCCACCGCCGCGATGATGGGCTGCGGACACTTGCGCATCGCCACCACCAGGTCGCCGGTCATCCGCGTGAACCGGAGCAGGTCGGGGGGCGCCATCGCCACCAGCGGGCCGATGATGTCGCGCACATCCCCCCCGGAGCAGAAGGTCCCCCCCGCCCCGGTGAGCACCACCGCGTGCACGTCGTCGGCGTGCGCCAGCGCCCGGAACAGGTCGCGCAGCTCGGCGTAGCTGGCAAAGGTGAGCGGGTTCTTCCGCTCGGGGCGGTGCAGCGTGAGGGTGGCCACCCCCGCCTCCACCTCCCAGAGCACATGCTGCGGCGCGTAGCCGGCCAGCGAGCGGCGGGTGCCGGCGTCAAAGGCGGCGAGGGAGTCGGTCATGCGCGGACGATGGAAGGGGAACGGGTCATGGCATCACCTCGCCGCCGCTCACCGCCAGCGCCTGGCCGGTGATGCCGCCGGCCTCGGGGGCGCACAGCCACAGCACCAGCGCGGCCACCTCGCCCGGGGTGACGAAGCGGCCTTGCGGATTGGTGCGGCGGAGCGCGGCGCGCGCGCTGTCGGCGTCGCGCCCGGTGGCGGCCACGATGGTGGCCACGCTGGCGTCCAGCAGGTCGGTGTCGGTGAAGCCGGGGCAGACGGCGTTCACGGTGATCGCCGTGGCGGCCAGCTCCAGCGCCAGCGACCGCGTGAGCCCCACCACGCCGTGCTTGGCGGCGGCATACGCGGCGGCGTAGGCGTAGCCGCGCTGCCCCGCACTGCTGGCGATGGTGATGATGCGCCCCGTGCCGGCGGTGCGCATGGCCGGCAGCAGCGCGCGGATCACGTGGAAGGGGCCGCTCAGGTTGACCCCCAGCATCCGCTGCCAGAGGGCGTCGTCGGTGGCGTGCACCGGCGCGGTCCCCGCCTGCCCCGCGTTGTTCACCAGCACGTCCACGCGCGGCACGGCCGCCAGGGCCGCGGCCACGGCGGCGCTGTCGCTCACGTCGCACGCCACGGCGTGGTGCGCCGTCCCCGACGCCGCCGGGGGGAGCGTGGCGGCGCGCCGGGCCAGCGCCTCGGCGTCGCGCCCCACCAGCGTGAGGTGCGCCCCGGCCGCCGCCAGCCGCTGCGCGATGGCCGCCCCGATGCCGCGCCCCGCCCCGGTGACCAGCGCATGCCGGTGGGCCAGCATCGGCGCCGCCTCGCCGTTCACGACGGCCTCGAGGGCGACGGCCCCGACGGCGGCTGCGGCTGCCCCTGCGCCTGGGCGCGCGCGAACGCCGCCTCCAGCTGCGGCTTGGCCGACCGGTACGGCGCCGGCCACGTGAGCCCCGTGTAGCCGATGCGCGCCGCCTCGGTGAGCGTCCACGCCGGGTTGGCCAGGTGCGGACGCGCCACCGCGCACAGGTCGGCGCGCCCCGCGGCGATGATGGAGTTCACGTGGTCCGCCTCGCTGATCGCCCCCACCGCGATGGTGGCGATCCCCGCCTCCTGCCGGATGCGGTCGGCGAAGGGCGTCTGGAACATGCGCCCGTACACCGGGCGCTCGCGCTTGCTCACCTGCCCCGACGAGCAGTCGATCAGGTCGGCGCCCGCGTCCTTGAAGGCCCGCGCGATCTCCACCGCGTCGGCGGGGGTGATCCCGCCCGCCACCCAGTCGTGCGCGGAGAGGCGCACCGACATGGGGAGGTGCGCCGGCCACGCGGCGCGCATCGCGGCGAACAGCTCCAGCGGGTAGCGGAGCCGGTTGGCCAACGTGCCCCCGTACGCGTCGGTGCGCTGGTTGGTGAGCGGCGACAGGAAGCTGGAGAGCAGGTAGCCGTGCGCCGCGTGCAGCTCCAGCCAGTCGAACCCCGCGCGCGCGGCGCGCCGCGTGGCCGCCACGAAGTCGGCGCACACCTGGTCCATCTCGGCGCGGGTGATGGCGCGCGCCTCCTGGCTCTCGTCCGGGAGGTAGCGCTGCGGCGACGCGCTCACCAGCGGCCAGTTGGGCTCGGGGCCGTCGGCGGGGAGCGGCCGGTCGATCCCGTCCCACGCGCGGCGCGTGCTCCCCTTGGCGCCGCTGTGCCCCAGCTGCACCCCGATCTTCGCCTCGCTGTGCGCGTGCACCCACGCCGTGATGCGCGCCCACGCCGCCTCCTGCGCGTCGGTCCACAGCCCGGGGCACCCGGGGGTAATCCGCGCCTCGGGGGAGGGGCAGGTCATCTCGGTGAGCACCAGCGCCGCGCCCCCCATGGCCCGCGCCCCCAGGTGCACCAGGTGGTACTCGCCGGCGATTCCGTCCACCGCGGAGTACTGCGCCATGGGCGACACCACCACGCGGTTGCGCAGCGTCAGCCCGCGCACGGTGAAGGGGGTGAACATCGGCGGCACCGGCGGCGCGTCCGCGGGGGCCGGCGGCAGCGGCGTGCGCGCCGCCAGCCACCGCTCGTACCCCTCCAGCCACGCGCGGTCGCGCAGGCGGAGGTTCTCGTGGCTGATCCGCTGGCTCCGCGTGAGCAGCGAGTACATGAACTGCTCGGGCTCCAGCTGGTCGCAGTAGCGCGCGCCGCACACCTCGAACCACTCCATCGCGTTGGCCGCGGCGTTCTGGATGCGCAGCACCTCCACCTGCCGCGCCGCCTGGAAGGCGTCCAGCACCGCGGGGAGCGCCTCCGGCGCGTCCCCCTGCCGCTGGAACTGCCGCACCAGCTCGATGGCGTCCTCCAGCGCCAGCTTGGTCCCGGCGCCGATGGCGAAGTGCGCGGTGTGCACCGCGTCCCCCATGAGCACCACGTGCGCGCCGTGCGCGTTGCGCGTCCACCACTGCGCGCACCGCACGCGCTGGAAGTTGAGCCACGCCGAGCCGCGCAGGTGGCGCGCGTTGGAGCGCAGCGGGGCCCCCGCCAGCGTCTCGGCGAACAGGTCCTCACAGAACGCCACCGAGGCCGCCTGGTCGGCGGTGTCCAGCCCGTGCGCCCGCCACACCGCCTCGGGGCACTCCACGATGCAGGTGGAGGTCTCGGCGTCGAACTGGTACAGGTGCGCCTGGAACCAGCCGTGCGCCGTGCGGCGGAAGTCGAAGGTGAAGGCGTCGAAGCGGCGCGGCGTCCCCAGCCAGATGAAGCGGTTGGGGCGCACGTCCACCTCGGGGCGGAAGACGTCGGCGTACGCCGTGCGCACCTTGGAGTTGATCCCGTCGGCGGCGATCACCAGGTCGGCGTCGGGGAAGTCCAGGTCGGAGTCCGCCTCGGTCTCGAAGCGGAGCGCCACCCCCAGCGCCTGGCACCGGTCCTGGAGGATCCCCAGCAGCCGCTGCCGCCCGATCCCCACGAAGCCGTGCCCCCCCGAGCGGATGCGCCGCCCCTTGAAGACCAGCTCGATGTCGTCCCAGTGCGCGAACGCCCCCTCGATGGCGGCGCACGTCTCCGCGTCCCACTGGCGCATGTGCGCCATGGTGGCGTCGGAAAACACCACCCCCCACCCGAAGGTGTCCGTGGGGCGGTTGCGCTCCACCACGGTGATCTCGTGGCGAGGGTCGAGCTTCTTCATCAGCAGGGCGAAGTACAGCCCCGCCGGTCCACCTCCGATGCAGACGATCCGCATCCCCAACGCTACCCCCGGGGGGGGCGGGGATCAAGCAACAGCCCCCGCCGGCGGGAGGCGCGCCCCTCAGCGCGGCGGGAAGTACACCACGTAGATGCGATAGAGCCCGTTGCGGTCGCGCACCAGCCCCGGCACGGAGCCGGCCCCCACCGGCGTCGCCAACCGCGTCCAGCTGGTGCCGTTGGTGCTGGTGGCGATGTACGTGGTATCGGAGCGCGGGTCCTGCACGCCCATGGGACGCGTCTTGTAGGCCATCACGTGGCTGGCGGGCCCCGCGCTCACCGGGCTGGGGTCGCAGGTGATGCCCGCCGACGGCGGGATGGCCACGCTGCGGGCCCCGAAGGCGAGACCGTCGGACGAGGTGGCGTAGGTGATCCCCTCGCCGCACGCGTACAGGTAGTAGGTGGACCCGATGCGCAGGGCGCCGGGGATGCTGGCGCCGGCGGAGCGCACGCCGGCGTCGGGGGTGTACGGGAACGTCAGCCCGGTGGCGTCGCTCGAGGTGGCGCTGAGCACGGACGGCGTCCCGTTGATGGTCTGCGCATACAGCATCCGGATGCGCCCGTCGGCCAGCACCATGGGGAAGGGATCGGTGATCGACGTGGGGGACACGAACGCCGTCCCGCGCTCCACGAACGACTCCCCGTCGTCCGTGGATTCGGCCACCCCCATCTTCCACTGGTTGTTCGGCTGCCCGGCGGCGGGGTCCCCCCGCCCCGCGTAGTTCATGAGGTAGTACAGGAGGATGCGCCCGTCGGGGAGCAGCACCGGCGAGGGGTCCACCAGCTCCAGCGCGTCGCCGCCGCTGACCACGACGGTCTTGTGCTGCCACGGGCCCGCGGGCGAGCTGCTGGTGTACATGCGAAAGCTGAGCAGCGACGCCACCGTCACCGTGAGCGACGCCGACCGCCCGTCCGCCGTGGCGGTGATGGTCGCCGTGCCGGGGGCGATGCCGCCGATGAGCCCCGCGGCGTTGACCTGCAGCACCGCGGGCGCGCTGGTGGTCCACGTCACGGTGCGGTCGGTGAGCGTGCGACCGCTGTCGTCGCGCACGGTGGCGGCCAGCTGCACGAGGCTGTCCACGTACACCCGCGCCGGCGCCGGGGAGATGGCCACCGTGGCCACGGGGGCGCGCGCGACGGTCACCTGCGCGGCGGCGGTGCGCCCCTCCACCGTGGCGGTGATGGCGGCGGTCCCTGGCGCCACGCCGGTGACCACCCCGGCGGCGGACACCGTCGCGATGGCGGGCGCGCCGGACTGCCAGGTCACCGGACGCCCGGTGAGGACGCCTCCGGCGCTATCGCGCGCGCTGGCGGTCATCGCCTGCGTGGACCCCACGCGCACGGTCACGGTGGCGGGGGACACCGACACGGCGGCCACGGGGACGGGGGTGACGGTGACGGTCGCCGTGGCGGTGCGCCCCTCCACGGTGGCGGTCACGGTGGCCGTGCCGGGGGCCACCGCGGTGAGCAGCCCGGTGCTGTCGATGGTGGCCACGGCGGCGGCGCTGCTGCTCCACGCCACCACGCGCCCGGTCAGGGGCGCGCCAGCCGCGTCACGGGCGGTGGCGGTGAACGCCTGCCGTCCGCCCACGCGCAGCGCCGCGGTGGCGGGGGACAGCGCCACGCTCGCGACGGGCACTGGCGTCACGGTCACCGTGGCGGTGGCGGTCTTCCCGTCGGCGGAGGCGGTCACGATGGCGGTCCCCACCCCGATGGCGGTCACCACGCCGGCGGCCGAGACGGTGGCCACCGCCGGGGTGGCCGAGCTCCAGCTGACCGGGCGCCCCGTGAGGGGAGCGCCGGCGGCGTCCCGGGGGGTGGCCGCCAGCGTGCAGCTCCCCCCCACCTGCAGCGGGCAGGTGGCGGGGGTGACGGTGACCGACGCCACGGGCACCGGCGTGACCGTGATGGTGGCGGTGCCCACCTGCCCTTCGCTGGTGGCGGAGATGGTGGCGGTGCCGGGGGCCACGGCGGTCACCACGCCGTTCACCACGGTGGCCACCGGGGGCGCCGAGGTGGCCCAGCTGACGGTGCGGCCGGCGAGCGCGCGCCCGGCGGCATCGGTGGTGGTGGCCGAAAGCGTGCAGCTGCCGGCGGGGAGCAGGGCGCACGCGGTGGGGGCCACCGTCACCGCGGCCACCGCGGCGGGCTGGCCGCCCCCGCCCCCTGGCGTGGTGGGGGTGCTGCCCCCGCCGTCCCCGCCGCTGCACGCCAGCAGCGCCAGCGTCAGGAGACCGGCGGCCGTGGCAGAATGCGTGAGCGGGGCGAAGCCGGTGGCGGCAGGGCGACGGAGCGGGGTGGACACGGGAGCGGCGGGCGAAAGCGGAGGGGGGGCAACGGACGCCCGCAACCTCGCACGGGCAGGGGAGGCGCGCCAACCCCGGGGGGAAGGCAACGCCCCCGGACATCATTGCTACCCTTTCCGGGCCCCGGAAACACACAAACGGCGCCCAGACAAGGTCGGGGCGCCGTTTCGCGTGCAACAGTGGCTAGGGAGGGAATCGAACCCCCGACACGCGGATTTTCAGTCCGCTGCTCTACCAACTGAGCTACCTAGCCGAATCGTCCCGTCATTTCCGGGGGAATTCCCAATGTACCACCCCGGCGCCCCCCAGCCAACCCCTCCGGCCGCCCCGCCGCTCCCCGTCTGCACTGGCACCAACCGCCAGCTTGCCCCCCCCTCGGCGCCCCGTACCTTCCCCAGATGACCGGCGCGCTCCCCCCCCACCCCCCCACCGTCGACACCCTCCAGCGCGCCCTGGATGAGGAACGCGCCGCCCGCCTCGGCCTGGAAGGGCGCCTCCAGCTCCACACCTTCCTCACCCGCGCCAACGAAGCCCTCTTCTCCGTCACCACCCCCGAGGAGGCCTTCGACACCCTCTGCCGCGTCGCCATCCAGGCCGGCCACTTCCGCCTCGCGTGGGTGGGGCGCGTTGACCCCGCCCTCGGGGCGCTCCGCCCCGTCGCCGTGGACGGCGCCGAGGCCGGCTGCGTGCAGCAGCTCCGCGTCACCACCGACCCCGCCCTCCTCACCAGCCACGGCCCGGTCGGCCTCGCCCTCCGCGACCAGCGCACCGTGGTGGTGCACGACCTCGCGCGCGATCCCCGTACCGCCCCCTGGCACCCCATCGCCGCGGCGCACGGCCTTGGCAGCGTCGTCGCCTGCCCCATCCCGGGCCCCGGCCCCGCCCACGCCGCCTTCGCCGTCTACGCCCACGCCCCCGGCTTCTTCCACCCGGAGCTCGTCGGCCTCGTGGAGGAGGTCACCCGGTTCCTGGGGCTCGTCCTCGCCACGCTCGAGGCGCGCGCGCAACAGCAGGCCGAGGAGCTCCGCCGGCGCAAGAGCGAAGCGTCAGTGCAGACCATGTTCGCCGAGTCCCCCCTGGCCATGGGGGTTTTGGACCTCGCCACCACCCGCATCCTGCGCGTCAACCGCGCCTTCACCGCGCTGTTCGGCTACACCGTCGACGATCTCCCCACCGCCGAGGCGCAGCTCGCCGCCTTCTTCCCCGACCCCGCCTACCGCGACCTCGTCCGCAGCACCATGACCGAGGAGGTCGCCGCGCTCACCCGCGAGGCTCCCTCCGCCCGCTCCTCCGACCTCACCGTCACCGGCAAGGACGGCCTCGAGCGCTACATCACCCCTTTCATCACGCGCGTGGGGCGCGAGGTGATCTTCGCCTGGGTGGACTTCACCGACGTGGTCCGCACCACCCGCGAGCTGGAGGCGTACAAGGCGCACCTGGAGGAGCTGGTGGCCGCCCGCACCCGCGAGCTGGCGCGCGCCGTGGAGGAGGCCGACGCCGCCAACCGCGCCAAGTCCACCTTCCTCGCCATGATGAGCCACGAGATCCGCACCCCGCTCAACGGGGTCATCGGCATGGCGGAGATCCTCGCGGCCGCCGACCTCCCCGAGCGTGAGCGCGACGCGGTGCGCACGATCCAGCAGTCGGGGAGGGGGCTCCTGGCCGTCATCGACGACATCCTCGACGTCTCCAAGATCGAGGCCGGCCACCTCTCCTTCGACGTGGGGGACCACGACCTCCGCCCCCTGGTGGAGGAGGTGTGCGCCACGCTCACCCCCGTGGCGGTGGCCAAGGAGGTGGACCTGGCCCTCTTCATCGCCCCCGAACTCCCCGCCCGCGTGGCCTGCGACGCCATGCGCCTGCGGCAGGTGCTGTACAACCTCGTGGGGAACGCCATCAAGTTCAGCAGCGGCCGCGCCACCCGCCGCGGGCACGTGGCGCTGCGGGTGGAGGCGGCGGACGGCGGGCCCGCCCACCTCGTCGTGCGCGTGGCCGACAACGGCATCGGCATGACCCCCGAGGTGCAGGCGCGCCTCTTCCGCGCCTTCGGACAGGGGGAAGCCTCCACCACGCGGCGCTTCGGCGGCACCGGGCTGGGACTGTACATCACCCACGCGCTGGTGGAGCGCATGGGGGGCACCATCGCCGTGCACAGCACGCCGGAGGTGGGCTCCACCTTCACCATCACCCTCCCCCTCGCGCCCGCCGCACCGCATCCGGCCCCCGCGGCCCCCTCCATCGCCGGGGTGACGGTGCTCATTGCCCTCCCCCCCTCCCCCCACTGCGATCCGCGCGACCTGGAGCGGCTGCTGGCGCACGCCGGCGCCCGCACGGTGCGGGTAGCCACCCTGGGGGAGGCCGCCGAGCGGGCGCGGGAGGCCGGCCGCTGCGTCATCCTCCGCCCGCCGCCTCCCGACCCCCACGGGGAGGACGCCGCCGTGGAAGCACTCCCCGAGGCGCGCCAGCTGGCGCTGTTCATCGGCGAGCAGCCGCAGCTGCGCCTCGTGGGCCCCGCCTTCGTCACGCTCGCGCTGGATTTCCTCCGCGCCGACCGGCTGATCGAGGCGGTGGCCGTGGCCGCCGGGCGCGCCTCCCCCGGCGTGGTCCCCCGCGGCCCCGAGGAGAGCGTGCGCTTCCCCCTCACGCAGCGCCTTACCCGCGGCGAGGCGCTGGCGCTGGGGCGGCTGGTCTTGGTGGCCGAGGACGACAGCATCAACCAGAAGGTCATCCTGCGGCAGCTCGAGCTGCTGGGGTTCGTGGGGGACGTGGCGGGGAACGGCGCCGAGGCGCTCCGGAAGTGGCGCACGGGGCAGTACGCCCTGCTGCTGAGCGACCTGCACATGCCCGGGATGGACGGCTACGCCCTCACCCGCGCCATCCGCGCCGAGGAGCCCCCGGGCACCCGCCTCCCCATTCTTGCCCTCTCCGCCAACGCCCTGCGCGGCGAGGCGGAGCATGCCACCGAGGCGGGGATGGACGAATTCCTGGGGAAACCGGTGGCGCTGGAACGGCTCAACGACGCCCTGGAACGGTGGGTCCCGGCGCTGCGGCGCGCGGGGGCCACGAGCCGCCCCCTCACCCCCTGGGGGGGGACCCCCGTGGTGGGGGACCACCCCCTCGAGGTGGCGGTGCTGGAGCGCCTCATCGGCCGTGACCCGGCCGTGGTCCGCGAGTTCCTGCGGGAGTTCCGCGCCACCGCCGGCCGGCAGGCGCAGGAGATCCGCGACGCCGCCACCCATGGCGACCTGACGCGGGTCACCTTCGTGGCCCACAAGCTCAAGTCCACCGCCCGCTCGGTGGGTGCCTTGCCCTTCGGGGAACTGTGCGCCGATCTTGAGCGGGTCGCCAAGCTCGGGGATGGCGCGGGGGTCTTCGCCCGCCTCCCCCGCTTCGACGAGCAGCTCGACCTCCTGCTGGGCGCGGTGGATGCCGCTGTCGCCTAAGCCCCCCCGCCTCCCTGCCGGCCCCGTGAAGATCCTCCTCATCGACGACGAGCCGTTCACCCTGCGGCTCCTGGCGCACCAGCTCAAGGCGCTGGGGCACGAGGACGTCGTCGCCCACGAGGACGCCCGCGACGCCCTCTCCCTCCTGGAGGGGAATGCCGGCACGGTCGACCTCGTCGTCCTCGACCTGCAGATGCCGGGGATCGACGGGGTCGAGTTCATCCGCCACCTGGCGCGCCTGCGCTTCGCCGGCGGCGTGCTGCTCATCAGCGGCGAGGACGAGCGGATCCTGCAGACGGCGCACAAGCTGGCCCGCGCGCACCAGCTGCGCGTGCTGGGGGCGGTCACCAAGCCGGTGGAGCCGGCGCAGCTGCAGGAGACCCTCGAGGCGATGACCGCCGACGAAGGGCGCAGCCGCCGCACGACCAAGCGCTACACCCTCGACGAGCTGCGCGAGGGGATCCTCCGCCAGCAGTTCGTCAACTGGTACCAGCCCAAGGTGGCGCTCTCCACCGGCGCGGTGGTGGGGGTGGAGACGCTGGTCCGCTGGGAGCACCCCGAGGACGGCATGGTGTTCCCCGACGCCTTCATCGGGCTGGCCGAAGAGGGGGGGATCGTGGACGCGCTCACCCGCCCCACCCTGCAGCGCGCGCTGGCGCAGGCGCGCGCGTGGCGCGACCAGGGGCTGGTGCTGCACGTGGGCGTCAACGTGTCCATGGACGACCTCTTCGACCTCAGCTTCCCCGACTTCGTGGTGGGGGCCATCACCGCCGCCGGGGTCCCCGTGGAGAGCCTGGTCCTCGAGATCACCGAGAGCCGGCTCATGAAGAACGCGCTGGCCTCGCTGGACATCCTCACGCGGCTGCGCCTCAAGCACATCGACCTCTCCATCGACGACTTCGGCACCGGGCACTCGTCGCTGGCGCAGCTGCGCGACATCCCCTTCGACGAGCTCAAGATCGACCGCGGCTTCATCCACGGCGCCAGCGCCAACCCCTCCAACCGCGCCATTGTCGAGGCCAGCCTGGGGATGGCGCACCACCTGGGGATGCACAGCGTGGCCGAGGGGGTGGAGGACGCGGACGACTGGAACCTGCTGCGCACCCTGGGGTGCGACTTCGCGCAGGGGTACTTCATCGCGCGTCCCATGCCCGGCGATGCCATCGTGGACTGGGTGCGCACCTGGGAGCCCCGCCGGCTGCAGCTGATCCCCGCGTGAACGCGGCCGTTCCGCCCTCGCCACGCCCCCCTCACCCCGCCCCGCATGTACTCCCGCCGTGAATGGCTGGCGCTCGCCGCCGGCAGCGCCGCCTCGCTCCGCCTCACCCCGGGGCTCCTGAAGGCGCTGCGCCAGGGCGCGCCCATCACCCGCGCCATCCCCAAGGGCGGGGAGAAGCTCCCCGTCATCGGGCTGGGGAGCTCCGCCACCTTCTCGCAGGTGGCGCGCAGCGAGGACGTGACGGCGCTGAAGGAGGTGCTCGCCACCATGACCGAGCGGGGCGGGCGCGTGTTCGACACCGCCCCCAGCTACGGCGCGTCGGAGCAGGTGGCCGCGGGGCTCGCCAACGAGCTGGGGATCACCGGCACGCTGTTCTGGGCCACCAAGGTGAACGTGGCCGGGCGCGGCACCGGCGCCGCCGACCCCGCCGCCGCGCGCGCGCAGGTGGAGCGGTCGCTGGCGCTGTACCGGCACCCGCTGGACTGCCTGCAGGTGCACAACATGGGCGACCCCGCCACGCAGCTGGCGGTGGCGCGCGAGTTCAAGGCCGCCGGCAAGGCGCGCTACGTGGGGATCACCACCACCTTCGACGGGCAGTACGGGCAGCTGGAGGCGGTCATGCAGACCGAGCCGCTCGACTTCATCGGCATCGACTACGCCATCGACAACCGCGGCGTGGAGGAGCGCATCCTCCCGCTGGCGCAGGAGAAGGGGATCGCGGTGCTGGTGTACGCCCCCTTCGGGCGCACGTCGCTGTTCCAGCGCGCCGCCGCCGCGGGGCAGCCGCTCCCCGCCTGGGCCGCGGAGTTCGGCGCCACCACCTGGGCGCAGTTCTTCCTCAAGTTCATCCTCACGCACCCCGCGGTCACCGCCATCACCCCGGCCACCAGCAAGCGCGCCAACATGCTGGACAACCTGGCCGGCGGCGTGGGCGCCATCCCCGACGCGAAGGCGCGCGCGCGCATGCTCGCGCTGGTGGACGCGTGGCCCGCCGCCCCCGGACGGGGACGCTGAGCCCCCGGGCGGGGCGGTAGCGGCGTGCGCGTCGCCATCGTCGGCGGTCCCGGCATCGGCAAGAGCACCCTGGTGCGGCAGCTGGGCGACCTGTACCACCACGGCTCGTACGGCGAGGGGGAGCAGGGGGTGTGGGACCCGCACGTCATCGCTGACATCCGCGCCGGGCGCAACCCGGTGGGGGTCACGGCCTACTTCGCGTGGCTGTACGACGCCAACTACCGGCACGCCGCGGCGCACGACGCCCCGGGGCAGGTGATCTTCCTGGAGGGCGCGCGCGTCACGCTGGAGGCGCACATCGCCGAGTACCCGCCGGCGGAGCACGCGGCGCTGCGCGAGGTGCTCGCCGCCGGCGACGGGTGGTGCCCCGACCGCACCATCGTGCTCACCTCCAGCACCGACACCATCGAGAAGCACATCCGCCTGCGCGCGCGCCCGCACGAGGATGTGGAGCACATGGTGCAGCGCTTCCGCATGATCGACGCCGAGTTCCGGCGCCTGGCGCCGACGGTGCCCGGCGCCATCCTGGTCAACCGCGACGGGATGGAGTTCCACCGCCGCGAGGGGCTGGAGGCGATCATCGCCGCGGCGGGGCTGCCGCCGTTCCCGGAGATCCCGTACCTGCAGATGGCGCGCTACCACCCCCCGCACGGGGCGTAACCCTCCATGGTCGCCGCGCCCCCGGACGCGCCCCACCACGACGTGCTCATCGTGGGCACCGGCTTTGCCGGGCTGGGCGCGGCCATCCGCCTGCGACAGGCGGGCGTCACCGACCTGCGGCTGCTGGAGCGCGCCGACGACCTGGGGGGCACGTGGCGCGACAACCGCTACCCGGGGTGCGCCTGCGACGTGCCGTCGCGGCTCTACTCGTTTTCGTTCGCGCGCAACCCGGCGTGGACGCGCCGCTTCGCCCCGGCCGCCGAGATCCACGCGTACCTGCGACAGGTGGCCACGGCCCACGGCGTCACCGACCGCATCCGGTACGGCTGCACGGTGGAGGGGGCCCGGTGGGACGCGGCCGCCGCGCGCTGGCGCGTGGACACCACGCAGGGGCCGCTGACGGCGCGCGTGCTGGTGCTGGCCACCGGCGCGCTCTCCAACCCGGTGCGCCCCGACGTCCCCGGGCTGGACACCTTCCGCGGCGCCGTCGTCCACTCGGCGCAGTGGCCGCGCGACCTGGCGCTCGCCGGCAGGCGCGCGGTGGTGGTGGGCACCGGCGCGTCGGCCATCCAGCTGGTCCCCGCCATCCAGCCGCAGGTGGCGCACCTCACGCTGCTGCAGCGCACCCCGGCGTGGATCGTCCCGCGCCACGACCGCCCCGTGCCGGCGTGGCTCCGGCGCCTGTACGCGGCCGTGCCGCCGCTGGACACCGCCGTGCGCGCGCTCACCTACGCGCTGCGCGAGGCCACCTTCCTCCCCTTCCGGTACCCGGGGGTGCGGCGCGTCACCTCGCTGGTGGCGCGCGCGCACCTGCGCCGCCAGGTGCGCGATCCGGCGCTGCGCGCGCGGCTCACCCCGCGCTACGGCATGGGGTGCAAGCGCGTGCTGGTCAGCGACGACTTCTACCCCGCGGTGCAGCAGCCCAACGTGACGCTGGTGTCCGGCGCGCTGGCCGCGGTGGAGCCGGACGGCGTGGTGGCCGCCGACGGCACGCGGCACCCGGCCGACGTGCTCATCCTCACCACGGGGTTCCTCCCGGGGGGCGTCCCCCCCGCGGCCGCCCGCATCGTGGGGGCCGCGGGCCGGTCGCTGGCGGCCACGTGGGAGGCGAACGGCATGGCCGCCTACGCCAGCACCACGGTGGCGGGGTTCCCCAACCTGTTCGTGATCCCGGGGCCGCACACCGGCATCGGGCACACCTCGCTCATCTACATGCTCGAGGCGCAGGTGGCGCACCTGGTGCGCGCCGTGGACCACATGCGCCGCGCCGGGCTGGCGTGGATCGCGCCGCGCCCCGAGGCGCAGGCAGCCGACCACGCCGCGGTGCAGGCGCGCATGCGCGGCACGGTATGGGTGACCGGCGGCTGCCACAGCTGGTACCTGGACGCCCGGGGGGAGAACCACACCCTGTGGCCCGACTTCACCTTCCGCTTCCGCCGGCGCGTGGCGGGGTGGCACGCGGACCACTACGAGGGAGGCGCGGCGCATGGCTGACCGTCTGACGGGGCGGGTGGTGCTCATCACCGGCGCGGCGCGGGGCATCGGCGCCGCCACGGCGCGACAGCTGGTGGCGCGGGGCGCGCGGGTGGCGCTGGTGGGGCTCGAGCCCCAAGGGCTGGCGGCGCTGGCCGCGGAGCTGGGGGCCCACGCCTCGTGGCACCACGCCGACGTCACCCGCCAGGCGGAGGTGGACGCCGCCGTGGCCGCGGCGGTGGCGCACCACGGCCGGCTGGACGTGCTGGTGGCCAACGCCGGCATCGCGGCGATGGGGATGGTGGCCCACACCGACATCGACGCGATGTGCCGCGTGCTCGACGTCAACCTCGCGGGGGTGTTCCGCACGGTGAAGGCGGCGCTCCCGCACGTGATGGCCGCGCGCGGCTACCTGCTGCTGGTCTCCTCCGCCGCCGCCTTCTCCGCCATGCCCGGGATGTCCGCCTACGCCGCCTCCAAGGCGGGGGTGGAGCAGCTGGCCAACGTGCTGCGGCTGGAGCTGGCTTCCCACGGGGTGGACGTGGGGAGCGCCCACATGACCTGGATCGACACCGACATGGTGCGCGACGTCCACGAGGACCTGGGGAGCTTCCGCCGCACGCTGGCGCGCCTCCCGGGCCCCTTCGGGACGATCACCGCGCTGGAGGGGTGCGCCACGGCCTTCGCCGACGCCTGCGCGCACCGCCCGCGCCGCCTCTACGTCCCCCGGTCGCTGGGCGTCGCCTCGGCCTGGCGGATGCTGCTGGGCTCCGGGGTGATGCAGCGGCTCCTGCAGGGGCCGATGGCCCCCATGCTCCACGACGCCGAGGCGGAAACCCGCGCGCTGGGGCGCGCGTTCGGTCGGCGGAGCATGGGGATGGGAGAGGGCCCCCCGGATGCGGGGCCCCCGCCGGTGTCGTGACACACCGTCGCCACTGACGTTACGTGATCATCGGCCGCGCGGCGGCCTTGCGGGGATATCGTGAAGGGGATGGGACGAAAGACGTGGGTGGCCGCCTTGCTGGTGGCGCTGGGTGCATGGGCGGTCGCCCCGCGGGCGCTGGAGGCGCAAGACACCCTCGGCGTCCTCCAGGGCGCGGTGCGCGATGCCGCCAGCGGGGCGCCGGTCCCCGCCGCCACGGTGCGCGTGGACGGCACCCGCCTGGGGACGCTGGCCGACGACGCGGGACGCTACCGCCTGCCCGGCGTCCCCGCCGGGACGGTGACCGTGGTGGTGCAGCGCGTGGGGTACGAGGGAGAACGGCGCACCGTGACCGTGCGCGCCGGCGCCACCACCACGCTGGACGTCGCGCTCCGCGCCGCCACCACCGCGCTGGCCACCGTGACGGTGGCCGCCGACCCGCGCGACCGCGAGGAGTTCCGCCGCGCGCCCGGCCCCGGCATCCTCACCGTCACCCGCGACGCCTTCACCCGCGTGCCGGTCATCGGCGAGCCCGACGTGCTGCGCGTGGTGCAGCTGCTTCCCGGCGTGGTGGCCCCCAACGACTTCACCGCCGGCTACAACGTGCGCGGCGGCGAGAGCGACCAGAACCTCATCCTCCTGGACGGCTACCCGCTGTACAACCCGTTCCACCTGGGCGGGCTGTTCGGCACGTTCATCGACGAGACCGTGGGGGGCTTCGAGCTCCTTCCCGGCGTCTTCCCCGCGCGGTACGGCACGCGCCTCTCCAGCGTGCTGGACGTGAGCCCGCGCGTGGAGGAGCGCAGCGGGGTGCACGGCACCGCCGCGGTGTCGGTGCTGGCCTCGTCGCTGTCGCTCGCCGGCACGGCGCGCGGGCGCACCAGCTGGAGCATCGCGGCGCGCCGCACCTACGCCGACAAGTTCGTGGCGCTGCTCTCCGACAACCAGCTGCCGTACTGGTTCACCGACGTGCAGGCGCACCTGCGCCACCAGCTGCGCGGCGGCGGCACGCTGTCGGCCACGCTCTACACCGGCAGCGACATCCTGGCGGCGTCGCTGGCCACCTTCGGCGACAGCTCGCAGGCCGGCGCCGGCGCGCTCCGCTTCGACTGGGGGAACACGCTGCTGGGGGCGGCGTACACGCAGCCGCTGCGCGCCCTCGCCGGCGGCGACTCGGCGGCGCTCATGCAGCGCGTCTCGCGCACGGGGTTCGGCACGGGGCTCGACCTGGGGTCGGGGTCGCTCACCTTCGACAACCAGCTGTCGGAGTGGCGCGCCTGGGGGGAGGCCACCCGCTGGCAGGGGATCGGCGAGACGCGCGCGGGCTACGAATGGTCGGCGTACCGCACCGCCTACCGCGTGGCCGCGCCCGCCGCCGCCGCGGAGCCGTTCCTCGACGAGACCAGCGCGCCGTCGGCGCTGTCGGTGTACGCCGACCACACCGTGCGCTGGCCGCGGCTGGCCGCGCGCGCGGGGCTCCGCGGCGAGACGGTCACCGGCACCGACTGGGCGGGGCTCTCGCCCCGGCTGTCGCTCAAGTGGTTCGCCTCGCCGGCGCTGGCCATCACGGCGGCGGCCGGGGCCACGTCGCAATGGACGCCGGCCTTCCGCAACGAGCAGGCCCCGGTGCGGCTCTTCGACTTCTGGCTCACCGCCAACCGCACCACGCCGGTGGCCCGCGCCTGGCAGCAGAGCGTGGGCGCCGAACGGTGGTTCGGGCGCAGCCGGTTCGTGCGGCTGGAGGGGTGGCACAAGCGGTACTCGCGCCTGCCAGCCACCAACCTGGCCAGCGACCCCAACCGCCGCGGCGATGAGTTCATCATCACCACCGGGCGCTCCTACGGCGCCGACCTGCTGCTGCGCCAGCTGGAGAGCGAGCGGCTGGCGGGGTGGCTGGCGTATTCGTACGGGCTCAGCGTGCGCGACGGCCCGGGGGGGCGCTTCGCCCCGGTGCAGGACCGCCGCCACAACCTCAACCTGGTGGCGTCCTACCAGGCCTCGCCGCGCTACCGCGTGGGCATGCGGCTGGGGCTGGGCACCGGCACCCCCTTCACCGACATCGTGGGGCAGGTGGTGCGGCGCCGCTACGACCCCGTCACCAACAGCTTCGAGCTGGGGGCGCTGGAGACCAACCGCGAGCCGGTGGGCGGCCCGCGCAACGGCGCGCGCTTCCCCCTCTTCCAGCGCCTCGACGTGAGCCTCACCCGCGAAGGGCGCGGCCGGCTGCGGTGGGCGCCGTACCTGTCCGTGATCAACGCCTACAACGCGCGCAACGTGTTCACCTACATCTTCGACTTCGAGGACAATCCCCCCACGCGCACGGCGTTCTCGCAGTTTCCGCTGCTCCCCACCGCCGGGGTGTCGCTCTCATGGTGACGCACCGGCCGTGGACACGGGGCGCGCTGGTGGCGCCGCTCGCGGCGCTGCTGGCGGCGCTGCTGGCCGGCTGCGAGCTGGGATCGGTGACGGTGGTGTCCCCCACGCCGGGCGTGGTGGTGCACGCGGTGCTCAACCCCGACGCCCCCGAGCAGGTGATCCTGCTGGAGGAGACGCAGGTGGGGCGCATCGACATCAACGACGGGATCCGCTACAACCCCCTGGAGCCGGTGCGCACCGCGGGCGGCATCCCGCTGAACGACGCCGACGTGCGCCTCCTGGCCGACGGCGACTCCGCGGGCGTGCGCGCCACCGAGAGCGTGGTGAGCGGGCGCAAGACGGGGCGGTACGTCGTGCCGCGCGCCGCACTGGCCATCGAGCCCGGGCGCCGCTACCGGCTGCGCGTGCGCACCGCGGCCGGCGCCGTGGTCACCGGCGCCACCACCGTCCCCACCGCCAATCCCGGGCAGCCGGCGGCGGCGCCGGTGGGCACGCCGCTGGTGCGCAGCAGCGACACGCTGCGCCTGGCGTGGGGCGCGGTGGCCGACGCGGCCATCTACGGCATCCGCGTGGAGACCCCCGAGGGGCCGTGGTTCCTGTTCAGCGACTCCACCCGCTTTGCGCTGGCGGGGGGGCTGCGCAACTTCTTCGTGCCGGGGCTGCCGTACGTGTTCTACCCCGGGTTCACGCAGTCGCTCGCGGTCATCGCCGCCGACCGCAACTTCTACGACTACAACCGGTCGGGGAACGACCCGTTCGGTGGCTCGGGGCTCATCAGCAGCGTGCAGGGGGGGATCGGGATGTTCGGCAGCGTGCGCGTGCTGGTGCGCCGCGACGTGGCGGTGACGGACGTGCGCCGCGCCCCCGTGGAGGGGACGTGGACCGGCACCGCCTTCTCGGGGGCACCGGTGACCATGGCGCTGTGGCGCGAAGCCACGCCGGCCGCCGCCGCGCAGCTCAGCGG
>JBEIJM010000026.1:0-25419 GCA_040380205.1 Gemmatimonadaceae bacterium
GCCATGACGGTCCGCCCGTCGATGACGCGGCTGGCCCCGATGGACTGGGCGGCGTCCTCGATGACCGGGAGCCCCCCCCGCGGCCGCCACCACCTGTTCGATGGGCGCCATCTGCCCGAAGAGGTCGACGGCGATGACCGCCTTGGTCCTGGGGCCCACGGCCGCGGCCACGGCGGCGGGATCGACGTTGAAGGTGCGCGGATCGATGTCCACGAACACCGGGCGGGCGCCCACATTGTGGATCGCCCCGGCGGTGGCGAAGAAGGTGAACGGCGGCGCGATCACCTCGTCCCCGGGGCCCACCCCGAGCGCCCGCAGCGCCAGCAGGATGGCGTCGGTGCCGTTGGCGCACCCCACGGCGAAGCGCACCTGCGACAGCCCGGCCACCTTGCACTCGAGCTGCCCCACCGGGTCCCCCAGGATGAACGCCTGGTCGTCCACCACGCGCATCATCGCGGCCACCACCTCGTCGCGGATGGTGGCGTGCTGGGCCTTCAGGTCGAGGATCGGGACGGGCATGGGCGGCGCGGGGTCAGAGGTTCACGCGGAGCGGGAGCGGCACGTCGCGGCCGGTCTTCGCCGATTCGTAGATGCCGAGGATGAGCTCGAGCGACTTGCGGCCGGCGCGGCCGTCGGTGTCGGGGCGTGCGGCGCCGCGCAGCACCGCCACCACGTTGCGGTAGTACCCCTCGTGGCCGAAACCGTACACGCTGGCGGGGTTGGTGGCCGACTGCTCCACCAGCTTGTCGTCGTCGTCGTAGTCGGCGAAGGCCCAGTGCTCGACCTTGTTCACCGCCATCCCGCCCACCTTCACCGACCCCTTCTCGCCGAGGATGGTGATGGACCCCTCGAGGTTGCGCGGATAGGTGAGCATGGTGACCTCGATGGTCCCGATGGCCCCCGACCGGAAGCGGAGGATGGCCACGCCGCTGTCCTCGGCCTCGATGCGGCGCGCGAGGGTGGCGGTCTTGGCCATCACGCTCTCCACGGGGCCCACGAGCCACTGGATGAGGTCGACGTAGTGCGACGCCTGGTTCATGAAGGCGCCCCCGTCAAACTCCCAGGTGCCGCGCCACGGCGCCTGGTCGTAGTACTCCTGCGGGCGTGTCCAGCGGACCGTGCAGTTGGCCATGTAGATGCGCCCGAAGCGCCCCCGGTCCACCGCCCGCTTGAGCAGCGCGATGGGGGGGTTGAGGCGGTTCTGCTTGACCACGAACAGCTGCACGCGGTGCTCGTCGCACGCCTGCACCAGCGCGTCGGCGGCGGCCAGGGAGATGGCCATGGGCTTCTCCGAGATGACATGCCGCCCGGCGCGGGCCGCGGCGATCCCGTGCGCGGGGTGCATCCCGGAGGGGGTGCAGAGGACCACGGCGTCGCTGGGGACGGTGGCCAGCAGCGCCTCGTAGTCGGTGAACCACGGGACCCCCTGCTCCTCGCCGGCCGCGCGGGCGCGCTCCGCGACCACGTCGCACACCGCCACCAGCTCCAGCTCGGGGAGCTTGGCGATCGCCTCGAAGTGGTTGCGGCTGATGCGCCCGCAACCCACGAGCGCCAGGCGGATGCGCCGGTCCCCCGGCACCGGACGCTCGATCATGCCTCGGCCTCCGCGCGCGCCACCTGCTCGCCGTGGCGGCGGTACCGGTCCCCCGTGCCAGGGCAGCGGAGCCACTCCACCGTCGGGTCCGCCGGATCGGGGCCCGCCGGCTCGAGCCGGTGCCCCGCCTCGGACATCCACCCGATGCGCCGCGCCGGCACCCCCGCCACCAGCGCGTACGCGGGGATGTCGCGGGTGACCACCGCCCCCGCCCCGACGAAGGCATAGGCGCCGATGGTGACGCCGCAGACGATGGTGGCATTGGCGCCGATGCTCGCGCCGCGGCGCACCAGCGTGCGCCGGTACTCGTGCTTGCGCGCGACGGCGCTGCGCGGGTTGTGGACGTTGGTGAACACCATGGACGGGCCGCAGAACACGTCGTCCTCCAGCTCGACCCCCTCGTACAGCGAGACGTTGTTCTGCACCTTGACGTTGTCCCCGAGGCGCACGGCGTTCATGACGACCACGTTCTGCCCCAGCGAGCAACGAGCGCCGATCACCGCGCCCCCCAGCACGTGGCAGAAGTGCCAGACGCGGGTGCCGGCGCCGAGCACGGCGCCGTCGTCCACGTAGGCCGACTCGTGGACCAGCGCCCCCGCCCCAAGGACGGCGCCCGGGGCGACGTGCGCCTGTCCGGGTGCCGCCACCATCCCCGGGGGGACGCTCACGCCGCGCTCCCGGCGGGCAGGTTGGCCACCGCGGCCGCGCAGATCGCATGCCACTCCTGCAGCGTGCGCACCTCGGGCTCGCGCGACTGGCGCGCCGCGATGGCATCCACCGCCGCGCTCGCCGCCGACAGCGTGGTGGTGTACGGCACGCGGCTGGCGATCGCCGCCTGCCGCAGGCGCTCGTCATCCAGCTGCGCATGCTTGCCCAGCGGCGTGTTGACCAGCAGCTGGATGGTGCCGTCCAGGAGCAGGTCCACGCCGTGCGGGCGCCCCTCGCTCACCTTGGCCACGGCGGCCACCGGCACCCCCTGCGCCTCCAGGAACCGCGCGGTGCCGGCGGTGGCGTAGAGCGTGAACCCCAGCGCCGTCAGGCGGCGGGCCAGCGGCACGGCGGCGGGCTTGTCGGCGTCGTTCACGGTGAGGAACACGGCCCCGCCGCGTGGCAGGGCGTTGTCGGCCGCGACCTGCGCCTTGAGGAACGCCGTGCCGAAGTCGTCGGCCATCCCCATCACCTCGCCCGTGGAGCGCATCTCGGGCCCCAGCACGGGGTCGAACTCCCGGAACTTGTTGAAGGGGAACACCGCCTCCTTCACGCTGAAGAACGGCGGGACCACCTCGCGCGGGTAGCCGGCGTCGGCCAGCGACTCCCCCAGCATGAGGCGCGCGGCCACCGAGGCGAGCGGCACGCCCACGGCCTTGGAGACGAAGGGCACGGTGCGCGACGCGCGCGGGTTCACCTCGATCACGTACACCACGCCGTCCTTGTAGGCGAACTGCACGTTGATGAGCCCGACCACGCCGAGCGCCTTGGCGAACGCCACCGTGTGGGCGCGCATCTGGGCGGCGGCCTCCGGCGGCAGCAGGTACGGGGGGAGCACGCACGCCGAGTCGCCGGAGTGGATGCCGGCGCTCTCGATGTGCTCCATCACGCCGGCGATGACCACGTCGCGCCCGTCGCTGAGCGCGTCCACGTCGGCCTCGAAGGCGTCCTCCAGGAACCGGTCGACGAGCACCGGGCGATCCTCGCTCACGCGGACGGCCCGCTCGAAGTAGTCGCGCAGCGACCCCTCGTCGTGGACGATCTCCATGGCCCGGCCGCCCAGCACGTACGACGGTCGGACCAGCACCGGGTAGCCGATGCGCCCGGCGATGGCCACCGCCTCGGCCACGCTGGTGGCGGTGCCGTTGGGGGGCTGCGCCACCCCCAGCTCACGGGCGATCGCCTCGAAGCGGCGGCGGTCCTCCGCGGCGTCGATGGCGTCGGGGGAGGTGCCCAGGATGCGCACCCCCGCGGCCTCCAGCGGCCGCGTGAGCTTGAGCGGCGTCTGCCCCCCGAGCTGGACGATGACCCCCAGCGGGGCCTCCCGGTGCACGATCTCCAGCACATCCTCGAACGACAGCGGCTCGAAGTACAGCTTGTCGGCCACGTCGAAGTCGGTGGACACCGTCTCCGGGTTGGAGTTGACCATGATGGTCTCGTAGCCGCGCGCCTTGAGGGCGAGGACGGCCCGGACGCAGCAGTAGTCGAACTCCACCCCCTGCCCGATGCGGTTGGGGCCCGACCCCAGGATGACCACCTTGGGACGCCCCGTCGTGGCGGCCTCGCTTTCCTCGTCATAGCAGCCGTACAGGTACGGCGTGCTGGAGGGGAACTCGCCGGCGCAGGTGTCGATCATCTTGTACGACGGGCGCACGTCCAGCGCCCACCGGCGCGCCCGCGCGGCCGCCTCGTCCTCGCCGCGCAGCGCCCCCAGCTGCCGGTCGGAGAAGCCGAACCGCTTCATCCGCCGCATCGCCTCGGCGTCCACCGCCGGGAGCGCGGCGTACCACCGCTCCGCCTCCACCAGCTCGGCCAGCTGATCGAGGAACCAGGGGTCGATGTGGCTGGCCGCCTGGAGCTCCGCCAGCGGGATCCCCATGGTCATGGCCCGCTTGAGCTGGAAGGGGCGCTCGGGCGTGGGGCGCCGCAGCGCCGCCAGCAGCTCCGCCCGCGTCCCCTCCACCAGCCGGTCGTCCTGCAGCCGTTCCCCCGCCACCCAGCCGGCGCGCCCGGTCTCCAGCGCGCGCAGCGCCTTCTGGAACGCCTCCTTGAAGGTGCGCCCGATCGCCATCGACTCCCCCACCGACTTCATCTGCGTGGTGAGCCCCGGGTCGGCCGCGGCGAACTTCTCGAACGCGAAGCGCGGGCACTTCACGATCACGTAGTCCAGCACCGGCTCGAAGCTGGCCGGCGTGGTCTTCGTGATGTCGTTGGGCACCTCGTCCAGCGTGTACCCCACCGCCAGCTTGGCGCCGATGCGCGCGATGGGGAACCCCGTGGCCTTGGAGGCCAGCGCCGAGGAGCGCGAGACGCGCGGGTTCATCTCGATCACCACCAGCTCGCCGTCGCGCGGGTTCACGGCGAACTGGATGTTGCAGCCGCCGGCGTCCACGCCGATCTCCCGGATGATGGCGACGGCCGCGTCGCGCATCACCTGGTACTCCCGGTCGGTGAGCGTCATGGCGGGGGCCACCGTGATGGAATCGCCGGTGTGCACCCCCATCGGGTCGAAGTTCTCGATGGAGCAGACGATGACCACGTTGTCGGCGCAGTCGCGCATGACCTCGAGCTCGAACTCCTTCCACCCCACCAGCGACCGCTCGACGAGCACCGAGTGGACCGGCGAGAGGTCGAGGCCGCGCAGCACCATGGCGTCGAACTCCGCCGCGTCCTGCGCGATGCCGCCGCCGGTGCCCCCCAGCGTGAAGGAGGGGCGGATGATCGCCGGGAACCCGGTGTCGGCCACCGCCTCGCGCGCCTCCGCGAGCGACGTCACGGTGCGTCCCTCGGGGCAGCGGAGCCCGATCTTCCGCATCGCCTCGGCGAACAGCTTGCGGTCCTCGGCCACGCGGATGGCGCGGGCGTTGGCGCCGATGAGCTCGACGCCGTACTGCGCGAGCACGCCGCGCTCGTGCAGCGCCAGCGCCACGTTGAGCGCGGTCTGCCCTCCCATGGTGGGGAGCACCGCATCGGGGCGCTCGCGCGCGATGACCTTCTCGACGAACTCCGGCGTCACCGGCTCCACGTAGGTGCGATCGGCGAACTCCGGGTCGGTCATGATGGTGGCCGGATTGGAGTTCACGAGGACCACCTCGTACCCCTCCTCGCGCAGCGCCTTGGTCGCCTGCGTCCCGGAATAGTCGAACTCGGCGGCCTGCCCAATCACGATCGGCCCGGAGCCGATGACGAGGATGCGGTGCAGGTCAGTGCGCTTCGGCATGAAGAAGGTCGTCGATGATGTCGTCGAGGGAGCGCCTGGGGCGCCAGCCGGTGGCGGCGCGCAGCTTGTCCGGCGCGCCCACCAGCCAAGGGATGTCGACCGGGCGCACGAGCGCCGGATCCTCGGTGGGGATCGCGCGGACGCCCGCGCGGTCCAGCACGCGCGCCACGACCTCCTCGACCGCCCATCCCGTTCCGCTCGCCACGTTGTACGCCTCGCCCGGCACCCCCTCCCGTGCGAGCGAAATATAAGCGGCCACGACATCGCCCACATGGAGGAAGTCGCGCACCGGGGTGCGGTTGCCGAGGGGGAGCGGGGTCCCCGTCGGGGCGTCGCGCAGGGCCAGCGCGCGGCGCACCAAGGCGGGGAGCAGGAAGCGCGGGTCCTGCCCGGGGCCGCTGTGATTGAAGCTGCGGGCGATCACCACCGGCATCCCGCCCGCCCGCCACGCCTGCAAGGCGCACAGTTCCTGCGCGGCCTTGGTGGCGGCGTACACGGTGCGGGGCGCCTGCGGCGCCTCCTCACGCAGGGGCCCGCCCGCGGCGTCGTGCCGCCCGTACTGCTCGCCACTGCCGATGATCAGGATCCGCGGAAGCGCGTGCCCCGCGCTCCCCAGGCGCCCCAGGTGGTGGAGGAGGCGCGCCGTGGCCGTGACATTGAGGTCCCACGCGGCGGCGGGATCCGCCGCCGCGGTGGGGAGGTGCGACACGGCCGCGAGGTGGATGACGGTGTCCGCCTGCGCCGCCGCGAGCGTGGCGGCGACGTAGGCGTCGTCGCGCAGGTCTCCCGTGGCCCAGGTGATCCCGGCGTCGGCGGACGCCGGCCGGTGCGGCGCGAGCGCCACGACCTCGCACCCCTCGGCGCGGAGCGCGCGCAGCAGCCAGCCGCCCACGAAGCCGGAGGCACCGGTGACCAGCACGCGCCGCATGTCACCCCCCTCCGGACCGCGCGCGCGTCCGCGCGGGGCGTTCCGGTGCGCCGCTCACGCGCCGCGCGGGTACCGGGCCAGGTCGGCCTCCACCATCATCTGCACCAGCCCCTCGAAAGAGACGCGCGGCGTCCAGCCGAGGCGTTCCCGGGCCTTGGCGGGGTCGGCCACCAGCAGGTCGACCTCGGCCGGCCGGAAGAAGCGCTCGTCCTGGACCACGTGGTTGCGGTAGTCCAGCCCGACGCACCCGAAGGCGGCCTCGCAGAACTGCCGCACGGACCAGGTCTGGCCGGTGCCGATGACGAAGTCGTCAGGGGCGTCCTGCTGGAGCATGCGCCACATGGCCTCGACGTAGTCGCCGGCAAAGCCCCAGTCGCGGCGCGCCTCGAGGTTGCCCAGCCGCAGCTCCTGCTGGAGGCCGCGGGCGATGCGGGCCACGCCGTCGGTGATCTTCCGGGTGACGAACTCGAGGCCGCGGCGGGGGGACTCGTGGTTGAAGAGGATCCCCGAGACGGCGAAGAGGTTGAAGCTCTCGCGGTAGTTGACGGTGATCCAGTGCCCGTAGACCTTGGCGACGCCGTAGGGGGAGCGCGGATAGAAGGGGGTGGACTCGCGCTGCGGCGTCTCGACGACGAGGCCGAACTGCTCGCTGGAGGAGGCCTGATAGAAGCGGGCGTCGGGGGCGGCCTTGCGGACGGCCTCGAGCATGCGGGTGACGCCGAGGGCGGTGAACTCGCCGGTGAGGACGGGCTGGGTCCAGGAGGTCTGGACGAAGCTCTGGGCGGCGAGGTTGTAGATCTCGTCGGGGCGGGTGGCCTGGACGACGTCGGTGAGCGAGGTCTGGTCGAGGAGGTCGGCGGAGACGAGCTCGACCTGGTCGACGAGATGGGCGATCCGCTCGTAGGGCGTGGTGGAGGAGCGCCGGACGACGCCGACGACGCGGTAGCCCTTGGCGAGGAGGAGCTCGGCGAGGTAGGAGCCGTCCTGGCCGGTGATGCCGGTGATGAGCGCCGTCTTCACGGGGGTGTGGGGTTCGGGTCCGGGGTCGGGGCGGCGGCGGTCGTCGCGCGCGCCGTTGGGGTCAGGAGCGGATAGCACGAGGCGGGGAGCCCGGTGGTACCAAGCTCCCCGCCCGGGCTGCCCTGCCGGTGGTCAGGCGACGGCGACCTGGCCGCGGGGCGCGCGCTGGACCTTGCCGGCGGCGAGGCAGCGGGTGCAGGCCTTGACCTTGATGGTCTTGCCGTCCTTGAGCACGCGCACGACCTGGAGGTTGGGCTTCCAGGTGCGGCGGGTCTTGTTGTTGGCGTGCGACACGTTGTTGCCGAAGGCAACGCCCTTGTCACACACGTAGCAGCGGTTGCGGGTGATGGCCATGGGTGCTCCGGTCAGCCGAGGATCAGTTCGATGCGCGCCATTTCCGCGCCGTCGCCCTTGCGATGGCCGGTCTTGAGGATGCGCGTGTAGCCGCCGGGGCGGGTGGCGAAGGCGGGGCCGAGCTCCTGGAAGAGCTTGTCGGCGGCCTCGCGCTTCTGCACGTGGCGGCCGGCGAGGCGGCGGGCGTGCAGGGTGCCGGTGCGGGCCTTGGTGATGAGCTTCTCCACGAAGGGGCGGAGCTCCTTGGCCTTGGCCTCGGTGGTTTCGATCGCCCCCTGCTCGATGAGCGAGGTGGCGAGGTTGCGGAGCAGGGCGAGCCGCTGCTCGCTGGTCCGCCGGAGTTGCCGGTTGGCCTTGCGATGGCGCATGGGGATTAATCCTCGAAGTCGTCGTCGGGGGCGTTTTCGGCGGCGCGGCTGGGGGGGGTGCCGTGGTCCAGGATGCGGACCCCTTCCACCCCTTCCTCGAAGCGCATGCCGAAGTTGAGCCCTTCCTTCTCCAACAGGGCGGCGATCTCCTGGAGCGACTTCTTGCCGAAGTTCTTCACCTGGAGAATCTGGGCCTCGGTCTGGCGGACCAGGTCGCCGAGGGTGCGGATGTTGGAGTTCTTGAGGGAGTTGACCGACCGGACGGAGAGCTCGAGGTCGTCGATCGGGGTGCGGAAGAGCTCCGCGAGGCGGAGCGCGTCGGCGCTGGCGGCGTCCCCGGAGACACCCGGCTGGGCGCTGGCGGAGGAGCCGAAGCCGACGAAGTACTGGAAGTGCGTCTGCGCGAGGGCGGCGGCGTAGCTGACCGCCTCCTCGGGGGACATGGTGCCGTTGGTCTCGACCGTGAGGGAGAGCCGGTCGTAGTCGGTGCGCTGGCCGACGCGGGTTTCCGCGACGGTGAAGTTGGCGCGCCGGACGGGGTTGTAGACGGCGTCGATGCGGACGACGTCGACCGACAGGTGCTTCTCCATCGGGTGCTGGTCGCTCTCGACGTAGCCGCGCCCCTTGTTCACGTACAGCTCGATCGCGAGGTCACGGTCGCTGCTGAGGGTGAGCAGGTGGTGGGCCGGATCGACGATGCGGACGCCACCGGCGGCCTGGATGTCGGCGGCGGTGACGGCGCCCGGGCCGGACTTCTGGACGCGCAGGACGGCCTGCTCGACCTCATCGGGGATGGCGAGCGTGAGCGTCTTGAGGTTGCCGATGATCTGGTGCACGTCCTCGACGACGCCCGGGATGGTCTGGTGCTCGTGCACCACGCCATCGATGCGGAACGCCCACACGGCGGAGCCGCGGAGCGACGACAGGAGCAGGCGCCGCATGGCGTTGCCCAGCGTGTGACCGAAGCCGCGCTCCAGGGGCTGGAGGCGGAACTCGGCGACGTTGGGCGCGTCCTCGCGCCGGGTTGCCTCAACGAGTTGCGGGCGAACGAGCCCGGAGAGATCGATGGTAGCCATGGGAGGACGGACTGGAATGGGTCACACCGCCGCCGGATGGCCGCGGTGACGCGCTGCCCCGCCCCGAACGCGCGGCAGCCTCGCAAGGGAGTTCGGGTCCCGACCGGAACCCCGCGCGGCCCCGTGCCCCCCGGATGGGGCGGCACGGGGCGCGGCGGTCACTTCGAGTACAGCTCGACGACCAGCTGTTCCTGCGCCGCCAGCGGAATCGCCTGGCGCTGCGGCTTCTCCAGCACCCGCCCGCTGAACGACTCGCGGTCGACCGCGATCCACGACGGCGTGGTGCCGCGCGCCGCCTGCTCGAGCGCGCCCATCACCAGCCCCAGCTCGCGCGAGGCCTGCTTCACCCGCACCTCCTCGCCCGGGCGCACCTGGTACGACGGCACGTCCACCAGCCCGCCGCGCACCTCGATGTGCCGGTGCCGGATCAGCTGCCGCGCGGCCTTCCGGCTGGGGGCGAACCCCATCCGGTACACCACGTTGTCCAGCCGGGTCTCCAGCGCCGCGAGCAGGTTGTGGCCGGTGATCCCCGGCGTCGACGACACCTTCTCGAACGTGTTGCGGAACTGCTTCTCGCTCACCCCGTAGATGCGCTTGATCTTCTGCTTCTCGCGCAGCTGCTTGGCGAATTCCGACATCTTCTTGCGCCGCGCCGTCGCCTGGCCATGCTGGCCGGGGGCGTACGGGCGCCGCTCCACCGGGCACTTCTCGGTGAAGCACTTGGTGCCCTTGAGGAACAGCTTGGTGCCCTCGCGGCGGCACTGGCGGCAGCTGGGTCCGGTGTACCGGGCCATGGCTCAAACCCTCCGACGCTTGGGGGGACGGCAGCCGTTGTGCGGGATCGGCGTCACGTCCCGGATGGACTTGACCTGCAGCCCCGCGGCCGCCAGCGCCTGGATGGCGGACTCGCGCCCGCTCCCAGGCCCCTGCACCCGCACATGCACCCGGCGCACGCCCAGCGTGAGCGCCTCGCGCGCGCACTGCTCCGACGCCACCGTGGCCGCGAACGGCGTGCTCTTCTTGGACCCCTTGAACCCGGCCTTCCCGGCCGAGCCCCACGCCACCGCGTTCCCGTGCGGGTCGGTGATCGTGATGGTCGTGTTGTTGAACGTGGCGCTGACGTGGGCGATCCCCTCCGCCTCCACGACGCGCTTGGTCTTCTTCGCGGTTGCCATGGGTTACTTGGTCACCTTCTTCTTGCCCGCGATGGCGCGGCGCGGCCCCTTCTTGGTGCGCGCGTTCGTGTGCGTGCGCTGCCCGCGCACGGGGAGGCCGCGGCGGTGCCGCGTGCCCCGGTAGGAGCCGATGTCCATCAGGCGCTTGATGTTCATCGCCACCTCGGTGCGCAGGGCGCCCTCGACGCGATGATTGCGCTCGATCTCCTGACGGAGCCGATTGAGGTCGGCGTCGTTCAGGTCGCGCACCCGCTGCGCGGGGGACACCCCCGTCGCCGCCAGGATGCGCTGGGCCGTCTTGCGGCCGATGCCGAAAATGTACGTCAGGCCGATCTCAACCTTCTTCTCGCGCGGGAGATCGACGCCAGCGATGCGGGCCATGGTTGATCGCTCCTCAGCCCTGACGCTGCTTGTGCTTGGGATTGCGCTTGCAGATGATGCGCGTCACGCCCTGTCGCTTCACGACCTTGCAGTGCTCGCAAATCGGCTTCACGCTGCTGCGGACTTTCACGGGTCACCCCGGCGCCCTGGCGCCGACGGGGCCTCCCGCACCGGAATGCCGGCCGGCTGGGCCCCTCGCAACGGTTCTTCATCCGCCCCATCCGCCAGCCGCCTCCCTCAAGGGACACGACTCGCCGATTCCGCGCACGGATGACTGGCCGGATACCCCGCCCCACCAGACCACCTGTCATGGCCCAAAGGACGCACGCACCCCAACCGGATGGCCAGCGGACTGGCCGGAAACAGGTCTAGCCTCGTATCCTAGCCACACCCGGCACCGCTGGCAAGGGACCCCGTCGGGACCCCGTCGGGACCCCGCCGAGACTCAGCCCGGACCCGAACCGCCCGCCCCGCTACCCTGCGGCCAACCCCAACGACGCCCGCACCGCCCCCATCGCCGCCACCGGGTCGGCCGCCCCCGTCACCGCACGCCCCAGCACCAGCCAGCGCGCCCCCGCCGCCGCCGCCGCCGCCGGCGTCATCACCCGCTGCTGGTCGTGCGTGGCGCCCCCAGCCAGCCGGATCCCCGGCACCAGCGTCCCCAGGCGGTGGCCATACGCCCCGCGCACCGCCGCCGCCTCGTGCCCGGAGCACACCACCCCGGCCCCTCCGGCCCCCGCCACCACCCCGGCCAGCCGCACCACCTCGGCCTCCACCTCCACCGCGTCCCGCCCCCACGCCGAGGCCACCGCCCCGGCATCCAGGCTGGTCAGGATCGTCACCCCCACAATCCCGCACCCTCCACCGGGGGCCCCCTCCTCCGCACCGGCCACCGCCGCCGCCACCATCGCCGCGCCCCCGCTGGCATGCACCGTCAGCAGCGACGCCCCCAACCGCGCCACGCTCCGCGCCGCCCCGTGCACCGTCGTCGGGATGTCGTGCAGCTTGAGATCCACGAACACCGCCTTGCCCGCGTCGCGCAGCCACCGCACCACCGACGGCCCCTCCGCCGCAAACAGCTCCAGGCCCACCTTGTAGTACCCGCACGCCTCCCCCAGCTGGCGCACCACCCGTTCCGCACCGGCGCGGTCGGGGACGTCCAACGCCACGATGGGGTCGATCCGGGAGTGGACGGCGGGCGTGATCGCGTTGGGCATGGCAGGCAGGAGCAAAAGGGTCAGGTCAGGTTCCAGGCCAGCGGAGCGTGCCGCGCACCGAAGACCACGCGCGCAGGCCCTCCCGCTCGGCCCATCGAGTGAGGCCGCGGGCAATGCGGGCGGGGGCACGGGGATCGCGCAGCGCGGCCGTCCCCACCCCCACCAGCGAGGCCCCCGCCAGCAGGTACTGCAGGGCGTCGTCCGCCGAGCTGACGCCGCCCAGGCCGATCACCGGGATGTGGGGGAGCGCCTGGTGCACGCGCCACGTGGCCAGCACCCCCACCGGCAGCAGCGCCGGTCCGCTGATCCCCCCGCTGCCAAAGGACAATCGTGGTCGCCGGCGGGCCGTGTCGATGACCAGCCCCGGGAGGGTGTTCACCACGGTCACGCCGGTGGCGCCATGGTCCACGGCCACGCGCGCCATGTCAGCGATCCCGGCACCCAGCGTGGGGGAGAGCTTCACGAACAGCGGCCGCGCCGTGACGCGGCGGGCCGCCGCCACCAGCTCGGCCAGCACCCCCGCGTCCGCCCCGAACTCCAGCCCGCCCGCCTTCACATTGGGGCAGCTCACATTGAGCTCGAAGCCGTCCACCCCCGGCTCCGGGTCCAGGGTGGCCACCACCTGTTCAAACTCCTCGATGCGATTGCCGACCACGTTGACCAGCACCCGGGTCCCCGGATGATGGGCCGGCAGCCACGGCAGGACCTCCCGCCGTACCGCCTCCAGCCCGGGGTTGGCCAGCCCCACCGCGTTCACCATGCCCCCCGCGAACTCCCCCACGCGGAGCGCCGGGTTCCCCGCCCGGGGCAGCACGCTCACCGCCTTGGTGGCCAGCGCGCCCACGGCATCCAAGTCCACCACCTCGGCCACCTCCTGGCCGAAACCCGCCGTCCCCGAGGCCAGCACCACCGGATTGCGAAAGGCGAGCCCCGCGACGTGGACGGCGGGGACCAGCGGCTCGGCCGATGCCGGCGCGGCGGAAGGGGAAGCCATGGGATCAGGGTTACCGGACACGGATCACGGGGAGCGGCCAGCAGCGGGGGACGCCGCGCGCCCCGCGCCCTGGCGCAACTTGCGCACGCTATCGGCCCACAGGCGAGCCGACGCCAGCCACTGGAAGCGGAGCAGCTGCGGCGTGGTGATGAAATCCGGGCGCTCGGACGGATCGTCCCCCCGCAGCTGCGCCGCCACCGCCGACAGCGGGTACTCCTCGGTGACCCGGCGGTGCCACACCGCGAGGCTGTCGGGCCACAACAGGCCGGCGGCATGCCAGGCCATGGGCGCCATCGGCGACGTGGGCAGCTCGCGCGCCAGCTGCGTGAGCAGCGTGACCGCCACCCGCGGCGCGCGCAGCGAATCGCGCGCCACCTCGGCCGCCAGGAACCGGGCGCCGCCGGTGGGATCCTCCTGCCGCAGGAGCAGGCGCACCCACAGCGCCTGCTCGATGATGCGACGGGCGTGGGCCGTGCGCAGGACAGCGCTATCCTGACGCGCCACGATGGAGTCGAGGGTGGCCAGGGCGGTCATGGTGGGCACCTGCAGGAAGGCGACGCGGGCCGCCGCCTCGGCGCGCAGCACGGTGTCCCGTCCGGCCAAGCGTTCGGCCACCTCCAGATGCGGACGCGCCACCGTGTCCCGACCGGCCCGCAGCAGCAGGTCCCCCACGGCGAAATGCAGGGCGCCCTTCTGCACGGCCCGGATGCGCGCGCCGTCGTACGCCGTGACCACCCGCAGCGCCCCCGCCGCCACCCCGCCCGCCCACAGGTCGCGGACCCCGCGCACGGCATCGTCCCGGAAGTCATCGCGCTGGGCGCGCTGGACCAGGAGCGATTCGGCCCGCACATATTCCCGCGCGGCCAGAGAGGCCGCCAGCAATTCCCAGGGCAGGCGGCCGCCCTCCGCTTCGCCGAGGTAGGTCACCACGGCGTCCCGGTCCCCCTGCGCCAGGGCGGCCCGGGCACCCCACAGCCGCAGCTGCGGCAGGAGGGCGGGCGTCGCCGCGGGGAGCAGGGAGTCGATGCGCGCCCGGGCGGTGACCAGCGCCCCGGTGCGGAAGTCGCAGGTGGCCAGCGCCAACCGTGTGGCAGGGCGCCCCGGATCGGTGGGCGGGGCCTCTCGCAGGAAGCCCGCCAGGCGGACCACGGCGCTATCGCACTGTCCCGCCATCGCCCCGGTGCGGCCGGCCAGGTACAGCGCCCGCACCCGCCACGCCGAGCGCGGATGGCGCACCAGCACGCTGTCCGCCGAGGCGGCGGCCTGCTGGTAGAAGCCGGCGGCGCCGGTTTCGTCGTCCTGCCGCAGGCGCTGATCCCCCCGCCGCTCGGCGACCTGCGCGTTGTAGATGCCGTTGTAGTAGACGCACCCGACCAGGGGGAGCAGCAGCACCAGGCGCAGCGCCCCGGTGACCGAGCGGGTGGTCATCGCCCCCCCACGCTGGCCGGGTAGTGGTCGAGGAATCGCCGCGTGGCGTCGGCGAGTGCGGCGGCCAGGGCGCGTTGCCGCGCGGGATCCACGAGGAAGGCCGCATCCCCGGGGTGCGTCCCGTACCCCAGTTCCACCAGCACGGCGGGCATGAAGGCGGTGCGCAGGACCCGAAAGCCTGCCTGCTGGACCCCGCGACTGGGACCGGGGTGCACCTCGCGTATCCCCCCGTGCAGGAGCGCCGCGAGGTCGGCGGAGGCGCGCAGGTGGGCGTTCTGCTCCAGATCGCGCATGACAAAGTCCAGCGGGCCGCCCTCCCCACCGTCCGCCTGGCCCTCGAAGCGCACGGCGGCATTCTCCAGTGACTCCAGGCGGCGCTGGTCGGCGGTCTGGGCCTCGGCCAGGACGTAGGTTTCGAATCCGCGGATCCCCCCGGGGCTGCTCCAGTCGGGACTGGCGGCGTTGACGTGGAGCGAGATGAACAGGTCGCCCCGGGCCGCGTTGGCCATGCGCCCCCGGTGCGCCAGCGGCACCAGTGCGTCGGTCTGCCGCGTGAGGACGACCCGCACGCCGCGGGCCTCCAGCGCCTCGCGCAGGGCGAGGGCGACCGACAGGGTCACGTGCTTCTCCACCAGGGGACGTCCGTTGACGCGCATCCCCACCATGCCCGCGTCGCGCCCACCGTGCCCGGGATCCACCACCACCACGGGCTGGCGCCTGGACCCGGGGGCAGGCGGGGGCGCCTCCGCAGGGGGAGGCGGCGCCACCGGCGTGGCGCCCACGAGGGGAATGCGCAGCAGCTCGCGTGCGGCGGCGTCGTAGACCACCCCCACCCCAAGCGCCGGGAGCACCTCGAGCGCCAACGCCTCGGGGACGAAGACGGTGTCCGCGTGCTGCTCCACCGACGCGGGGAGGGGCACGGTGTCGAGCCCGGCCACCGCCGACGGGCGTCCGGCCTCGAGATCGACGCCCAGGCGGTCCACCACCAGACGCCACCGCCCTCCGGTCTGCCCTTCCGCGACCACGTGCGCGCCGAGGGCGTCGGCCAGCGCCGCCAGCGGCACCAGGCGAGTGCCGTCGCCCCGGGTCGTCACGGGCACCTCCCGCCGCACCTCGTCCACGCGCACCACCAGCGGCGGCGGCCCCTGCACGGGGGCCGCCAACGTGAGCTGCAGCAGCGCCGCGAGGGGGAGCAGGGCCGCCACGAGCGCTCAGCGCTGGCGCAAGGCGCGGGCGATCTCGCGCTGCGCGTCGCGGCGCTTGATGTCCTCGCGCTTGTCATGCTGCTGCTTGCCGCGCACCAGCGCCAGCCGGGTCTTCACGCGTCCCCCCTTGAAGTACAGGTCCAGCGGCACCAGGGTGAGCCCTTGCCGCTCGACGGCGCCGATGAGGCGGCGGATCTCCCGCCGGTGCAGGAGGAGCTTCCGGGTACGGGTGGGCTCGTGGTTGTGCACGTTGCCCAGCCCGTAGTGGCCGATGTGGAGGTTGAGGAGGAACACCTCGCCGTCCTTGATGATGCCGAAGGCGTCGGTGAGGTTGGCACGCCCCTCCCGGAGCGCCTTGACCTCGGTGCCGGTGAGGACGAGGCCGGCCTCCCAACTGTCGAGGATCTCGTAGTCGTGGCGCGCCCGCTTGTTCCGGGCGATCAGTTCCTGGGGCTCGGTGTCATCCGCCTTGGCCATACGTGGCAAAGCTAACAGGTCGAGGGCGCATTTCGGGGGGCCGGTGGCGTTGACTTCCTCCCCCCGTCCGCCCTATAATGGACTTCCTCGCCGGGCGGTGATGGCCGCAGCGGTGCCGCCCGAGGGAGGAACCTGCCGGAGTGGTGGAATTGGTAGACGCGCTGCGTTCAGGGCGCAGTGTCCGCAAGGACGTGCCGGTTCGAGTCCGGCCTTCGGCACCTGAGTGGCATCCCTGATGCAGGACCCGATGTTTCGATGCACCGCGGGCCCGTCGCCAATCTGGTGCCGGGCCCGCGGTGCTTTCTCCCCCGGTGCAGGCGGTGTTGCGGGGAGCGCTCAGCCCCGCGCAGCCGACGGCGGCAGGTCCTCCGGGAGCTGGGCCACCCCGAACGCCCTCCCCAGTTCGCCATTGAGGCGCACCCGCTGGCGGGTGAGAAAGGCCACCGCCAGCTCAACGGCGTCCGGCGTGTCCGCGACGCCGACCCCCGCCAGCAGCACGTTCGCCAGCCGACGGGCCACCGGCGCCCCCGTCCCGCGCGCGCCGTGGGCCTCCAGGTACTGCCCCCGCCGCTCCGCCCACCCGGCATCCGCCGCGGTGGCCCGATTCAGGGCGTGGGTGACCTCGGCTACCGTTTGGTCATCCAGCGCGTCACGCGACGCGACGATGAGCCCGATCGCCCGCACCGCCCACCGCACCTCGCGGGCGGCCATGGCGCCCGGCACCCCCAACGCTGCAAGCCACCCCCCTTCGGCGTCCGGGAGCGGGAGTTCGAGGGCCTGAACGAAGCGCTCCGCCCGCTGGCGGGGACCAGGGGCGGCCGGTCGCCGCGACCAGAACGGGGGCACGTGCCCCTAGCCGGCGATGGCCGACGCCTGGGCGGGACGGCCGATCGCGGAGGCCAACTGCACCAGCCCCACCCGACCGCGCACCGAGGCCTCGTCGTCCAGCAGGTCGCTCAGCTTGACCCCCTCGAGCACCTCATCGATGCGCTGCTGCAGGAGCAGCCAGACCGGACGGATGCTGCAGTTCTCCGCCTCGGCGCACCGCGCCTCATCGACCGGATGGGAGATGCAATGCAGGTCGAAGGTGGCATGCTCGGAGGCCTGGATCACGTCGCGCACCGAGATGGCCTGGGGCTCGCGGGCCAGCGCGTAGCCGCCCCGAGCGCCGCGCGTGCTGTTGACGATCCCGGCGCGCCGCATGCGCAGCAGGATCTGCTCGACATAATCGCCGGGGAGGCGCTCCTGGCTGGCCACCTCCCGGCCGGTCACCGGGCCGCTCCCGGCCCGCCGGGCCAGGTGCAGCGCACAGATCAGTCCGTACTCCGCCCACGTGGTGATGCGCATCCCGTGAGTCTACGGGTCCCGGGGCGGAAGGACAAGCGCCGCCCGCCGGAGGCAGGGGAGGGGCGGGCGCCCGCTCCCCTGCCCCGCCCGGTCAGCCGCCGGCAACCGCGCCGTGCTTGCCGCTGGGGACGCCGATTTCCGTCATCTTCCGCAGGTCGAGCACCCCGTCCACCTCGTCGGCGGGGAGCACCCCCTCGCGCTTGACCAGCTCGCGGATGAGGACCCCCTCCTTGACCGAGCGCTTGGAAATCTCCGCTGCGGCCGCGTAGCCGATCTGGGGCATGAGCGCGGTGGCCAGCGCGGCCGACCGCTCCACCCAGTACTCGCACATGGCGGCGTTGGCCTGGATCCCCCGCACGCACCGCTCGGTGAGCGTGCCCATGGCCCCGGTGAGGATCTGCATGGACAGCAGGATGTTGTGCGCGATGACCGGCATCATCACGTTGAGTTCCAGCTGCCCGTGCTCGGCGGCGATGGCCACCGTGGTGTCGCACCCGATGACCTGGAAGCACACCTGGTTGACCATCTCGGGGATGGACGGGTTGATCTTGCCGGGCATGATCGACGAGCCCGGCTGCACGGCGGGGAGGATGATCTCGTCCAGCCCGGTGCGGGGACCGGACACCATGAGGCGCAGGTCGCTGACGATCTTGGAGAGGTCGAGCGCCAGGCCGCGCAGCGACGCCGAGAAGGCCGCGGCGTCGCCCATGCTCTGCATGAGCTGGATGCGGTCGGCGCCCACGCGCAGCGACGCGATCCCGGTGATGGCCTTGAGGTGCGTGTTCATCAGCGCCGGGTACTGCGGCTCCACCGTGACCCCGGTGCCCACCGCCGACCCGCCGATCCCCAGGTCATTCAGGTAGTCCCCCGCCTCCGCGATGCGGCGCCGGCACCGCTCCAGCGTGCCCGCGTAGGCGGTGAACTCCTGCCCCAGGCGGATGGGCATGGCGTCCTGCAGGTGCGTGCGCCCCGCCTTCACGATGCCATCGAACTCCTGCCCCTTGGCCGCCAGCGCGTCGCGCAGCGCCTCCACCGCCGCCAGCAGCCCCGGCAGCTGCCGCAGCGCCGCCAGGCGGATGTTGGTGGGGATGGTGTCATTGGTGCTCTGCGCCATGTTGACATGGTCATTCGGGTGCACCGGCGCATAGGCGCCGCGCGCGCCCCCCAGCAGCTCGTTGGCCCGGTTGGCGAGCACCTCGTTGACGTTCATGTTGTGCGACGTGCCCGCACCGGCCTGGTACGGGTCCACGATGAACTGGTCGCGGTGCGCCCCGCCCAGCACCTCGTCGGCCGCGGCGATGATGGCGTCGGCGCGCGTGGCGTCGAGCCGGCCGGTGTCCTTGTGCGTCATGGCCGCGGCCTTCTTGATCCAGACCTGCGCGATGACGAACGGCTCCAGCGGGCGCAGGCCGCTGATGGGAAAGTTCTGCGCGGCGCGCACCGTCTGCACGCCGTACAGGGCGTCGGCGGGGACGGCGAGCTCGCCGAGGGGGTCCTTTTCGATGCGGGTGGCCATCGGGGAATCGGTGGAGGTCAGGGGAAACGGACGATCGTGTCGACCGACGAGGACACGTGCACGAGGGTCCGGGGGTCCGGTTGGGCCTCGTTGGTGCGCCAGCGCGTGATCTTGAGCGACCGCGTGGCCGCTGGCGAGACCTGGAACGTGGCGAGCGCGGCGGCGGGGATCTCGAAGGCCCCGTCGTCCCGCACGGCGCACAGCAGCTGCGTGTTGGCCCCGGTGGCGGTGATGGGGCTGGCAAAGCGCAGCGACAGCTGCACGGCGGCCGTGGGATCGTTGGTGCCGTTCCAGGTCACGGTGATGGGCTGGCCGTCCACCGGGCGGGCCAGCGGTCCCGGCACCAGCGGCTCGGCCAGCCGCACGCCGATGGACGCGGCGGGAAAGACGGCCGGGTCACCGGGGAGGGTGGCCACCACCTGGTCCCCTGCCCGGTAGACAAAGGGTGCGTTGGCCGCCGTGGCGTAGCGGTTGAGGAGGGTGGAGTACGGGAGGGTGAGCGTCTGCCCCGCCACCGCCAGGGTGGCGGCGGCGCCCGCCTGCCGCTGCCCCCGCACATCGACCACCGTGGTATCCAGCACGTTGAGGGCGCACAGGTCCCCCTGCTGCTGGGCGCTGCTGGGGACCGCCGCCGTGTACGCCTCGAAGACGATGACCGTGGCGCCAGCCGACACCTGCCCGGCGCCGCCGTGCCGCCCGGTGATGTTGATGGCCAGGTAGCGATTGGCGGTGGGGAGGGGCTGGTTCACCCCGTCACAGGCGGCCAGCCCCAGCGCGCACAGGGCAGCGACGGCGGCAACGGCGGGGGCGCGGCGGCGCAAACGGCTGGCAGCGAGCATGGGGGCGATGGCGAGGGAAGGCGGTGCGGACGGACGCCGCGGTCAGCGGGGACGCGCCGCGCCGCGGAGGAAGGGATTGGTGCGCAGCTCGGTGGCGATGGTGGTGTCGGGGCCGTGCCCCGGGCAGACGCGGAGCGCGGGATCCAGGGTGGCCATCCGCGCGAGTGACGCCTGCATGGCCGCCGGGTCGCACAGGGGCAGGTCGGTGCGCCCGATGGACCCGGCAAACAGGAGATCACCCGAGAGGCAGAGCCCGTGCCCGATGAACGCCACATGCCCGGGCGCATGCCCCGGCAGGTGCCACACGGCGAACGCGTGCCGCCCGAGCGCGAGCACATCGCCCTCGGCCAGCGGGGTCACCGGCACCGCCGGCGGCTCGATGCGCAGATCCCAGCGCGCCGCCGCCTCGGCGGCGCGGTCGTACAGCACCTGGTCGGCCGGATGCAGGTACACCGGCACCTCCTGGTGGCGCAGCAGCCCGGCCACCGCGCCCACGTGGTCGAAGTGGGCGTGCGTCAGCCAGATGGCGCGCAGCGCGCACCCTGTGGCCTCCAGCGCCTCCTGAAGCCGCTCGGGCTCGTCGCCGGGGTCCACGAACACCGCGGTGCGGGACTCGGCATCGGCCAGCAGCCACGCGTTTTCCTGCAGCGGCCCCACCGACAGCCCCTGCACGCTTAGTGCGCTCATGCCCCCTCGCCGTGGTGGGCCAGCCACCGCTCGGCCTCGAGGGCGGCCATGCACCCGGAGCCCGCCGAGGTGATCGCCTGCCGGTAGTAGTCGTCGATGACGTCACCCGCGGCAAAGACGCCGTCCACGCTGGTGGCGGTGCGCGACGGGGCCACCTGTACGTAGCCGGAGTCGGTGGTGGCCCCCGGGCCGCCCAGGAAGGCGGTGTTGGGCACATGCCCGATGGCCACGAACAGCCCGCCCACGGCCAGCTCGCGCTCCGCCCCGGAGACGGTGTCGCGCAGGCGCACGCCGCTGATGGCGTCGTCGCCCAGCACATCGACCACCTCGGTGTTCCACTCCACGCGCACCTTGGGGTGCGACAGCACCCGCCCCGCCATCACCTTGGACGCGCGGAAGCTGTCGCGCCGGTGGATGACCACCACCTCGCTGGCGAACTTGGTCAGGTAGAGCGCCTCCTCCATGGCCGTGTCCCCGCCGCCGACCACCGCCAGCCGCTGGTTGCGATACACGGGCATGGCCCCGTCACAGACGGCGCACGCCGACACCCCGCCCCCCGACTGGGCCAGCCGCAGCTCGTTGGGAAGGCCGATCCACTTGGCAGCGGCGCCGGTGGCCACGATGAGCGTGCGGGCCACCACGGGCGCCCCGTAGCTGGGCACGACGCGGAACGGGGCCTGGGCGAGCTCCACGCGCGTGACCAGCTCGGAGACCACGCGCGCGCCATGGTGCACGGCCTGCGCCTTCATGCGCTCCATGAGCTCAGGGCCGCTGACGGGCTCGGGGAACCCCGGAAAGTTCTCGATCTCGGTGGTGAGCATGAGCTGCCCGCCGGGGAGCTCGGTGCCACGAGGCTCACCTTCGAAGACCAGCGGCGCCAGGCTGGCGCGGGCCGCGTAGATGGCGGCGGTCCAGGCGGCCGGCCCGGACCCGATGATGACCACGTGCTCGACAGGGAGATCGGACATGACGATGGGATCGGGAGGCTCACTCGACGGCGAGGAGGCCGAGCGCCCCGTGACAGTGAGATACGGTGCCGACCAGCACGCGGCAGGGCCCCTGGGCGCCCCACGCCGCCACCTGCCGATCGGCCTCCAAAACGGCCCGGACGTCGATCATGCCGACGCCGTAGGTCCGGTGGGTGCAGTGGAAGATAACGGCGCCCTCCATGCCGGGAGTGCGGGCGGCATAGGCCTCCAACGTGGGGGGAAGGCTCCAGTCGCGCACGTCGCGGGTTTCGGGGCACTTGGCCGGCTCGATGCAGTTGACCGGGCACATCCAGGTGGCAAACGAGACGTAGTGGCGCCCATCGGGAGCGCCCCGCTGCCAGGGGGTGTCCGGCGGCACGTCGAGCGGGCGGACCTCCACGTGCCGCCCGGGCCAGCGCGCCCGGGCGCGGGCCACCAGCCAGTCCAGGCACAGGTGCGGCATGAGCGGGGAGGGCACCATGGCGTGATCCGCCAGCGCCTCGTCCCCCTCGGCCAGCCACTGCGCGAGGTACCCATCCCAGGTAGCCACCTCCAGGCGCACCGGGGCGGTCCCCGCCATCCCCTGTGCGAGCAGCCCGGCCACCTGACAGGCGGGATCGCGGTCCACCACCACGATCTCGCGCACCGTCACCGCCCCCCGATCGAGCGCCCGCAGCAGCTGCCGGGTGTACCAGCTCCCGTAGCAGCCGCCCCCGATGACGACGATGCGGCCGAAGGTGAGCGGGGCGCGCGAGCCAGTCACCGGAGGAGGTGCCGGCCGCCGTCCACGGGGAGCACGGCGCCCGTGACGTAGCGGGCGTTCAGCAGGTAGTGGACGGCCTCGACGACATCGTCGGGGGTTCCCTCCGCCTCCAATGGGACGTGCCGCCGGAAGCGGGCGCTGTCTTCCGGGGTCCATCCGTCCGGTGGCAACACCAACCCCGGGGCGACCGCATTGACGCGGAGGCGCGGCGCCAGCGCCGTCGCCATGGCGCGCACCAGCTGGGTCACGCCCGCCTTGCTGGTGCCATGCGGCACCAGCGCCGGCCACCCGTTTTCGAAGGCCAGATGGTCGGTGATCTGCACGATGCTCCCCCCGGCGGCAAGGTGCCGCGCGGCGGCCTGCATCAGGAAGAACGGGGCGCGCAGGTTGACCGCGTACGTGGCGTCCCAGTGCGCCGGGGTGACCTGGTCCAGCGGGACGGGGTGCAGTACGGCCGCCGAGCTGACGACGGCGTCCAGTCGCCCCAAAGCCCCCACCGCCGCCTCCACCAGCCGGGCCGCCGCCTCCGGCTGAGCCAGGTCGGCCTCCAGCGGCACCACGGTGGCCCCGGTCTCGTCCTGCAGTGCGGAGGCCAGCGCGGCCGCCTCAGCGGGGGAATGGCCATGGTGCAGCGCCACGTCCCAGCCGCGCGCCGCGCAGCTGCGCACCAGCGCCGCGCCCAGCCGACGGGCGCCTCCGGTGACCAGCACGGCACGCCGGGCGGTCACGCGCGCCCTCCCGCTCCGCCGCTCACCGGGTCCCTCCCCCCGTGGTCACCCGGCGCGACCGGCGCGCCTCGCCGCCACCCGATCGTCCTGCCAGTCCAGCCACACCTTGGGAACCAGCTGGCCCCCCAGCTTGCGGGGCCCCTCCGGGGCGCCGTGCCAGTCGCTCCCGCCGCTGGGGAGGAGCCCCGCCTCCTCGATGGTGGCCACCAGCCGCGTCACGAGCCAGGCCGGGTGGCTGGGGTGCAACGCTTCCACCCCGTCGAGCCCCAGGGCGGCCAGCCGCGCCACGCGGGCGGGAGTGGCCTGTTCGCCCGGATGCGCCCAGATGGCCAGCCCGCCGGCGCGATGGACGAGGGCAATGGCATCGGCCACCTCGAAGACGGCCTTGGCGACATACGCCGGACGCCCGAAGGCGATCCACCGGTCGAAGGCCTCGCGGAAATCGCGCACCCAGCCGCCGGCCACGAGCGCCCGGGCCACGTGCGGCCGCCCCACGGCGCCGCCACCCGCCTCGCGCAGCACCGCCTCCATGGTGACCGGGAGTCCGGCCCCGTTGAGGGTGGCGACCATGCGCTCAGCGCGGCTGACGCGATCGGTGCGCAGGGCCGCCAATTCGTCGCGCATGACCGTCACGTCACCGAGGTGGAGGCCGAGCAGGTGGAGTTCGTCCCCCTCGAAGGTGGTGCTGAGCTCCACGCCGGGGACCACGCGCACGCCAAGGGCGGCACCCTCGGCGGCGGCCTCGGGGAGGCCGTCGACGGTGTCGTGATCGGTGAGGGCGAAGGCCGTGAGGCCGGCCGCCTGGGCCGCCTGGGCCACCGCCGCCGGCGGGAGGGCCCCATCGGATGCGGTGGAGTGGACCTGCAGGTCGACGAAGGCCGGCGTCGGCCCCGGCTCGGGAGCGCCGGCGACGCCGGTCACGACCGGTATCCGGCCTCGGGGGATCGCGCCCCGGGCTGCGCGGTGGCAAAGAGGTCCCGCAGCGCCGCCTCCTCCATCTCCGCCAGCGACTGTTCGCGCGAGCGCACGCCGCGCGGGGAGTAGCGGGTGACGCGCACCTCGCGCGCGTCCCCCTGGCCGGTCACGAACACCAGCCCGAACTCGTCGCCCACGGACTGCGTGAGGAACCCGGAGGGATACACCTCCCAGTCGCGCCCGTCGATGTGCAGCCGGCGTGCCGGCATGTCAGCCTCCCTGGACTTCGTGCCAGAGGTCGTCGGCCGCCGCCCCGTCCAGCAGCGCGGCCACCGCCTCGGCGGACGCGCCCTCGGTGAACTCGAGGAAGCGACCGGCCTCGGTGTGATGTTGAAAGACCCAGAAGTGCGCCCGGGCCTCGGCGGCCCGGGTGCGACGTTCGGGGAGCGTGGCGAGATACGGGGCGCGCGCCTCGACGGGGAGCTGGCGCTCCCGGACGGCGAGGACGCGCGCGCCCATCAGAACCCGCCCTCGGGGATGGTCTCGAGCGCGCGCTTGAGGTCGGCCATGAAGCGGTCGGCGTCGGCGCCGTCCACCACGCGATGGTCGAACGAGCAGGAGAAGTACGCGCAGGTGCGGATGGCGATGGTGTCCTCGCCATCGGGCCCCGTGACCACCTTGGCGCGCTTCTCGATGGCGCCGAGGCCGAGGATGGCCGTGGTGCCCACGGGGATGATCGGGGTGCCGAAGAGCGACCCGAAGACGCCGGGGTTGGTGATGGTGAAGGTGGCCTCGGTCACATCGGCCGGCGCCAGCTTCTTGCTGCGCGCGCGGGCGGCCAGATCGTTGGTGCCGCGGGCCAGCCCCGTGAGGGAGAGCTCGTCGGCGCGCTTGAGGACGGGGACGATGAGCCCCGTGGGCTCGAGCGCCACGGCGATGCCGAGGTTGATGGGGGCGCGGTAGATGATGTCCGTGCCCGCCACGGCGGCGTTCATGACCGGGTGGCGCTTGAGCTGCCGGCACACCGCCTGGAGGATGAACGGCAGGTAGGTGAGCTTCTGCCCGGCCTGTGCCTCGAACTCCTTGCGCATGGCGGCGCGGATGCGGGCCACGCGGGTGAGGTCCACCTCGAAGAACGAGGTGACGTGCGCCGCGTTGCGCTTGGCCTGCGCCATGTGGTCGGCGGTGAGGCGGCGGATCTTGGACATCGGCTCGACGGTGTCGCCCGCCCACGGCGTGGGGAGCGGCCCGTGGTGCTCGACGCCGGCCGGGGCGTGCATGGACGCGCCGGCCACGGGGGCGGCGGGCGCCGGTGCGGCGCTGGCGGCGACCGGCCGGTTGGCCAGGTACGCTTCCAGATCGCGCCGCGTGACGCGGCCGGCAATGCCGGACCCGGACAGGGCGCCGAGGGCGACGCCGTGCTCGGCGGCCATCTTGCGCACCAGCGGCGACGACTTGGTGCGGAGGCGCTCCTCGAGGGAGCCCGCCGGCGCCGCGGGCGCGGCCGGCAC
>JBEIJM010000027.1:0-25176 GCA_040380205.1 Gemmatimonadaceae bacterium
CGTCACCGTGCGCGCCCAGCGCCTCGGTTATGCCGCCGCCTCGCGCGCCGTGGACGTGGCCGCGGGCGCCACGGCCACCGCCGACCTCCGCCTCCGCCCCGTGGCCGCCGTGCTCAGCACCGTCGTGGCCACCGGCTACGGCAGCAGCCGGCGCGCCACCGTCAGCAACGCCATCGCCAGCATCGACAGCAGCGCCTTCGACGCGCTCCCCGTGGTCAGCCTCGACAACGCCCTCCAGGGGCGTGTCCCCGGCGTCCAGGTGATGCAGAACAGCGGCGAGCCCGGCGGCGGCGTCTCGGTCCGCATCCGCGGCCCCGCCTCCCTCAACGCCGGCAGCCAGCCGCTCTACGTCATCGACGGCGTCCCCATGCTCCAGGGGACCTTCGAGCAGATCACCGGCACCAGCGGCCAGCGCATGACCCCCATCTCGGGGATCAACCCCGACGACATCGCCTCCATCGACGTCCTCAAGGACGCCGCCGCCGCCGCCATCTACGGCTCCCGCGGCTCCAACGGCGTGGTCGTCATCACCACCAAGCGCGGCGCCGGCGGCAACCGCTTCCGCTTCAACATCAGCGCCTACGGCGGCTCGCAGCAGGTGGAGAAGACGGTGGACCTCCTCAACGCCAGCGAGTACGTGGCGGTGATGAACGAGGCCCGCACCAACCAGGGGCTCGCCCCCCGCTTCGCCCCCGGCACCGACAGCATCAACACCGACTGGCAGGCCGAGATCTTCCGTCCCGCCCCGATGAGCGAGGTCAACCTCAGCGTCAGCGGCGGCACCGACCGCCTCCGCATGTTCCTCAGCGGGAGCGACATGCGGCAGACCGGCATCGTCATCGGCTCCGACTACCAGCGCCAGGCGCTGCGCCTCAACACCGACGCGCAGGCCACCAGCCGCCTCACCATCACCTCCAACATCGGCCTCACCCGCGAGTCCAACGACCGCGTCCCGGGCGACCAGAACATCGACGGCATCGTCACCAACGCCCTGGCGCTGCAGCCCTTCTCCCCGGTGCGCGGCGGCTCCTTCGGCTACGCGGGCATCGCCAACGGCCTCATCTACTCCAACCCGGTGGCCATGGCCACCTTCAGCTCGCTCAACGTCAGCACGCTGCGCGCGCTGGGGAACCTCGAGGCCCGCTACACCGTCACCGACCGGATCAACATCTCCGCGCGCCTCGGCACCGACGTCTACGCGCTCGACGAGCTCCGCTGGCGCTCCCCCAAGGTGGACCGCGCCGTGAGCGCCAGCGTGGGGGGCGAGGGCGCCAACGGCCGCACCCGCGCCTACCGCTACCTCGCCGAGGCCTTCGGCAACTGGGACCTCCTGGAATCCGACAACCAGTCGCTGCGCCTCACCGCCGGCACCAGCCAGGAGCGCAACAGCACCAACTTCAACTATGTCGCCGGCACCGGCTTCCCCACCGGCTTCGAGCGCTATGTCCGCAACGCCGCGCAGGTGTCCGTCTTCGACGGCGGCGAGACGGAGAACACGCTGGTGTCCTACTTCACCCGCGCCAACTGGAGCTGGCGCGAGCGCTACGTCCTCACCGCCAGCCTGCGCCGCGACGGGTCGTCCCGCTTCGGCGACAACAGCCGCTACGGCAACTTCGCCGCCCTCTCGGGCGCCTGGACGGTGTCCGACGAGGCGTGGGCCGGCACCCTCGCCCGGCTCATGACCCTCAAGCTCCGCGCCAGCCGCGGCACCACCGGCAACCAGCAGATCGCCGACTTCGGCAGCCGCACGCTGGCCACCGCGCAGCCCTACAGCGGCGTCGCCGGCCTCGCCCCGTCGCAGCTCGGCAATCCCAACCTCCGGTGGGAGCGCACCACCGAGACCGACCTGGGCGCCGACATCGGCCTCCTCGACGGACGCGTCAACGTCGTGGTGGACTGGTACAACCGCGCCACCGCCGACCTCCTGGTCAACCGCCCGGTGGCCGCCACCAGCGGCTACACCACGGTGGCCGACAACGTGGGCGCCCTCCGCAACCGCGGGGTGGACCTCGCGCTGCAGACGGTCAACATCCGCCGCCCGGGCGCCGGTGGCTTCGAGTGGACCACCGACCTCAACGTGACCTGGAACCGCAACACGATCACCGCCCTCTCCGACGGGCAACCGGTCAACGCCACCACCTCGGGGCGCCTCACCAGCGTGGCCATGGTGGGCAAGCCCATCGGCACCTTCTTCGTCTTCGACTTCGTGCGCGTGGACCCGGCCACCGGCAACGCCCTGTACCGCAAGGCCGACGGCACCGAGACCACCGCGCCCGTCACCGCCGACCTCGTCACCCTCGGCAGCGCCCAGCCCGACTACTTCGGCGGGCTCACCAACACCCTCCGCTGGAAGGGGCTCGACCTCCGCACCTTCCTGCAGTTCACGCAGGGGAACGAGATCCTCAACATGAACCGCCTCTTCGCCGACGACGGCGGCAACTCCTCCGACAACAAGTTCGGCAACGTGCGCAACCGCTGGCAGAAGCCGGGGGACATCACCGACCAGCCCCGCATGGGCTCCACCGGCGGCGCCCGCTTCATGTCCGACCGCTTCATCGAGGACGGCTCCTTCGTCCGCCTCCAGGAGGTCACCCTGGGGTGGCGCCTCCCGGCGTCGCTGGCGAAGCAGATGCGGGCCGACAACGCCCGCCTGTACGTGAGCGGCCGCAACCTGGTCACGTGGACCCGCTACACGGGCTACAACCCCGACGTCAGCTCCGCCGGCGCCAACGCCAACCTGAACCTCGGCGTCGACTTCTACGCGTACCCCCTGGCCCGCACGTGGACCGTGGGCATCAACGCCGGATGGTGACCATGCTTCCCACCAGGACCTCCATCATGACCCGCACCCGATCCTTCGCGCGGTCCCTCGCGCGCCTGACCGCGGCGGCCGCCCTCGCCAGCGCCGCGGCCTGCGGCAACATCCTGCAGACGGAGCCGGTCACGTCGCTCCCGCAGGACCAGATGATCCAGGACGCGGCCACGGCCACCGCCTCCCTCAACGGCGCCTACGACGCGCTGCAGAGCGGCAGCTACTACGGCCTCTCGGCGCAGCTCGTGGGCGACCTCCCCGCCGACAACACCGTGTGGAGCGGCACCTTCCAGTACCTCGGGGAGATGCAGACCAACCGCATGCAGGCCGACAACGCGGAGGTGACCTCCTTCTGGACGGCGATCTACTCCAGCGTGAACCGCGCCAACCTGCTCATCGGGACCGTGCCCACGGTCGCCTCCATCCCCGAGGCCACCCGGTCGGACATCCTGGGGCAGGCGTACTTCATCCGCGCCCTCGGCTTCCACAACCTGGTGAAGTACTGGGGGCCCGTCCCCATCCCCACCAAGGTCACCACCGGCCCCGACGAGTCCAAGGAGTACACCCGGGCGCCCGTGACCGAGGTGTACACGCAGATCCTCAAGGACCTCGACAGTGCGGCGGCGCTCACCCGCAACACGACCAACACCCGCTACGCCACTCCGACGGCCGCCCGCGCGCTCCGCGCCCGCGTGCTCTTCTACCGAGCGGGCGTGGCCGGGAACGCCGGCAGCCAGGCCGACTACCAGGCGGCGCTGGACGCCGCCAACCTGGTGCTCACCGGGCGCGACACCCTCACCGTCCCCTACGCCAGCCTCTTCTCGGCCGCGGGGAGCAACACCACCGAGGACATCCTCCGCATCTCGTTCAACGCCACCGAGACGAACGGCCTCAGCAACTACTACCTCTCGGTGGGGCGCGCCGAAGTGGCCCCCAGCGCCAACCTCGACGCGGCCTACCCCGCCGGCGACCTCCGGAAGCCGGCCACCGTCGCTCCCAGCGGCGTCGCCGCCCGCCCGCTCAACGGCGTCAAGTGGTCGGCCCGCCCGGGCACCGAGCACATCCACGTGATCCGCCTCGCCGAGGTGGTCCTCATCAAGGCAGAGGCGCTCGCGCGCCTCAACCGCCTCCCCGAGGCCGTGGCGCAGTACAACAAGGTGCGCATCCGCGCCGGGCTGGCCCCCCACACCCTGGGGACCCAGGTCACCACGCAGGCGGAAGTCATCAACCAGATCGAGCTGGAGCGCCGCCTCGAGCTCGCCCTGGAAGGGGACCGCTGGCCCGACCTCAACCGGCTCGGCAAGGCCGTGCAGGTGAAGGGGATCCAGGATCGGGCGGGACAGGTGCTCTTCCCCATCCCGCTGCGGGACATCCGGGTGTCCCCGAAGCTGACGCAGAACCCGGGGTACTGACCGCGCGAGCGGGTCGTATCGCTGCCTGAGGCTGCGCCGAGGGGCCCTGTCGGCCCGGGCGACGGGGTCTTCCTGCCTCAGGCTTCGCCGAGGGGCCCTAGGTATGAGGGAGAGGTCCGAGGGGATAGGTGCCCATACATGGTACCGAACACCTCGTCCCACTCCCTCATACCTAGGGCCCCTCGGCGCAGCCTCGAGCAGGAAACGGTCGGAAACCAAGCGACCACCCGGCGCGCATATTGGCCCCATGCCCTCCCTCGGACGCCTCGCTCCGCTGCTGGCGCTCGCCGCCTGCGCCACTCCCCTCCCGCAGGGCGGCGCCCCAACGGCGCCCCCCAATCTCGTCGTCTTCCTGGCCGACGACCTGGGCATCGGCGAACTCGGCGCGTGGGGGCAGCGCGAACTCGCCACCCCCAACATCGACCGCCTCGCCCTTGAGGGCGTGCGGCTCACCGAGGTGCGCTCCAGCGCCGCCGTGTGCGGCCCGGCGCGTTGCTCGCTCATGCTGGGGCTGCACAACGGCCACTGCCGGCTGGACGACAATGACAACGACTACCTGCGCCCCGACGACGTGACGCTGGCCGAGCGGCTGCGCGACGCGGGGTATGCCACGGGGCTCTTCGGCAAGTGGGGGCTGTCGTGGGACAGCCGCCCCGAGAGCTGGCCCAATGCGCAGGGGTTTGACGCGTTCTTCGGCTACCGGGACCAGGTCCACGCGCACAACTTCTACCCCGAGTGGCTCCTGGCCAACGCCGACTCGGTGCGCACGCGCAACGTGGTGCCCGCGCCGCGCGGCATGGGGAGCGGACGCGCCTCGGTGCGCCTCGACTACGCCCCCGACCTCATCCGCGCGCGCGCCTTCGACTGGGTGCGCGCGCAGCGCGGACGCCCGTTCTTCCTGTACTGGGCCACCAACCTCCCGCACATCCACAACGAGGCGCGCACCGCCCCCGACGGCGGCTACGAGGTCCCCGACCTGGGCCCCTACGCCGCGCGCACCGACTGGCCGCTGGCCAAGCGCAGCTATGCCGCGCAGGTGCACCGCCTGGACCAGGACCTGGGCGCGCTGCGCGCACTGCTGGACTCGCTGGAGATTGCCGACAACACACTGATCCTGTTCCTGTCCGACAACGGCGCCACCTTCCTGCGCGGCAGCAATGACGGCGTCACCGACACGATCGGCCGCTGGTTCAACGGCACGATGGGATACCGCGGCTTCAAGGGGGACCTGTACGAGGGCGGGCTGCGCGTCCCCGGCATCGCGCACTGGCCCGCGCGGCGGGGTGACGCCCCCGTGGCGCGCGTGCGGGTGGACTTCACCGACGTGCATGCCACGCTGCTGGCCGCCGCCGGGGTGCCGGTTGCCGACGGCATCGACGGACGCTCGTTCCTGCCGGCGATCACCGGCACGGGGACCGTTGCGCTGCGCCCGCACCAGGTGTGGTTCTCCCCCGACCGGAATCAGTCGGCGGTGCTGGCGTGGCCCTGGAAGGGAGTGTGGATGCGCGACACGCTGGCGCTGTTCAACCTCGCGGAGGACCCGGGGGAGCGGACGGATCTGGTGCGCCGCGAACCCGCCGTGGCGGCACGGCTGGACTCGCTGCGGCGGAGCGAGGACGGGCGCCGGGTGCATCCGCGGCGGTGAGACGGCGCCCAGGGCAAGTCGGCGCAAGGCGCTGACGTTTCCTGCCTGAGGCTGCGCCGAGGGCAAGTCGGCGCCATGTACTGACTCTTCCTGCCTGAGGCTGCGCCGAGGGGCCCTAGGTAGGAGGGAGAGGCACGAGGCCATTGGGACGATGCACGTCACATCGACCCTATGCCCTCATTTCAATCCCTCCTACCTAGGGCCCCTCGGCGCAGCCTCAGGCAGTACACGCCCGTCGGGCACCCCAGCCCCGTCGCCCGCACCCGCCCCGCTCACCCCCCGCGCCGGGACGCCGAGATACACCGCCCCCGCCCGCAGCGTCCGGAACTTCGGTACCACCGTCAGCGCCCCCACCTGCGCGCCGGGCTCGGCCGTCACCCCGATCCCCACCACGCTCCCCGTCCCCACCAGCACCCCGGCGCCGAGGCGCACGCGTGCCGTCTTGAGCACGCCACGCTCCACCACGTGCCCTGACACGTGCGCGTCCGAGCCGATCACCACCCCGTCGCCGAACGCGAGGAGGTTGTGGTCCATCAACGACAGGCTGTTCACCCACACCGCGTGCCCCAGCTGCGCGCCGTTGAGGCGCAGGTACCAGCTCCACGCCGGCGTGGAGCGGTAGGCCGGTCCCGCGAACACCCGCACCACGTGGATCGTCACCAGGTAGCGGGCCCAGGTGAGCACGGCCCAGCTGCCCTCCATCAGCGGCTCCTCCAATCCGTCGGCCGTGCGCCACCCCAGCAGCCGCGTCGCGCCCGCGGTACAGATCATGAGGAGGAGGGTCCCCAGCAGGTACAACGGCACCACGCCCAGCGCCCCCAGCGTCAGCCGCTGCCACGCCGGGAGCGCCCACGTCCCCTGCCACGACACGAACGCCATGGCGGGGAGCACGGCCGCTCCCAGCACGACCGTCTCCACCACCACCACCGTCAGTGCCGCCCACGCAATCCGCCCCGCCCGCCGCCACCACCATGCTGTCCGCATCGCCAGGCCCTCCGCCCGCCACGGTGCATGGATCGGGCCCGCCGCTGCTGTACGTCCCCGGGCTCGACGGCACCGGGCTCCTCTTCTACCGGCAGGTGCGCGCGCTGCAGCACCGCTTTGCCGTCATCACGCCGCAGCTGCGCGACGAGGCGCACGACATGGCCACCCTGATGGCCGACCTCGCGCACCACCTGGACACCGCCGCCGACGGCGAGGCCGCCGTGCTGGTGGGGGAGTCGTTCGGCGGCGCGCTGGCCATGTCGTTTGCGCTGGCGCACCCGGCGCGCGTGCGCGCGCTGGTGGTGCTCAACTCCTTTCCGCGCGTCCCCAACCGGCTCGCCCTGCAGGCCGCCCGGCTGGCCACCGGCATCGTCCCCTGGGGGATCATGCCCCTCGTCCGGCGCCTCACCGCCTTCCGGCTGCACTCGGCGCACACCCATGTCGACGAGGTGCGGCGCTTCCTCGCACTCACCGGCGGCACCACGCGCGCGGGCTACCGCAACCGGCTCCGCATGCTCGCCGGGTACGACCTGCGCCCCCGCCTCCCGGAGCTGGCGGTCCCCACGTTGTTCCTGGCGGCCGACCGCGACCAGCTGCTGCCGTCGCTGCGGGAGGCACGCGCCATGGCGGCGGCGGTGCCGGGGGCCGCGCTGCGCGTCCTCGAAGGGCACGGCCACAGCTGCTTCCTCTCCGACGCCGTGGACCTGGACACCATCCTGCGCAGTTGGGGGGGCGACGGGCTCGGCGGCTGAGCGCGAGGGCGGCCCCGCGCACAGATTTGCGGGATGCCGGTCTTCCCCTTCGATCCCGACATCGCCCGCGCCGCCACCATCCCCGCGCGCCTCTACCACGACCCGGTCTACCTGGAGCTGGAGCAGGCGCGGGTGTTCGCCGGCACCTGGCAGCTGGTGGGGCACCTGGGGCAGCTGGCCCACACGGGGGATTTCCTCACCGCCGCCGTGGGGCGTGACCAGCTGGTGGTGGTGCGCGACGGCGACGCGCTGCGCGGCTTCCACAACGTGTGCCTGCACCGCGCCGGGCCCGTGGCCCACGGCTGCGGTCGCCGGCAGACGCTGCAGTGCCGCTATCACGGCTGGAGCTACACGCTGGACGGGCGGCTGCACCGCGCCCCCGGGATGGAGGGGTGCGAGGGGTTCCGCCCCGACGAGATGCGGCTGGTGCCGGTGGCGGTGTCCACGTGGGGCCCCCTGGTGTTTGCCAACGTGGACGGCAAGGCGCCGCCGCTGGCCGAGGTGCTGGAGGACATCCCGCAGCGCGTGGCGCCGTTCCGCTGCGAGGCCATGCGCCATGTGATGACGCGCAGCTGGGAGATCGCCTGCAACTGGAAGGTGTACGTGGACAACTACCTCGAGGGGTACCACGTCCCCGTCGTGCACCCGCAGCTGCACAAGGAGCTGGACATGGACCAGTACCGCGTGGAGCCGCGGCGGTACGTGTCGCTGCAGCACGCGCCGCTCCGCCCCGTGCCGGGGGGCGCGGCCACCGGGGAGCGGCGCTACGATCCCGGGGCCACCGACACCCCCGAGGCGGTGTACGCGTGGCTGTTCCCCAACACCATGCTCAACGTGTACCTGGGGCAGATGCAGACCAACGTCGTCATCCCCGACGGCCCCGACCGGTGCCGCGTGGTGTTCGACTGGTACGCCACCACGCCCCCCGCCGACCCGGCCACCGACCCCGAGTGGACGCGCCTGACGGAGTTCAGCGCGCTGGTGCAGGACGAGGACATCGCCATCTGCGAGGCGGTGCAGCGCAACCTCCGCTCGCGCGTGTACGACCGCGGGCGCTACGCGCCACGCCACGAGAACGGGGTGCACCATTTCCACGGGCTGCTGCACGAATTCCTGACTTGACGGGGGGCACCCCGCGGGCGGGGCCCCGGGCGGCCGGCGGGCGCTGTGCCCTTCCCCGGCGCTCGGGCGTCTTGTGGGGACCGACGGGCGCCTCCCGCGCCCCGGCACGCGCCCTGTCCCCCGTCCGATGCCCCTCAATCGTCGCAATCACTACCGGATGCTGTTCCTGCAGCCGGACGCCCCCCAGTCGGTCATCAAGGCGGCGTACCGCGCCTTGGCCGCCGAGCAGCAGCGGGTGTCCGGGAGCGTGTCGGCGCTGGTGACCGAGGCGTACACCGTGCTGGCCGACCCGGCGGCGCGGGCAGCCTACGACGCGCAGCTGGGCACGCAGATGGGGACGCAGCTGGGGGCGCAGGCGGGGGTGCGGGCGGGCGACCCGCCGGTGGCGCCGGTGGCCGGGCTCGAGCCCACGGCGGCATCCGCTCCCGTGGCGCCGGTGCTCCCTCCCACCCCGTTCCCGGGGACCACGGTCACCCGGACGCCGGTGGCGGCGGTCGCCGTGGCGGTGCCGGCTGGGGGTGTGGCGCCATCCGTGCCCTTCCCGGCCACCCCGTTTCCCGCCGCGCCCGGCAAGGGAGCAGCGGCAGCGCAGGTGGCGGCACCGGCGGTCCCAGCGACCCCGTTCCCCAGCACGCCGTTCCCCGCCACGCACGGCAAGGGGGCAGTGGCGGCGCAGGTCGCGGCACCGGCGGTCCCGACCAATCCGTTCCCCAGCACGCCGTTCCCCGCCGCTCCCGGGAAGGGGGTAGTGGCGGCGCAGGTAGCGGCACCGGCCCCGGCGGGCACCCGCACCAGAGGGGTGAGCGCCAGCGCCGTCCACGCCGCCCCCTCGGCTCCGGCGCCCGCCGTGGCCGCTTCTGGCGTCGCGGCCGGGGCGGCCGCGGTTGCCGTGCCCACCACGGCGTGCCCCATGTGCCAGGCGCCGCGGGAAGGGCGCATCACGGTGGACACCCGGTGCCACCGGTGCAGCGCACCGCTGGCCCCCGTCCCCAAGGCCGCACGCCCACGCCCCACCGCCGGGAACGAGCGTCGCACCCTTCCCCGGGTGGGGCGCTCCGACTGGGCCACCATGCACGCCCCCTGGAACGCCGAGCCTGTCCGCGTGCGGCTGCGTGACCTCTCCGCCGACGGCATCAGCGTCTACAGCTCGGCGCGCGTGGCGCAGGGGGCGCGTATCCGCATCGGCAACGAACGCTTCGACCTCGTGGCCACCGTCGTGGGGTGCCGCGCCGTGCGGCACGTCTTCTCGCTGCACGCCCGCGTGGAGACCGCGTGGGTGGCCCCCAAGACCAAGCAGGGATAGGCCGCGAGGGGGGCGGCACCCCAGCGGCCAGGGGCTACCGTCTCCCCGGAGGCGTGGCGTTGAACCGCACCCGCACCACCCGGTCATCGGCCTCGTCGCTGCGAATCACCGCCCAGACGGTCGACCCCTCAATCCACGGCTGGCCGTTGAGGAGGTCCAGCGCAGCCGGCCATGACACCTGGCGCACCAAGGTCCCACGCTGGTCGAAGACATCGGCCTCGCGCATCCGCCCGTCGGCAACGGCGCGCTCCACCCAGAGGTATCCATCCCGAGACCAGGCCAGCGCCTGGACCGGGGGCTTGGTGGCCGGCAGGGCCGGGAAGGCCCCAGCCCCAGCGCTCTCCCATGCCTCCCGCTTCTCGGCGGCCTCCCGCCTGGAGATCCCCACCGGGGGGGGCGCGCGTCGCACGGTGGCCACCAGGCGCTCGGTGCGGTCGTAAAGGCGCACCTCGTATCGAGCGGTGACGACGTCAGCACGCAATCCCTCGGGACCGTACGCGCGTAGCCAGCGCGATCCGAACGGCAGCAGGAGCGTCCGTTCACTCATGCCGATGACCGTGCCGTCGGCATCGCGCTGCGGCGTGCGCGTCTTCCTCACCCCCTCGTCCGCCCCTGGTGGGACGACCAGGGTGTCCTCCCGCAGGATCTGCCCCTGCGCGCTGCGACGCAGGCGGCTGGGACGGAGTGCCCCATCCGGGGGGCGGACCACCAGCCCCTCCTCGAAGTAGCTGCCGTCAGCGAGCGGAAAGAACGGCCGACCAGCGCCGGCAAACAGCCGGGGCAACGGGACGGATCCCGTGTACCGTGCGGTGACACCCGCCACGCTGAAGCGGTGCAGCCGCATGCTGCCTTCATCGCGTACCAGCAGCTCCTGCCGGTGCACCGCCAGCTCGCCCAGCCTCCGAAACTCCCCCGGTCCCCCGCCCGCGCGTCCGATGACCGAGGGGGCGCCCCCAGGTGACGGATACACCACGATGCGCGGGTCGTCGCCATCCGCCACATACAACTGGCCAGCCCCATCGACAGCCAGCCCCACCACACGCGCCACCTCGACACGCCGGGACGCCGACCCGTCTCCGGTCGACCAGTCCACGGTGCCGCGCAGCACGGGCGTGGCCGGCTGCGCAGACAGCAAGGCCCCGGTGGCAATGCTCGCAACCGAGCACTGTTGGCCTCCTTCGCCACCGGGCCTGCATGCGACCCGCTGTGCAGACGAATCAGCCATCGGAAGCATGGCTCCGATGAGTACTATCATCGCCAGTAGCAGTCGCACGCGCACGGACCTTCCAACACAGTCTCGCATCTCTGCTTATGCTGACAGCAAGCGCATGCGCAACCTGGACATGGCTATCCACCGTGATGAAGGAACGTGAGTGGCCCGACGGATTCGTGACCCTCGTGAGGCCGAGAGCGCTCGGCTCAGTGCGAGCCGTTCTTACTTTTGCAGGGCCTCCCTGGCCAGCGAGTCAAGCGTACTGAACGCTGGTGCTCCTGCCATGACCTTGCCGTTCAGCATCAGCAAGGGTGTCCCGCTGATTTTCAGCTCGCTGGCAGCAATGGAGTCATCTCTGATCAGCTCATCGGGCAAGGAACTCGCCAAGCACTCCTGAAAACCGACCGTATCGGTGACACCCGCTTCGGCAGCAATGACCGCCCAAGAAACGGATCCGATCGCTTGCTGGTCGCGGAAAAGCCGATCGTGGTACGCCTTGAATGCCCCGTGTCTGTCCGCACAGATGCTCGCGCGCGCAGCACTTCTGGCATGGGCGTGCAGGCCGCTGATCGGAAAATGACGATAGATGACGGCGATGGAATCCCCATACTTCAGCTGAAGCGAGTCCAGCCGCTCGGCAAGCCGGGCACACTCAGGGCACTGAAAGTCGGAAAATTCGACGATCACCACTGGGGCGAGAGGGGGACCCGTGATGCTGCCACCCATCATGTACTTCCGCCAGTGTTCGACCTCCTTTACAGCCACGACTCCGGATTTCCCGCTAGAGGAGGAGTCGCGACGCAGCACCATGGCGGTGGCGGTCAAGGCACAAACGAGAAGTATGGGCATGGCTCTGCGCTCGAGAGCGGCCAGTATGCGCAGCGGTGAATTCCTGTCGGTCATCGCCAGACGTGGGAAAGGGGCCACCCAATCAAGTGGGCATCAATGGTGTGCGGTGACCGCTGCAGCGCGCTGGCAATCTCTTTGCGCGACTCGCCGCGCAGAAGCAAGGTCACGAGCCGCTGGCGCACCGGCGAGCGCGCAAGCAGCTCCGCCAACCGCCCCCGAGCGTGCATTTCGTCCCCATCACGGATCATCGATGCGCTCCCCCCATCGGGATGGCCTTCGTCAATTCGCCAGACCGCATCCGGCCGGCGCCCTGCGCAATCGTACCCCCCAGGGTTCACGCCGGGCAAGGGGCGCTAAGCCCCCTGCCTCGGCGCCCCCGTACGCCCCCTACCGCCCCGTCCCCGCCTTCACCGCCGGCGGCGCCGGGCGGTTGGGTACCACCGGCCCCGCCTTCCGCGCGGGCCACTGCTCCGCCAGCGTCTCGGCGTCATACAACCGCCCGTTCTTCATCACGTGGCGCAGCGTGTTGGTGTTGCGCACCGCCTCCAGCGGGTTCCCGTCCAGCACCAGCAGGTCGGCCAGCTTCCCCGGCTCGATCGACCCCAGGTCGCCGTCCAGCCCGATCGCCTGCGCCCCCACCAGCGTGGCCACCCGCAGCGCCTCGTGCGGCGTCATCCCGCCGCTGGCCATCGCCCACAGCTCCCAGTGGTACCCCAGCCCCTGCAGCTGGCCGTGGCTGCCGATCCCCAGCCGCCCCCCCGCCCGCAGGATCTTCGTGGCGTCCGCCGCCAGCTGCGGGAACACGTACTCCTCATCGCGGAACCACCCCCCCGCCGTGCTCCCGCCCGGCAGCGTGGCCATGCGCCGCCGCGTCTTCGACGCCAGCTCCTCGTACGCCGTGAACCGCTGCAGCTTGGGGTCAGCCCACGGGTTCTCCCGCGTGTAGAACCAGTTCTCCGCCCACGGCCCGCCGTAGTTCACCAGCAGCGTGGGGGTGTACGTGCGCCGCGACCACGCGAAGAAGCCGGTCACGTCCGCCCCCAGCGGCGTGATCCCCATGCTGTGCTCCAGCCCGGGATAGCCGTCGATGGTCTCCGTGAGGTTGAGCTTCACGTCCAGCGACCCCTCGGTGGTGGGCATCAGCTGCTGCTCGCGCGCGGCGGTGATGATCCACTGCCGCACCTGCCGCACCCCGGCCACGTACATCTTGATCGTCTTGGTGTCGTAGTACTGGCTGTAGCGCTTCAGCACCGTCCGCGCGTGCGCCTGGTCGCGGATGTTGTCGGTGTTGAACACCCCGGGGCCGGTGCTGTACACGCGCGGCCCGAGGATCCGCCCCGCCTCCACCTGGTCCTGGTACGTCAGCACGTCGGTGGTGCCGGTCTGCGGGTCGCGCGTGGTGGTCACCCCGTACGCCAGGTTGGCCAGGTACGCCCACGGCTGCGCCTCGTGCAGCGTCCCCCGCTCGGCGCGCAGGTGCGCGTGCGTGTCCACGAAGCCGGGGACGATGGTCTTCCCCGCCACGTCCACCACCGTGGCCCCCGCCGGCACCGCCACGCTCCCGGTGGCCCCCACCGCGACGATCCGCTGGTTGGTCACCACCACGTCCCCCTGCGCGATCACCTCGTCCCCCTTCATGGTCACGATCCGCGCGCCGCGCAGCACCACGCTCCCCGCCGGCGCGTCGCGCCGCGCGGTCACCGCCACCCGCCGCTCGTCGGGGGCGTACGGCGCCGGGCGCAGCGAGTCGGCCACGGTGCTGTCGCGCCGCGACACCGCGATGGCCGAGTCACGCACGGCGGCCGCCGCCAGGTCGTACGTCACCACGGCATTGCCGATCGACCAGAGCACACGGTCGCCGCGCGCGCCCCACGCGGGGAACTGTCCGCCGATGTCGGTGAGCTTGCGCACCGGCACCACCGCCGCGGCAGGGTCGGCCACGCTCACCGTGGCCTGCGCGCCGCGCGGCGGCAGCACGGTGGTGTACAGGTCCTGGTTGATCAGCGCCAGCACCGTCTTCCCGTCGGGGGCGATCATCGTGAGCGACGCCGGCGTCCCAGGCGAGTTGGGCTCCTCCGGATTGAGCCGCTGCAGCTCCAGCTCGGAGAGCGTGCGCTCGTGGTCATGGTCGTCGTCCACCGCGCCGCCGCCCCCGCCCCCCACCACCCGCACGTGCCGCTGCTCGTCGGTGCCGTCCCAGCGGATGGACACCAGCCCGTTGGCCGCGCTGGACAGCCAGATGCGCGAGGCGTCCTGCGTGAAGTGCGGCTTGCCGCGCCCCGCCGCCCGCGCGATGACCACCGGCGCGCTCCCCTGCGCGGTGGCCGGCGCCGCGGCGTACCACACCAGCTGCGTGGGGAGCGTCACCCCGGTCTGGTCCTGCCGCCCCTGCGCCGCCGTCTGCGTCACCACGATCCGGTCGCCCGCGGGCGACCACGCGGGCTGCCGCAGGAAGGCGCGCCCCTGGCTCAGCGGCACCGCCGCGGGCGTCGCCCCCCCGCGCGCCGGCGCCATCGCCGCCTTGTACAGCCGCCCGCCGTCGGCGCTCCACGTCACCCACGCCAGCCACGCCCCGTCGGGAGACCACGCCGGCTCCGCCTCGATGGCGTCCAGCGCCGACACGCGGCGCGGGGTCCCCCCCGGCCAGTCTATCACGTACAGCTGGTCCAGCGCCACGAACGCCAGCCGCGTGCCGTCGGGGGCCAGCGCCACGTCGCGCACCTGCCGCACGGTGAAGGTGGCGCTGTCGCTGATGGGATAGCGGAACGCCAGCTCGGGGCCCGCCTGGATGGTGGTGCGCACGCGGAAGGGGATCTCCTGCTGCCCGCTGCCGTCCACCGCCACCTTCCAGAGCTTGTTGCCGTAGCTGGCCACCAGCGCCTTCGAGTCGGGGGTGAAACTCATCCCCGGCAGCGCGTCCATGGGCGCGCGCGACTCCATTTCGTCGCGCTGCGTGGGGTACGCCAGCCACCGCTCGTTGCCGGTGGCCAGCTCGCGCAGCCGCAGCCCGGTCTTCTCCTCGTAGCGCGAGCCGTACACCAGCCACTTGCCGTCGGGGCTCAGCGTGGGGCGCACCGCCGAGCCGTAGCGCGACGACTGCGCCTCGCGCTCGCCAGTCTCGCGGTCGTAGGTGTAGAGCTGATACTGCGGGAACTGCGCGTTGTAGTGCCACGCCCCGGCGCGCTGCGTGTACCACAGCTGCCGGCCGTCGGCGGTGAACGCCGCGCCGGCGCGCTGCTGCGCCTGCGTGCTCCCCGCCGGATCGGTCACCAGCGCCATGCCGTTCCCCCCGGCCACGTGGTACATCCACAGCGTGGGGAGCCCGCCGCGAAAGCCCCCCTTGCTGGCCACGATGTACTGCCCGTCGGGGGAGTACTCGGGGGAGAGGTACACGTTGGTGGTGCCGCGCGTGATGGCCCGCACCGCCTTGGTGGCCACGTCCACCACGTGGACGTTGTCGGCCCCCTGCCGGTCGGAGATGAACACCACCGACTTGCCGTCGGGGCTGAAGCGCGGCTGCGCGTCGTACGCCATCCCGCTGGTGAGCGGCGTGGCGTCGCCGCCCGCCATGGGGAGCAGGAACAGGTCCCCCAGCATGTCGAACACCAGTGTCTGCCCGTCGGGGCTCACGTCCACCGACAGCCAGGTGCCCTCGCGCGTGTCCAGCGCGTACTGGCGCGCGGCCGCCAGCGGCAGCCCGGCCTCGGCGGCGCGGCCCCCCGCGCGCGGGGCACCCCCCTGCGCCGACAGCGCCAGGGGGAAGAGGAACGCGGCAACGACTGGGAACGGGCGGAGACGGGGACGCAGCGGCACGGGCGGCTCACGGCGAAGGGGGAGGAGGAGGGACGGGGGTAATGTGCACCCCGCGCTCCCCGTCCGCCCTACCGGTACAGCGCCAGCGTGTCCAGCCGCCGCCCCAGTTCCGCCGTCAGCTGGCGCGTGGCCGCGCCGTCCACGCCGCCGTACACCGCGGCAAAGGTGGCTGAATCCACTCCCTCGGGCATGCCGGCCAGCGACGGCAGCAGCGCGTCTTCCGACACGCCACGCGCCATCTGCTCGGCCAGCCACCCCGGGTTGCGCTGCGCCAGCTCGCCAAAGCGCGTCCCCGCCAGGTCGGCGGCCAGGTCGGCAAAGCTGAACCCGCTGCCGCCCGCGCGGCTGTCGCGCAGCTCCTTGTACACCCCCACCGCCTGCGCCAGCGGCGTGGTGCCTTCCACCACCACCAGCGCCGACACCAGGAAGTGCGCCGCCAGGTCCTCGCGCCCCCCCAGCACCACCGCGTGACGCGGCAGCGCCGGCCACGCCGCCGCCGCCGGGATGCGCGTGCCCAGCGGCTGGTGGGCCGCGTACAGCGCCAGCGTGAGCAGCGCCGCGCGCACCTCCGCCCCGGCGTTCCCCGTGGCCACCGTCCGCTGGGCGGCGGCGGCCAGCAGCGGGGCCAGCAGCCCCACCAGCGGCCGGGGCGCCGGAGCGGCCGCCGCCACCGAGTCGGCGGCCACCGAGTCCGGCCCCGACGCCGCCATGCTGTCGCGCGCCGCCAGCAACGCCCCAAGCCGCCCGTGGTAGTCGCGCAGCCGCGCCAGCTCTTCCGGCGCCACCAGCGCGTTCATCAGCTGTGCCACCGCCGGCTCGCTCCACCGGTAGCGCAGCACCAGCTGCCCGGGGGTGATCCGCACCCCGGTGACCGCCTCGCGCAGCACCGGCAGCAGCGGCGCCACCGGCGTGCGCGGCACCGCCCACGCCACCAGGCGCTGAGCCAGCCACAGGGGGACCGGCACCGCCCCCACCTGTGCGCGCACCAGCTGCGGCAGCGGCGCCCCCTCGCGCACCCAGCCGCGCACGTTCACCCACCGGGCCCACGGCCCCACGCGCTGCGCCACGCTGGCCACCACCTCGGCTTCGCCGACGCCCAGCACCACCCGCCCCCGCACCCCCAGCCGGCGGCGCGCCGCATGGGTGAGCAGCAGGTCCAGCTCCTGCTGCGTGGCTGCCACCGACAGCTGCACCCCGTGCGGCACCAGCCGCGGATCGTTGGCGCGCACCAGCGCCAGCGCGCGCTCGATGTCCCGCACCGCCACGGTGGCATCCACCGGCACCGCCGGCTCCGCCTCCAGCAGCTGGGCGCCCGCCCACAGCACCGCCCCGGCCGCCAGCGCCCCCACCCCCAGCGTCCACGCCACGCGCCGCGTCACCGTCACCCACAGGGGCGGCGGCGGCGGCGGCATGGGGCGCTTCACGCGACGCATGTCAGCGGGTCACGACGTAGTAGACCACGTAGATCCACCCCAGCAGGCCGTGGATGATCGCCCACAGCACCGACTGGTGCAGGTGAAACGAGATGGCCATGGCCAGCGCCGAGCCGAAGCTCACGCCGGCCTTGGTCACCGACATCGAGGTCGAGGAGGTCGCCATGGAATGGACCGGGGAGAGGGGAACCCACGAGGGACCGGTGCAATCTAAGGGGCCGCGCGGCGGGGCCGCCGCGCGTGGCACGCCGGACGCGTAGCTTTTCCAACATGGTCCCCTTCCGGCTCCCCTCCGTGGACGCGGTTGCCGCCGCCGCCGAGCGCGCCGTCCGGCGGTTCCCCGACGTGCTGCTGGCCGCGGCGGCGGCCGTGGTCATCGCCTGGCGGCTGGTGGATGCCGACGGCACCCTCCCCCGCTGGGAGGCCGCCATGGCGGCCGCCGTGCTGGGGCTCCCCCTCCTGCTCGCCGGAGCGCTGTTGGCCGAGGGGCGGGGGTGGCAGGGCGTGCACCGGGCGCTGCCGCCGCTGGCAGGCGGGGCGGTGCTGGTGGTGTTCGCCGCACAGTGGCCGCAGTGGACGCAGGACGGCCGAATGGTGCGCTTTGGGCTGGCCATCGCGGCGTGCCACTTTGCCGCCGCCGTGGCCCCGTTCGTGGCGCGCCCCGACGCCACGCACGGGCGCGCCTTCTGGCAGTGCAACCGCGTGCTCTTCCAGCGGGCGCTCCTCACCGCGCTGTACGGCGTGGTGCTCTTCGCCGGGCTGGGGGGCGCGCTGGGGGCGCTCGACGCGCTCTTCGACGTGAACGTCCGCCCCGACTGGTACGCCCGCCTCTGGGTCACCCTGCTCTTCGGCTTTGGCACCTGGTTCTTCCTGGCCGGGATCCCCGACCCGCCCCAGGCGCTGGGCGACTCGGACGAGTACCCCGACGCGCTGCGCCGCTTCGCGCAGTACGTGCTCATCCCGCTGGTGGTGGTGTACCTGACCATCCTCACCGCGTACTTCGGCAAGGTGCTGGTCACGCAGCGCTGGCCCTCCGGATGGATCGGGAACCTGGTCTCCGCGGTCACGATCGCCGGGCTGCTGGCGTGGCTGCTGGTGCACCCGCTGGAGGAGCGCGCCGCGCACCGCTGGGTGCGCCCCTTCACCCGCGGCTTCTTCCTGGCGCTGCTCCCCTCCATCGGCATGCTGTGGGCCGCGCTCGCCCAGCGCGTGGGGCAGTACGGGCTCACCGCGCGGCGCGTCATCGCGCTGGCCGGCGCGCTGTGGCTCACCGGCATCGCGCTGCACTACCTGCGGGGGCGCTCGCGCGCCATCCAGCTCATCCCCCTGTCGCTGGCGCTCGCGGCGGCGCTGCTGGCCGCGGGGCCGGTGAGCGCCATCGCCCTCGCGGTGCACAATCAACGGGGGCGCGTGGACGAGGCGCTCGCGCGCCAGGCCATGCGGCGGGACGGACGATGGGTCCCCGCCCGCGACACGCTGGCCTTTCGCGAGGCCGGTCGCCGCGCCGACGCGGGGATCATCGCTGGCGGCGTGCGCTACCTGGCCGAGGTGGAAGGCGCCACGGCCTTCGCCGGCGTGCTCCCCGAGGCGGTGCTGCGCCCCGCGCCCGCCGACTCGGGCGTGGGGACCGACTCGCTCCTGGTGCTGGGGCGGCGCCTGCAGCGCCCCGACGCGCTGGCCGAGCGCGTGCTGAGGTACCTGGGGGGCGACGCGCTGGCTGCCGCGTCGGGTGAGCCGGCCCGCCCGGTCACCGCCGACGGCATGCGCGGGGCCGGCTTCGAGAGTGGCGGGGCGCTGGCGGTGTCGGGGTACGACTGGGTGCGGCAGGGCGGCGTGTCGCGGGGCGGCGAGCCGCTGGCGGTGGGCGGCGGGCACCAGCTGCGCGTGAGCGACGGCGGCGACGCGCTGGAGCTGCGGCGCGACTCGGTGGTGCTGGTGCGGCTCCCGGTGGACACGTTGCTGCGCGAGGTGGTGGCGGCGCAGGCGGCCGGCGACTTCACCCGGCGTCCCCCACGCGCGCTGGAGGGCGCGGCCGGCTCCGTGCGGCTGCGCGTGCTGCTGGAGGACGTGCAGTTCGACTGGCGCGGCAGCGCGGGGCGCCTGGCCAATGTCGGGCTCACCGCGCTGCTGGCCGCGCCGTCGTCGCCGCGGCCCCCGACGCCACCCGCGGCCCCCGTGCCTCCCCGCAACGTCTCCCCCGACCGCCGCTGACCCCGCACTGTTCATGGCCGCCCTCTTCACCCCGCTCACGCTGCGCGGCGTCACGCTGCGCAACCGCATCGGCGTCTCCCCCATGTGCCAGTACATGGCGCACGACGGGCTCGCCACCGACTGGCACCTGGTGCACCTGGGCGGCCTCGCCACCGGCGGGGCGGGGCTGGTGATGGCCGAGGCCACCGCCGTCTCCCCCGAGGGGCGCATCTCGCCCCACGACCTGGGGCTGTGGGACGACGCGCAGGTGCCCGCGCTGCGGCGCATCACCGATTTCGTGGCGGCGCAGGGCGCCGTCCCCGCCATCCAGCTGGCGCACGCGGGGCGCAAGGCCAGCACCCACCGGCCGTGGGAAGGCGGCGGGACGGTGCTCCCCGCGGCCGGCGGCTGGCGCGACGTGCTGGGCCCCTCGGCGCTCCGCTACAACGACCGCTATCCCGAGGTGACCGCGCTGGACCAGTCGGGGATCGACCGTCTGGTGACGGCCTTTGCCGACGCCGCGCGCCGCGCGCACGCCGCGGGCTTTCAGCTGGTCGAACTGCACGCCGCGCACGGCTACCTGCTGCACAGCTTCCTGTCCCCGCTCACCAACCAGCGCACCGACGGCTACGGCGGCCCCTTCGCGCACCGGGTGCGCTTCCTGCTGGAGGTGGTGGACGCGGTGCGCGCCGTGTGGCCTGACACGCTCCCGCTGGCGGTGCGGCTCTCCTGCACCGACTGGGCCGACGGGGGGTGGACGCTGGACGACACGTGCGCGCTGGCGCCGCTGCTCCGCGCGCGGGGGGTGGACCTGGTGGACTGCTCGTCGGGGGGGCTGGTGCCGTGGCAGCAGATCGCCGTGGGCCCCGGCTACCAGCGGCCGTTCGCGCGTGCGGTGCGGGCCACGGGGATCGCCACCGCCGCGGTGGGGATGATCACCGAGCCGGCGCAGGCCGAGGCGATCGTGGCGGAGGGGGACGCGGAACTGGTCTTCCTGGCGCGCGAACTGCTGCGCCATCCGCGCTGGCCGCTGGCCGCGGCGGCCGCGCTGGGTGTCGAAGGCCCGTGGCCAGCGCCGTACCTGCGCGGCAAGACTTGATCGCGCTGGCGACTCCCGCCTCAGGCCTCACCTGCCTCAGGCTGCGCCGAGGGGCCCTAGTGATGAGCCATAGAGGACGAGGTCTTTGGTACGATGGGTTACCCACACCGCACCTATGCCCTCACCCTCTATCCCTCCCACCCAGGGCCCCTCGGCGCAGCCTCGGGCAGTAACCTCCAGAAACCCGAACCATCCCCCCACGTTCGTCTGCTATCGTCTCGGTTCCCTCCCCCCTAGGGCCGCATGCCCCAGCACCCCTCGATGTTCCGCTACCCCAAGGCCGACGCCGTCGCCGGCCTGGTGGTGTTCCTGGTGGCCGTCCCCCTCTGCCTCGGCATCGCCGTCGCCTGCGGCGTGCCCCCCGTGTCGGGGCTCGTGGCCGGAATTGTCGGCGGCATCGTGGTGCCGTTCATCAGCCGGTCACCGCTCTCCGTCACCGGCCCGGCCGCGGGGCTCACCGCCATCGTGCTGGCCGAAGTGTCGCACCTGGGGTCGCTAGCGCTGTTCCTCACCGCCACCATCCTGGCGGGGGTGCTCCAGGTGGGGCTGGGGGTCCTCAAGAGCGGGCGCTTTGCCGCCCTCGTCCCCTCCGCGGTCATCAAGGGGATGCTCGCGGCCATTGGCATCACCATCGTCATGAAGCAGCTCCCCGTGGCCGTGGGCTCCGCCGGCGGGCTGGACACGCTGGTCAGCGGACATCGTCCGGGCGCCGTGCTCATCACGCTGCTGTCGCTGGCGGTGCTGTACGGCTGGAAGAAGACGCCGCTGGGACGCTACCCCCTCCTCTCGCCGGCGCTGGCGGTGGTCGTGGTGGCCAGCGTCGTGGCGGCCGCCCTCGGCGGCTTGCCGCAGTGGGCGCTCACCGAGGCGCACTACGTGGCCATCCCGCTGGGGGGCGCCACGGCGCTGTGGGACGCGCTCCCGCGCCCCGACTGGAGCGGCGTCACCTCCCCCGCCGTCTGGACCGCCGCCGTCACCGTGGCCATCGTCGCCTCCATCGAGACGTTGCTGTCGCTGCAGGCCGTCGACCGCCTGGACCCCCTCAAGCGCTACAGCCCCCCCGATCGCGAGCTGCTGGCGCAGGGCGCCGCCAACGCGGCCTCCGGCTTCCTGGGCGGGCTCCCCGTCACCGCCGTCATCGTGCGCAGCGGCGCCAATGTGGCCGCCGGCGGGCGCGAGCGGCTGTCCGCGCTGGTCCACGGCGTCCTGCTCGTGGTGGCCGTCCTGTTCGCCGGCCCCCTGCTCAACCGCATCCCCCTCGCCGCCCTGGCCGCCGTCCTCATCCAGGTCGGCCTCAACCTGTGCAAGCCCGCGCTCTTCACCACGCAGAAGCGCCTCGGCCTCACGCAGTTCCTCCCCTTCGCCGTCACCATCGCCGCCGTGCTCGCCCTCGACCTCCTCAAGGGGGTCATCGTGGGCATCGTCGTGGGGATCGGTTTCGTGCTCTTCGAGAACAGCCGGCGCGCCATGGTGGCCACCCGCGACGCCGACGGCACCTGGCGCCTCCGCTTCCGCCGCGACGGCACCTTCCTCGCCAAGCCGGGGATCGTCTCCACGCTGGACGAGATCGAGGACGGCGCCACGGTGGTCATCGACGGCACCGGCGAGTACATCGATCACGACGTGAAGGAAGTGATCGCCACCTTCGTCGAGGACGGGCGGAACCGCGGGATCACCGTGCAGGTGGTGGGGATCGACCTCGCGCACGCGCAGGCGGGCGGCGGGCACTGAGCCGCCGCCCGCGGCGAGCCCCCTACCCGCGCGCCATCGCCAGCACCGCCTCCCACTCGGCGGGACGCACCGGCACCACGCTCAGCCGCCCCACGCGCACCAGCGCCATCTCCGCCAGCGCCGGGGCGCCCTTGATCGCGTCCAGCGGCACCGGACGCGGCAAGCGCTCCACCGCCTGCACGTCCACCATGAACCAGGTGGGGTGCGCCGGGTCGGACGCCGCGTCGAAGTACGGGTGCGACGGGTCAAACGCGGTGTGGTCGGGGTAGCCCGCCCGCACGACGCGGCAGATCCCCACGATCGCCGAGGGGGACGCGTTGGAGTGGTAGTAGAACGCCAGGTCCCCCACCTGCATCCCGTCGCGCAGGAAGTTGCGGGCGCCGGTGTTGCGCACGCTGTCCCAGCAGGTGGTGCGGTCGGGCGCCGCCTCCAGGTCGTCGTACGAGAACACGTCGGGCTCCGACTTGATCAGCCAGTGCCGCCGCTCCCCCGGCGCCCGCGGCGCAAACACCTCGGCCCACTTCCCCTGCTCGTACGGCATCGACTGCGGCGGCTTCTTCGTCGCGCCCGCCGGGCGCCGCCCGGTCATCGCGCGCCCCGACGCAGGGCGCCGCCAGCGCCGTACAGGGGCCCGGCCGGGTTCACGCGCACGCGCACCCCGCCCCGCACCCCATCCCGCCCCCCATGGGCCCGGACGGCATGGACGCCGCCCCGCCGCCCGCCGCACCGCCGGTGAACGTGGCCAGCCCCCCGGAGAGCACGCGCCGCACCGGCGCCCCGGTCTCCGGATGGTGGGTGAGCGGCGCCTCGGCCATCCCCTGGCGCACCTCAAAGCGGGTGCCGTCGTGGCCGCTCGCCGTCACGGTCTCGTACACGTAGGTGGGCATCGTCCGTCTCCTGGCAGGGCGTGGCCCCGCCGCATCCTGCGGGAAAAGGGGTCTCCCTGCAATTTAGCGCATTCAGCCCTGCGCACCCCCCCCTTTCGGCGCTCCCCCATGTCTGTCGCCCGCTTCCGTTCCGTGGCACCCGCGGCCACCCTGGCACTCTCCCTGCTGGCCCCGGCCGCACTGGGCGCGCAGGGGGCGACGCCACCCCCCGCCGACCTGATCGCCATCGCCGACCGCGTCTTCGCCCCCTGGAACTCCACCCACACCCCCGGGTGCGCCGTGGGGATCGGCCAGGGGGGCGCGGTGCGCCTCACCCGCGGCTATGGCATGGCCGACCTGGCCGGCGGGCGTCCCATCACCCCCGCCACCATCCTCGAGTCGGGGAGCGTGGCCAAGCAGTTCACCGCCGCGGCGGTGCTGCTGCTGGCGCAGGACGGCGCCCTCACGCTGGACGACGAGGTGCAGCGCTTCATCCCCGAGCTCCCCCGCTACGGGCGGCCGCTCACCATCCGGCACCTGCTCACGCACACCAGCGGGCTGCGCGAGTGGAGCAACCTGGTGGCCTGGCAGGGGTGGCCCCGCGGCACGCGCGTGCACGACCACGCGTTCGTGCTCGACCTCATCACGCGGCAGCAGGCGGTCAACTACCCCGTCGGCGACTTCTACTCGTACACCAACTCGGGGTTCCTGCTGCTGCGCACGGTGGTGGAGCGCGCCAGCCGGCTCCCCTTCGCGCTGTTCACCGAGCAGCGGCTGTTCGCCCCGCTGGGGCTGCGCGACACGCGCTGGCGCGACGACCACACCCGCCTGGTGCCGGGACTGGCGCAGGCGTACCGCCGCGCCCCCGGCGGCTGGGCGATCGACATGCCCGGGGACGACATCATCGGCGCGGGGGGGCTGCTCACCACCGTGGGCGACTGGCTGCGCTGGAACGACGCGCTCACCACCCGCGCGCTGGGCGCGGTGAGCGACTCGCTGGTGCGCCGCATGCGCCTCACCAGCGGGCGCGAGATCCAGTACGCGCTGGGGCTGGTGGTGTCGTCGTACCGGGGGCTGCGCGAGCTGGCGCACTCGGGCTCCACCGCCGGCTACAGCACCTACCTGGCGCGCTACCCCGAGGCGGGAGACCTCTCGGTGGCAGTGCTGTGCAACAGCGCGGGGGCGCCGGCCACGCAGTACGCGCACGCGCTGGTGGACGCGCTGGTGCCGGGACTGCCGCGCGCCGAGCCGCCCGCGGTGGTGGCCGCCGATGCGGCACGCGTGGCGCGCTGGCGCGGGCTGTACCGCGACACGCGCACCAACACGCTGCTGCAGCTGGACACCGCGGGGGGGCAGCTGCGCCGCCTGCCGGCCACGCCGCTGCGCGCGCTGGCCGACGGGGCGTACCTCATGGGGACCACCCGCGTCACCGTGGACACCGCCCCCTCGGGGGCGCCGCTGGCGCTGCGCCACCCCACCGCCGACGGCGACACGCTGACCTGGCGCTTCATGGCCGCCGCCCCCTGGACCCCCACGGCCGCGCAGCTGGCCGCGCTGGCCGGACGCTACCGCACCCCCGAATTGGACGTCGTGCTCACGGTGGCGGTGCAGGACGGCGCCCTCACCCTCACGCCGCGCGCCGGCGCCACGCAGCGCCTCGCCCCGGCGTGGCCCGACGCCTTCACGGTGGGCGGCGAGACGGTGTGGTTCACCCGCGACGCCAAGGGGCGCGTGACCGCGCTGCACATCGGCGGGGGCCGGATGTGGGACCTGGTCGTGCCACGACAGTAAGGCATGGTGCCGACGACCGACACCTGAATCCTGTCGCTGGCACCTACGGCCTGAGGCTACGCCGAGGGGCCCTAGGTATGAGGGAGCGATGCGAGGTCAGAGGTCCGACCCCCACGTCCCTAAGACCTCGGCCCTCTCCCACCTACCTAGGGCCCCACGGC
>JBEIJM010000028.1:0-25160 GCA_040380205.1 Gemmatimonadaceae bacterium
CAGCGGGCCCGGCAGGGCGTGGGCTATCTCGCGCAGGAACCCTCGGTCTTCCGGAAGCTCACCGTCGAGGAGAACATCCTCGCCATTCTGGAGACGCTGCCGCTCCCGGCCGCCGACCGCGCCGCCCGCCTGGAGCTCCTGCTCGACGAGCTCGGCATCAAGCACCTGCGCAAGTCCCGCGCGTACCAGCTCTCCGGCGGGGAACGGCGGCGCCTCGAGATCACCCGGGCCCTGGTGACCGAGCCGCGCTTCATGATGCTGGACGAGCCCTTCGCCGGCGTGGACCCCATTGCGGTGCACGACATCCAGACCATTGTGGCCGGACTCCGCCATCGTGGCATAGGCGTGCTCATCAGTGACCACAATGTCGAGCAGACCCTCGACATCGTCGACCGGGCCTACATCATGTTCGACGGCCAGGTGAAGGTCTCCGGTACAGTTCGTGAACTGGTCTTCGACGACACGGTCGCGGAGATCTACCTGGGCCCCACCCTGACGGCCCGGCTCCGCGCCCGCTTTGCCGAAAGCGACGAGGGGGTCGAGACGCCATGAAGACCGGGCTGCAGCAGCAGGCGGGGCTCCGCCAGGAACTGAAGGTCAATCCGCGCCTGTACCAGGCGATGGACCTCCTGTACATGCCCCTCCTGGACCTGCAGCAGCACCTCAAGCAGGAACTCCTCACCAACCCGTTCCTCGAGATGCTCGAGCCGGAGGAGGAGGGGGAGGCCGAGGGAGAGGAGGCCGCCGAGGCCGAGGACCTGACGGAGCCGGACGCCGTCGCGGAACCCGAGCCGGAGAAGTCGGGGGATGACGACGTGGACTGGGAGGCCGTGCTGCTGGACGGCTTCGAGACCGGCGGCATGCGGGAGGAGCACGAGGAGAAGGAGTGGTTCGAGCCGGTCACCGTGGACGCCCGGCATCTCTCCGACCATCTGGCCGACCAGCTGTCGCTGCTGGACCTGACGCCGCGCCAGGCGTTCCTGGCCGAGGAATTCATCGGCAACATCGCCGACGACGGGCGCCTGGCGTGCACCCTCGCCGAGATCCGGCACGGCGTCAACGAGGTGCTGGAGCGCGAAGCCGAGGCGCGCGGGTTCGATGGCCCCCTCCCGCTGTACGCGGCCGAGGAGGTCGAGGCGATGCTGGCCATCATCCAGGACCTCGACCCCCCCGGCGTGGGCGCGCGGGACCTGCGCGAGTGCCTCCTGCTGCAGCTGCGGGCCGCCGGCCGGGCCGACGGCCTCGCCTACCGGCTGGTTGCCGAGGCCTTCGACGAGCTCATCGGGCACCGCTGGAGCGAGCTCTCCAAGCGCTTCGGCATCAGCCCGCAGGCGGTGCAGGCCGCCGCCGACCAGGTGGCCAAGCTGGACCCCAAGCCCGGGCTCCGGTACGGCGGAGGAGGGGACGACTACATCATCCCGGACCTGGTCGTGGACAAGGTGGACGGGGCGTATCTGGTGTTCCTGAACGACACCAACCTCCCCCGCCTCCGCCTGTCGCGCTCCTATCAGGAGCTGGTGCGCGACAAGAAGCGCTTCGACACCGAGAGCAAGGAGTTCATCGCCAGCAAGATGAACTCGGCCAACTGGATGATCCAGGCGATCGAGCAGCGCCGGCAGACGATGCTCAAGGTCATGCACTACATCGTGGACCGCCAGCGCGAATTCCTCGAGCGCGGCGTGCAGGCGCTGCGCCCCCTCACCCTGCGGGAGGTGGCCGAGGCCGTGGGGATGCACGAGTCCACCGTCAGCCGCGTCACCAACGAGAAGTTCGCCCAGACGCCGCGCGGCGTGCTCCCGCTCAAGTTCTTCTTCTCGTCGGGGCTGTCCACCGCCGACGGCGATGACGTCTCGGCGCGCGGCATCAAGGACCAGATCGCCAAGCTCGTCGGGGGGGAGGACCCCCACAACCCGCTCACCGACCAGGCCATCGTGGAAATCCTCCAGCAGACCGGCGTCCAGATCGCGCGACGCACCGTTGCCAAGTACCGAGACCAGCTGGGCGTCCTCCCGGCACGGATGCGCAAGCGTGTCTGACCAGCGTCCGGTGGACGTCAGCGTGCTGGTCCCGGCCAAGGACGAGGCCGGGAACCTGCCGCTGTTCCTGGCGCTGTGCGAGGAGATGGTGGCGCGCGAGGCGGCGCGCTACGAGGTGATCGTCGTGGACGACGGGTCCGCCGACGGCAGCTGGGCGCTGCTGCAGGCGCTGCGCGACCAGCATCCCTTCCTGCGGCCGGTGCGGCACCGCATCCAGCGCGGCATCGCCGAGGCGTTGCGCACCGGGTACCTGCACGCCGAGGGGCGGGTGCTGGTCTTCTACCCCGCCGACCTCCAGTTCAAGCCCGAGGACATCCCGCGCCTCGTGGCCCCGATCCTGGCGGACGAGTCCGACATGGTCACGGGATACAAGCAGGGGGTCTATGAGAAGGCGTTCGTGTCGCGGATCTACAACCGGCTGAGCCGGCTGCTGTTCCATGTGCCGGTGCGCGACCTCAACAACGTCAAGGCATACCGTCGCGAGGTCATGGCGGCGCTCCCCATGCGCCCCGACTTCCATCGGTACATGATCGTCCTCGCCGCGGCCCAGGGGTTCACGGTCACCGAGGTCCCGGTGCCGCTCTATCCGCGCCATGCCGGTCGGTCCAAGTTCGGGCTCTCGCGGATCCCCGTGGGGGTGCTGGACATGGTGGCCGTATGGTTCGAGCTGCGCTTCGGCCAGAAGCCGCTGCTGGCCTTCGGCATGCTGGGGGTCGGGCTCTTTGCCGTGGGGCTGCTGGCCGGCCTGGGCGCGTTGGGGTGGTTGGTGGCCACCGGGCAGGGACAGCGGTGGATCTGGACCATCGTCCAGACCGCCCTCATCCTGGGATCGGTGTTCTTTGCCACCGGCCTGCTGGGGGAGCAGGTGGCGCAGCAGCGCGCGGAGGTGCGGGAGATGCGGCGCGAGCTGGACGAACTGGCCGCCGCGGAGCGCAACGGGCGCGGCGCCTGACGGCCGCACGGTCCATGCGCCTGCTCTTCGTCACCCACAACATCCCGCGGCATGAGGGGGACGCGGCCGGCTCCTTCGTGCTGCGGCTGGCGGTGGCGTTGCAGCAGGCGGGACACGCCGTGTCGGTGATTGCTCCGGGAGCGCCCGGACTGCCGCGCCACGATGCGGTGGAAGGGGTGCCGATCGAGCGGGTGCCATACGCCGACCCCGGCGCCATGACGCTGGCCTACACCGGTACGATGGCGGAGGCCGTGCGAGGCTCCTGGGGCGGACGGCGGGCGCTCCTTGGCCTGCTCCGCGCCCTCCGGCAGGCGACCCTCGCGCACCTGGCCCGGTCGCGCGACGAGGGGAAACCGGTCGACGTGATCCACGCCCATTGGTGGTTCCCCGCCGCCCTGGCCCTGTGGGGAGTGCCTCGGCGCACCCGGACCCCGCTGGTGGTCACGATGCATGGATCAGATGTGCGGCTGGCGGTCGGGGTGCGCGTGGCCCATCCGCTCCTGCGCGCTGTACTCCGCCAGGCGGCGGCCCGCACCACCGTCTCCACCTGGCTGGCCATCCAGGTGAACAGCATCGCGCCAACCCTGTCCATCTCCGTGGCCCCCATGCCGGTGGATGCCGCGCGGGTCCCGGCGCCGGACCGCGAGACGCCGCGCGCCGGGATCCTCCTCGTCGGGCGCCTCAATGCCCAGAAGGGGGTGCGTGACATGCTGGACGCGCTCGCCCATCCCGCCTTGGCGGAGGAGGGGCTGACCGTGGTGGGGGATGGCCCCGATGGCCCAGCCCTCATGGCCCATGCCGACGCTTTGGGCGTGGCGCATCGGGTGCGCTGGATCGGCACCATGGACCAGGGGGCGCTCGCGCAGCGTTTTCGCGAGGCGAAGGTGGTCGCCATGCCGTCCCGAGGCGAGGGGCTGGGACTCGTGGCGGTTGAAGCACAGCTGTCCGGGACCCCGGTGGTGGCGTACCAGGATGGCGGCGTGTCGGATGTCGTCAGCCCAGCCCACGGCGGCACGCTGGTCCCTCCGGGTGACGTTGGCGCCCTGGCGGTGGCCTTGGCGGCGGCGGTGGCGCGCGGGGACCAGGATCCCACCATGGACCACCGCATGCGGGGACTGGCGCGGGCCGCCATGCTGGAGCGATTCAGCCCCGAGGCGGTGGGCGCCCGCTATGTGGACATCTACCGCACCGCCCTTGCGCGCGAGGCGCATGACCGCCGCTGAGGGGCGCCGAACCCGGAGCGGGTGGCAGCGCGTGCGACCCGTGCTGATGCTGGTGCTGCTGATCGCCACCGGCTGGGCCTTGGCCCAGCAGGCTCCCGCCATGTCGCGCGCCCTGGCCACCACGCAGGTACAGTGGGGGTGGATGGCGGCCGCCACGGCCGTGGTGCTGGCCACCTACGCCCTGTTGATCCAGGGGTGGCGTCTCCTGCTGGCGGGGTGGGGGGGGACCTTGCCGTACCCCGTCGCCGTGCGCATCTGGACCATCGCCAACCTCGGACGGTGGATTCCGGGCAAGGTGTGGTCGGTCGGAGCCCTTGGTGTGCTGGCCCAGGAGCAGGGGGTGAGCGGCCTGGCGGCCGCAGGGGCCGCCCTGCTGGGGACCGCCCTCAATCTCGGCGCCGGGTGTGCCATCGCCGTGCTGTTCGGCGCGCGCGCGCTGGCCTCGGTCAATCCCGTGTGGCACTGGCTGGCGTGGGGGGCTGGCGGTGGCGTTCGTCGCGGTGGTGCTGGCGCTCCCCCGCATCCTCCCGGCGCTCCTGGGGAACGTGGCACGGCGACGTGGGGTCCCACTGGCGCAGCAGCACCTCACGACCCGTACCCTGTGGTTGGTCACCGCCATGCAGGGGATCGCATGGATCGGGTACGGTACGGCATTCTGGATGTTCGCCCGGGGCGCCACCCCGTCGGTGAGTGGCAATCCGTGGCAGTTTGTCGCACTTTTCTCCGCTTCCTATCTGGCGGGGTATCTCGTGCTGATCGCCCCGGGAGGGGTGGGGGTGCGGGAGGGCGTGCTGACGGCGCTGCTGGTGGCGATGGGACTCGCCTCCACGGGCGACGCGGTGCTCCTGGGGGTGTTGTCGCGTGGCTGGCTCACGGTACTGGAGATCGTGCCAGGGCTGATCAGTCTCGCGCTGCATCCACGTCGTGCCCGCTCCGCCCTGCGCCCCTCCGGCTGACGCCCCGTGGCGGGTTGTCCGCGCCGTTCCCACAGCCCGCTCCCCTGATGCCCCTCCCTGAGGCGACTCCGGCCACCTCCTCACCTCGCCGCGACCTGCGACGAGCGTCCTTGGCCTTGGCTGCGGCGCTGTGCGCGGCGGCCACCCTGACGCTGGCGTGGCCGGCCCTCGGGGGGGCCTTCCTGGTCAATCCCAACTCCGACCAGTACATCGCGGGCTTCTCGTTTCGCGAGTTTGCCGCCACGGCCCTCAAGGCCGGCGAGGGCATGCCCCAGTGGAATCCCTACCAGTTCGGGGGGATGCCCTATGTGGCCGCCATGCACGGCGACCTGTACTACCCCACGGCCCTGCTCCGCATGGTGCTGCCCACCGATGTGGCAATGACCTGGGGCTTCGTGCTGCACATGCTGTTGGCGGGGGTCTTCACCGTTGGCTTCCTCCGCGCCGTTGGCGTCCGGTTCCAGGGAGCGGTGCTGGGGGGGGTGGCGTACCTCATGTCGGGGGCGGTGGCGTCGTATGCGTCTCCCGGACACGATGGCAAGCTGTTTGTGAGCACCCTCCTGCCGGCCGCCCTCTGGGCGCTGACCCGCGGCATCCGCGACGGGCGTCGCGGTGCCTTTGGGGCGCTGGCCGTGGTGGTTGGTCTGGCCGTCCTGTCCCCGCACCCCCAGTTGCTGCAGTACCTGCTGCTCACGAGCGGCGCCTACGCGCTCTTTCTGGTGGTGCGCCCGTTGGCGACGCTGGGACCGGACAGCGCTGGCATACCCGCCGTCGGCCAGTCCAACGCGCAGGGGAGTGCAGGGCAGGGGGTCCGACGTCTTGCGCTCGCCCTGGGGGCCGTGGTGCTGGGGGGCGTCATGGGGGCCGTGCAGTACCTGCCCGTTCGCGAGTATGTGGCCTGGTCGCCACGCGCCGGTGGGAAGGGATACGACTACGCCACCAGCTTCTCCTTCCCACTGGAAGAGACGATCAACCTGTATCTCCCCCAGTTTTCGGGGATTCTCGATCAGTACTGGGGGCGGAACGGCATCCATTTCCACAGCGAATACGCCGGGGCGGCGGTGCTGGTGCTGGCGTTTCTGGCCCTGGGAGGCGGGGTCGTCAACCGGCACCGCGCCCACGCGTGGTTCTGGCTGGGAACCGGGATCGTCTCGATCCTCTGGGCCTGGGGTGGGAACACCCCGTTCTACCAGTTGGTGTACGCTCTCGTCCCGGGGAGCAAGTTCTTCCGGGCCCCCAGCACAATTCTGTATGTGACCGCTTTTTCCACGGCCGTCTTGGCGGCCTTCGGGACCGAGCGCGCGCTGGCTGGCCGGACCACCGTGCGGTATGGGGTCCTGTGGTTGGTCTTTGCCGTCGGCGTAGGGGTGTTGGCCACCAGCGGGTCCCTCACCAACGTGGCGCTCTCCCTGCTGGGCGAGGCGCGTGGCGACCTTATTCTGGCCAATGCGCCAGCGGTCACCGGTGGCGCGTGGCGATCGGCGGCGGCCGTGGCGGCGGTCGTGGTCCTGCTCCTGCTGGTGGCGCGGGGGCGCCTGCATGCGGAGCGCGCGGGATGGCTGCTGCTGGCCGTCGTCACGCTGGACCTGTGGAGCGTGGAGCGGCACTACTGGCGTTTTTCCGAGCCGGCTGCCACGCTCTACGCGGAAGACGACATCATCCGGTACCTGAAGTCGCAGGAGCAACCCGCTCGGGTTATTGCGCTTCCGCTCAGCGACAACATGGCCCCGCACGATCCGTTTCTGGCCGGGGACGCCCTCATGCACCATCGGATCCGCGGCGTCCTGGGGTATCACGGCAATGAACTGGGGCGGTATCAGCAGTTGTATGGCAAGGAGGAAGGGTACCAGTCGATCGCCAATCCCAACTTCTGGGCCCTCACGAACTCCCGGTTCTTCTACACCAATGCGCCCACGCTTCCCTTCCAGGGCGCCAAGTTGGTGGCGGGCCCCGTGCGCAACGCCGCCGGGAGCATGACCTATCTGTTCGAGCTCCCCGGGGCCAATCCGGCCGCTTGGGTCGCCCCGCTGGCGGTGAAGCTCGACGATGCCAGCACCAAGGCCACCGTGCTCAATCCCCTGTTCGACGTGCGCCGTGTGGCCATTTTCGACAGCAGCAGTTCTGTGAGATCCCAACCGGTGCCGTCAGTGTTGCCGGAACCGCTCGGCATTGCGGTCCGCTTCAGTCGGTACACCCCGGGGGCCATCGACCTGACGCTGGACACCCCGGCGCCGGCAGGGAGCGCGCTCGTCGTCTCCGAGAACTACTACCCCGGATGGACCGCCACGGTGGACGGACAGGCGGCACCGGTGGCGCGTGCCGACCTCTCGCTCATCGGCGTGGAGTTGCCTGCGGGCGCGCGCGCCGTGTCACTACGGTTTGCCAGTCGGCCCGTGGCCCTCGGGGGGCAGCTCTCGCTGGCGGCGCTGCTCCTCGCCCTGGCATGGTGGGGCGTGGGGACATGGCGTGATCGTCGCGCCACCTGGGCCACGGTCGTGGTGTAGGAGCGGGCATGGTACGGATTCCCTCCATGCCCCGTGGGGCACTCGCGGCTGGCGAGCGGGCGGTGGTCATCGTCCCGACCTACAATGAAAGCGACAACGTCACCCGCATCGTCCCACTGATCCTGGCTCAGGACCCCGGGCTGGAGGTGCTGGTGGTGGACGACAATTCCCCGGACGGCACCGGCGCGCTGGCGGACGCCATGGCCTCGGAGGATGCGCGGGTGCACGTGCTGCACCGTCCCGCCAAGGAAGGGCTGGGGCGCGCCTATCTGGCAGGATTCCGGTGGGCGCTGGCGCGGCCGTACGCGTACATCTTCGAGATGGACTGCGACTTCTCGCATGACCCCGCGCACCTGCCGGAGTTTCTCGCGGCCATCAAGGACGCCGACCTGGTGTTGGGCTCCCGTTACCGCGGCGGCAAGGTGACCGTGGTGAACTGGCCCATGACGCGCCTGCTGCTCTCCTACGGGGCCAACATCTACGCGCGGGCGGTCACCGGCCTGCGGCTGTGGGACGGGACCGGCGGCTTCAAGTGCTTTCGCCGAGAGGTGCTGGAGGCCATTCCGCTGGATGCGGTCCGCTCCAACGGCTATGCGTTTCAGATCGAGATGAGCTTCCGGGCGTGGAAGCGCGGGTTCCGGATTGCCGAGATCCCCATTGTGTTCCATGACCGCACGGAGGGGGAATCCAAGATGTCCCGACGGATCATCCGGGAGGCGGTATGGATGGTGTGGCGGCTGCGGTGGTGGGCGATATCCGGTCGCGTATGAGCCCAGCGGCGGGGCGCGTCGCGGCATCTCTTGCGGGGATTCCCTTCACCAAAATGACGGGATCGGGGAATGATTTTGTCGTATTTAATGTGAAGCAGCTGCCGCCCGGGGTGGTGATGAGCCCTGAGCTGGTGGGGGCCATCTGCCATCGGGGCAACGGGATCGGCGCCGACGGCGTGGTGCTGCTTGAGCCCCGCGGCATGGAGGATCCCGTGGGGGTTCGATACTTCAACCGCGACGGGAGTGAAGGGGCTCTATGCGGCAATGCCACCTTGTGCTCCACCGCCTTGGCCTCGGCGTGGGGGGTGGGGGATTCGGCAGGGATGCGGTTGGCCACCGGTGACGGGCCGGTGTCGGCCCGGATGGTGGACGGGCACCCCGCCATTCTTCTGGCGGCCGCCCGCGACGTGCGGTTGGGGGTCCCGGAGATTCCGGTAGAGGCGGGGGGACGGGCCGGCTTTGCGCTGGTGGGGGTGCCGCACCTGGTGCTGACGTGCCGAGAGGTGGACCAGGTGGATGTGGCGGGTGCGGGGCCTTGGCTGCGGTCCCACCCCGCGGTGGGGGCAGCGGGCGCGAACGTCAATTGGGTGCAGCCGCTCCCGGATGGTCGGTGGCGGTACCGTACGTATGAGCGGGGGGTGGAGGGGGAGACGCTGGCGTGCGGGACGGGGGCGGTCGCGACGGCCACCCTGTTGGCCGCGTGGGGCTTGGTGCAGCGAGAGACGGGTGGGGACGAGGTGAGGGTGCCGTTGGTGACGAGTTCGGGGCGTACGCTGACGGTGACCCTCCCAGGTCGGCAGCCGGCGGGGGTCGACGAGGCTGGGGGCGGTGTGCCCGCCGACCGGGTTCAACTGGCTGGTGAGGGGCGGGTCGTCTGCACGGGGGTGATTGGCGCGTTGTGGTAGGGGTTGGATGGGGTTCTGGTGCGTGTGGGGGGCGCCGTGGGTGGTGCGGGGAGCGGGGATCGGGGCGTGTGTGGGGAATCTGCGGAGTTATCCACCGCTTAGGTTAACATAATATGTATTATACGAATCAGTGAGCGCCCGCAAAAAAGCCCGCGGCGTACCGCGGGCTCCTCGCGAAACCGCACCAACCCAACCGGTGGACTGCTACTTCCCAGCCCCCGCCAGCTCTCCAAGACGCACCCGCGCCTCCTGCGCGTACGCCTCACCCTCCGCCTCCGCCAGCTGCGACCACTGCGCCTTCGCCTCCGACACCAGCCCCGCCGCCTGCAGCGACCGCGCCTGCGACGCCTGGTACAGCTTCGCGTCCGACGGGAACCGCGACGCCTTCGCCGCCTTCCCGTACGCCGCCGCCGCCTCCTTCAGCTGACCCTTCCCCTCATACCCCGCCGCCAGCAACGCCTGGATCGGCGCCGAAAACTCCCCCGACGCCCCACCCGCCGCCTTCGTCAACGCCGCGATCCCCGCATCGTACTGCCCCTGCTCGTACAGGACCTGCGCCAGCAGCAGCGCCGCCTGCGCCCCGCTCGACGTGCTCCCGTACCGCGCCACCACCTTCTCCAGCGCCGCCTTGGCCTCCGGCAACTTCCCCTCGGCCATCGGCGCCTGCGCCTCGTACAGCGCCTTCGACGCGTTCGCCGACGCCGTCGCCTGGCTGCTGCGCCAGATCAGCGCCCCGGCCGCCACCAGCGCCACCCCCACCGCGCCGTACAGCAGCGGCTTCTGGTTCTGCTGGAAAAAGGAGGACACCGACTCGATCGGGTCGTCCGACACACCAGCCAGCGAAGACGAACGAGACTGCGCCATGGAATGGTCCTGGTGAAGGCGGCAAACGGGAGCGCGTTCGACACCGCGTTCCGGGCAAAGATCGCGGAAACCTAGTGGCCTACACCGCGCGACGGGAGGGCGCCCCAGCGCGGTGGCCAGCCGCCCGTGACCGACCGCCACCGTCCAGCGGCAGCGGGACGTCGCCCGCGCCCCCGGCGCCCTCCGAATCCGCGCGCGCCGCCGCTCCACGCCGAAGCGCCGCTCGCACCGCCCCGGCATCCCAGTGCTGCGCCGGATCAAACCCGCGCCAGAAGCCGTCCCAATCCAGTCCGCTATCCATCTCCGTCACCACCACGTCCACCACGGCATTCCACCACGTCGGATCGCCAGGGCCACCCGTCCCCACGGCGCGCGCCATCCACGCGGGAATCTTGGCATAGTGCGCGTGCAGCGTGGGCTGCAGGTCGTTGGTGTACGCCTCGGCATAGTCCCACCGATTGCGCACGCCCCCCCACCACGTGGCGCCCAGAGACCGGATCACGTGCGCCCCGAACAAACCCCGCAGTGGATGGCCGCGACGACACGCCTCCCGATACGTCGCCGGGAGCCCCGGGCGCCCCAGAAGATCCCGGGCCATCCAGAACAGCGACCGACCGACCAGGTCCGACAGGACGGCACGGGAATACCCCCCACCGGCCTCTGCCACATCGCGGCGCGAACGCGGGCGCTGGGCAGACCGCGGGCTGCCGCCTCGCGCCGGAACAACGCCAGCGCGACGTCCAAGGGGAGGGTGCTCCCCTCCTCTCCCCCAGCCAACCGTCTGTTCACGGAGGCGGTCACCGTGTCCTGCGATGTGATGGTCACGCCCTGCATGCCCCCGAGAGGACTCGAACCTCCGACCAACGGTTTAGGAAACCGCTGCTCTATCCAACTGAGCTACGGGGGCGTTCTGCGCTGCGCACCCGGTGCGGCCGGGCGCGCCAGTCGGCCCGCCCTGCACACAGAGTGCCGTGGAGGAGTCAATTGTACGTCAAAGCGGCCGTGACACAACCGGGAGGCCGCCGCGGTCCCCTGCCCGGGACCCACGCCATGATCGCCGTCAGGCTGAGCGGGGCGATCGCGCCCCGTGCAGCGCGGCCAAGGTGAGCACCAGCGCCGACGCCTCACGCAACGGCTCCTCGACCTCCAACAACGGCAGGGCGCCCGCGCGCACCCGCTGTGCCAACCGCTCCAGGTGACGCGCCGCCGCCTCGGCATCGGCGCGCACGGTCCCGTCCACCCGCTGCACGGTGCCGTCCGGCCCGCGGGCCGAGAACCACCGGGCCCTCGCGGCGTCACCGGTCGCGGCCACACCGGCGTACTGACGCAACTCCATGAGCACCTCATGGATGGAGGCCATCGCCTCATCCATGGCCTCAGGTATCGCCTCTGGTGCGCCTTCCCTGTGCACCGATTCCGGCAGGATCTCCACCGCGTCGGGCACGTCTCCTGATCCGTGGTCCCCCACGGGAGCCCACCGGTCGTTCCGCAGCGGTGGCGGCGCTGGAGCCCCCGGATCATCGACCGCCTCAGGTACAGCGGCGGGCAGGAACACCGGATGCGCCAGCGGGGCGTGCCAGGGCACCACCTCCGCAACCGTGCGCCCCGGAGGCTCCGGGGGTGGGACAAACGGCGGCAGTCCCGACGCGTCCGCCGCAGGGACACCACCGCCTGCGGCGGCGTGGCGCCGCCCCCCACTCACGACGGCCACCCCTCCGCGCCGACAAGCGGCACGAACCGGACGGCGCCCAGCGATGTCGGGTGGAGCCGGCCGTCCCGCTTGAAAAACACCGTGAGCTGCTGCTCCTCGCGGGTCCCCACGGGAATCAGCAACCGCCCCCCCTCCGCCAACTGCGCCGCCAGCGACGGGGGCACATCCGGCGCACCGGCACTCACCAGGATGGCGTCAAAGGGGGCGAACTCTCGCCACCCCAGCGTCCCGTCACCCGCCAGCAAGGTGGCGTTCCGCACCCCAACCTCCTGCAACACCGGGCGGGTGCGGTCCAGCAGCGTGGCGTGCCGCTCCACCGAGAACACCTGCGAGGCCAGCCGGGCCAGAAGCGCGGTCTGATACCCCGACCCGGTCCCGATTTCCAGCACGCGTTCCCGACCGGTGAGCGCCACGGCCTCCACGGCCCGGGCATGCACCCACGGCTGCGAAATCGTCTGCCCGCCCCCGATGGGGAGCGAGGCGTCCTCGTAGCTGCGATGCCTCACCGTCTCCGGCACGAACAGATGCCGTGGCACCTCGTCGATGGCGCGCAGCACGGCCAGGTCGCGGATCCCCCGGTCCTGCAGGGCCTCGACCAGCCGACGCCGCGCGCCACGGAACGCCGGCGCTAGAGGTCCTGCCACCACTCGGTGGACGTGTCCAGCACGTCCCGGTGCGTCAGGTCCAGGTGCAGCGGCGTCACCGAGATGTAGCCGTCGCGCACCGCCCGGAAGTCGGCGTCGGCCCCGCCACTCCACTCCACCGAGCCGCCGCCAATCCAGACGATGTCCCGCCCCCACGGGTCCTTCATGCGGGTGATCGAATCACTGAAGGCGCGGCGCCCGAGTCGGGTCAGCCGCACGCCGCGAATCTCCTCGCCGGGGACGGGGGGAAGGTTCACGTTGAGCAACGTGTCCGCCGGCAGCGCGGGAAGCGCCACCAGATGCCGGATGAGACGCCGCAGCACCGGCACCTGCGTGTCCAGCAGGGCATCGGCACGCAGGGCGTTCCCCGCAAAGGAGACGGCGATCGAGGGGATGCCCAGGGCGAGCCCTTCCATGGCGGCGGCCACCGTCCCGCTGTACAGCACGTCCTCCCCCATGTTGGCGCCATGGTTGATGCCGCTGATCACCACGTCCGGACGCTGCTCCAGCAGCGCCTCCACGGCCAGCAGCACGCAATCGGTGGGGGTGCCATCCACCTGCCACCGCCGCTCGCCAAGCCGCACCGGACGCAGGGGATGGTGCAGCGTCAGGGAATGGCTGGTCGCGCTCTGCTCCCGATCAGGGGCCACCACCGTCAGGTCGCCCAAGGGTTCACAGGTGGCTTCCAGCACGCCAAGTCCGCGGGCGAGGATGCCGTCGTCGTTGCTGAGGAGTATGTGCATGTGGCAGGTCAGGAAGCGCGCGACACACCAGGCGACGCCGCGGCGTCGGTGTCGGCATCCGCGCCGGCGGGTTCGGCGAGAAACTGCATGAGGTCCAACAGATCGCGCTCAACGGATTCCAGCATTTCCACCTCCAGCGCGGCCCGTGCGGCGGGACGCACCGCGCCGCCCTTGCGAAACTCCTCGAGCTTCTGGCGTGCCCCATCGATGGTGTACTTCTCGGTGTACAGGAGGTGCTTCACCAACTGGATGAGCTCCACCTCACGTCGCGCATACACGCGGTTGCCGCTGCGGTTCTTCGCCGGGTTGAGGAGCTTGAACTGGCTCTCCCAATACCGCAGCACATGGGGCTTGAGGTCCGTCAGGGCGCACACGTCCCCGATGGAAAAGAACTCCTGCACCGGTTCGCCGCGCGGCGCCCCCATGTCAGTCCCGCTCCGCGCGCAGGTCGCGCGCCATCAGTTCGGCAATCGCCTCGCGGGGCGGCTGGCCGGCAAACAGCACCCGATGCGTCGCCTCCACGATGGGCATGACCACCCCGGCCCGCTGCGCCAGCGCGCGCGCGCTCTGGGCGTTCAGCACCCCCTCGGCGACGCTCTCCTTCCCCGCCAGCGCCTGCTCCAGCGTCTGCCCTTCGCCGATGGCCACGCCCACGGCGCGGTTGCGCGACAGGGCACCGGTGCACGTCAGCACCAGATCGCCCAACCCCGCCAGCCCGGCAAAGGTCTCGCCCCGGGCGCCCAGCGCCACGCCCAGTCGCGTCATCTCCGCGAGCCCGCGGGTGATCAGCGCCGCACGCGGGTTGAACCCCAGCCCCAGCCCTTCCAGGATGCCGGTGGCCACCGCCATCACGTTCTTGAGGGCGCCACCGAGCTCCACCCCCACCACATCGTCGCTGGTGTAGACGCGGAACGGCGCCGCGCTCATGGCGGCCTGCACGAGGCGCGCCGCCTCCGGGTCCAGCGACGCGGCCACCACCGCGGTGGGCTGCCCCTGCGCCACCTCGGCGGCAAACGATGGGCCGCTGAGGGCCACCACCGGGTGCGCCACCGCCTCCGCCGACACGACGTCGGTCATGAGCGCCAGCGAATCCCGCTCGATCCCCTTGGTCGCCACGGCCAGCACCGCCCCGGGGGCGAGGTGTGGCGCGCTACTCGCCACCACCGGGCGCAACACATGGGACGGGGCGGCATAGATCACCAGCGACGCACCCCGCACCGCCTCCGCCATGTCCACCGTGGCGCCAAGCCCGGGGGCCAGCGGCAGCCCCGGCAGGAACCGGGGATTCTCATGGCGCGTCCGCACCGCCTCCACCACATCGGGCTCCCGCGCCCAGAGGGTGACGGCGTGCCCATTGCGCACCAGCCGGTCCGCGATGGCCGTTCCCCACGCGCCGCCGCCCACCACCGCACAGGTCAGGATCCGCATCGTCATCCCCGTCCCTCCGGTTTCCCCCCGATGCGCCGCTCCTCGCCACGTCGCAGGCGGCCGATGTTCTCACGGTGCGTCCAGAACACGAACGCCGCCACCGCAGCGCCCACGAGCACCAGCGGCCCGACGCCACGGGTCTGCCAGGCCAGCACCAGGGGCAGCATGGCCGCCGCGGCCAGCGACCCGGCCGACACATACCGGGTGCGCCACACCACCACGGCAAACAGCGCCATCACCAGCAGCGTGGGCAGCGGGGCCAGCCCCAGGAACACCCCACTGGCCGTCGCCACCCCCTTGCCCCCCCCCTGCCCCAACAGAAACACCGGGCGCACGTGCCCCACGATGGCCGCCACCCCCAGCGCTATGGGGATCCATGGCGCGCCCTCCCCGGCCACCAGCAACGGCAGCCAGACGACGGGCACCACCCCCTTCAGGACGTCCACCGCATAGACCAGGGCGCCCCACCGCCACCCGAAGGTCCGCAGCACATTGGTGGCGCCCAGATTGCCCGACCCGACGGTGCGCAGGTCGACGCCATGATACCGCCCCACGAGGTGCGCCGTGGGGACGGAGCCGACGACGTAGGCCGCCAGCAGCGCCGCCCAGAGCGGCCATCCCCCGGCGGTCACCGGTCCGTGCCCCCCTTGCGACGCATCACGATGCGCAAGGGCGTGCCCACAAAGCCCCACCGCTCCCGCATCTGGTTCTGCAGGTAGCGCAGGTAATGCTCGGGAATGGCGTCCGGATTGTTGCCGAAGATGGCGAACGTGGGCGGGGCCACATCCACCTGGGTGGCGTAGTTGAGCTTGACCTCGCGGCCAGCGGCCTGCGGCGGCTGCAGGCGCGTGACGAACGCCTCCAGCCCCTCATTCACCTGCGAGGTGGAGATGCGGCGCGTCCGCTCCCCCTGCACCTCAAGGACGAGGTCCAGCACCTTGCTCACGCGCTGCCCCGTGACCGCCGAGGTGAACAGCACCGGCACGTGTCCGAGGAAGGGGGCCTTCTCGACCGCTTCCTTCCGGATCTTTTCGGCGCTCTTGTGGTCCTTGTCCTCGTAGATGTCCCACTTGTTGAAGATGAGGATGAGGCCGCGCCCGGCCTCCCACGCCAGGGCGGCAATCTTGAGGTCCTGGTTCTGGAGCCCCTCGGTGGCATCGATCACCAGCAGGCACACGTCCGCCGAATCGATCGCGCGCCGGGTGCGCAGCGAGGCGTAGAACTCCACCCCTTCGTCAATCCGCGCCTGGCGCCGCAACCCGGCCGTGTCCACGAACACCACGTCCTGCCCCTTGTAGCGCATCGGGGCGTCGATGGCGTCGCGGGTGGTGCCGGCGGCATCATGCACGACCAGCCGCTCCTCCCCCAACAGCCGGTTCACGAACGAGGACTTCCCCACATTGGGGCGGCCCACCACCGCCACCCGGACCGCCTCATCCTCGGGGGCGGGTTCGTCCGGAATGGCCGCCACCACCGCATCCAGCAGGTCACCCGAGCCCTTCCCATTCTGGGCGGACACCGGATGCACCTCCCCCACGCCCAGCCGGTAGAACTCGTAGAAGTCGGTGCTGGAGGGATCGTCCACCTTGTTGGCCACCACCAGGAACGGCTTGCGCGCATGGCGCAGCAGGTCGGCGATGCGCGCGTCGCTGGGGTGCACCCCCACCTTGGCATCCACCACCAGCAACAGCAGCGTTGCCTCATCGATGGCTTGCAGGACCTGCTTGCGGATCTCGGTGTCCATAGGGACGGTGGAGTCTTCCACCAACCCCCCCGTGTCCACCAGCCAGAAGGGGCGCCCCCCCCACTCCGCCCGGCCGAAATGCCGGTCCCGCGTGGTGCCCGCCTCGTCACTGACGATGGCAGCGGCCTCCCCCACGATCCGGTTGAACAGATGGGACTTGCCCACATTGGGGCGTCCAACCACGGCGACGACAGGCAGACTCATGCCAGGGGGGTCAGGGCCGCGTCACCCAGGGGGACAAGCGCGTCCAGGAAATCATAGGAAGGATGCACCGGCATCGGCAGCGCAGCGCGCACCGCCTCAAACGGGTCATCATCGAGGAACAACCCATCATCATTGATGGACTCCGCCGGAATCAGGGCAACGTCCAGGTCGTGCCGATCGGCCAGCACCCGACGAATGTCCGCGCCCACCAGCAGCCCGGCCGTGGTGGTCGTCGGGCCAAACAGCGAGTTCTCCGCCACGATCAGCTCGAACAGCGCCCCCGTGGCGGCGGCGAGGCGCTCCAACAGGGGGGGCATGAGCGGCGCCATCGACACCCCGGTGACTACCCCGATCCGGCGCCCGTCCAGGCGGGGCAGGTCATCCACCCCATCGGCCACCCGCGCGCGCAGCGACGTCACGGCCCCCACCCCGTTCTCGATCTGGGCGAACTCGCCATAATGGGCCACGTCGGGGAGCTCCGCCCCGGCCAGCAGGTACAGCTCATCGGACCCGTACACCCAGCGGTCGTCGCGCTCCGCCAGGGCCCGCGCCGCCCACTGCTCCACGGTGGCCAGCAACGACCGGGCGCTGGCGTCGTCCATCGGGCGCCCCGTGTACAGATGCGAGAACTGCGTGACCCCCACCGGCACCAGCGCCACCGTGAGCACGGCGTCCCCGAGCGCCCACAGGTCGGCCAGCGACGCCTCGAGCACCGCCCCGTCGTTGAGCCCGGGGACGATCACCATCTGACAGTGGAACTGGATGCCCCCCTCGGCGAGGCGCGTCAGCTGCGCCACGATGTCCGGCACCCGCGGATTGTTGAGGAGCACCTTCCGGGCTTCCCACGGCGTGGCGTGCACCGACACGTACAGCGGCGACAGCCGGTACTCCAGGATGCGCGCGATGTCCCGCTCCTTCACGTTCGACAGCGTCGCGAAGTTGCCATAGGCGAACGACAGCCGGTAGTCGTCGTCGCGAATGTACAGCGGCTTGCGCAGCCCCTTGGGCAGCCCCTCGATGAAGCAGAACTCGCACCGGTTCGCGCACCGCCGAATCGTGGGCGGCGCCAGCTCCACACCCAACGGCTCCCCGTCCAGGCGCTCGATGTCGAACTCCACGGCCTCGCCGTCGGGGAGCCGAGCGGCAACCACGAACGCGTCCTCCGCCGTCAGAAACTCCCAGTCGAGGAAGTCCTCCAACGGACGTTCGTTGACCGCCAGCAACTCCGTCCCGGGAACCACGCCAAGGGCCTCGGCAATGCTCCCGGCGTGCACGTGCGTGACGCGAACCATGCTCCTCACGACGATGGGGGCGGGGGACATCCACCCGCCGCAACGGCGATCGGCGGTGACAGGGGGGCCACCGCCGAGTCGAATCTCGGGCCGCAGCACCCGATCGGCGCTGTGCCCTTATCTCAACCAATATAGGAAACGAAGCCTCCGAAAGCAATGTGGCGCCGCAACTTCCGGCGCCACACCCCACCAAGCCTCCGCCCGCGGGACTACTTCAGCGGCGCGTACCGGAACGCCACCGCCGAGGGCGACTCGATCTTCACGGCAAAGGTCGTGTTCGCACCAGCGTCCAGCGGGCCGATGGGCACCGCCTTGCTCCCCACCACCGCCCCCTTCTCGTCCAGCAACTCCAGCTGCATGGTCCACGTGCCGGCCGCAGTGCCTTCGTTGGTCACCGTCCCCTGCACCTGGTAACTGCTCCCCGTGCGCGCGGCCAGGGCAATCTCCACGCGGGGGTTCAGCTTCTGCTGCCGATCCAGATAGTACAGCGTGGAGTCGTTGTACACCTTCCGCTTGGCCGCATCGGTCTCGGCGCGCGCCTTGAGCTGCCACCGCCCCGCCATCAGGCGCCACGCCCGGTCAAAATTGGGGTCCACCTCCAGCAGCCGCTGTACCACCGGTCCCATCCGGTCCGGATCCTTCATCCCGAACAGCACGTTGGCGTAGTTGTACAGCGCCAGTCGATGGTACGGGTTCTTCTTGAGGCCGTTCTCGAACAGCGTCGACGCGTCCGCGTCCTTCCCGGACGACGCCGCATTGGAGGCGGCCTCGAACAGCTGGTCGGCCGTGAACTTGTCCGGATTGGCCTTGAGGTCGTTGAACAGGTCAGCCACCGAGGCCGTGTCCCCGGACAACCGCATGGCCCGTCCCAGCGCCTGGGTCGCGTTGGCATCCCCGGGGGAGTCCTTCAGGTACGCCTCCAGCAGCGTCCGCGCCGCCGCCACCGCGGGCAACTTGTCCCCGGTCATCTCCTCCGCCCGCTGCAGCCGCATCACCGCCAGGTTGTAGCGGTTCTGCTGCTTGACCTTGGCGTACACCGAGTCCGTGCCGGCCAACGCGATCACCCGCTCCATGGCCACCATGGCACTATCCCCCTGCCCCTGCTTCTGGAACACCGCCGACAGCACGTTCCACGGGCGGGGATCGGACGCGCTCAACTGCAGCGCCAGGCGCGCGTAGAACACCGACGAATCATTCTGGTCGGCATTCATCGCCCCGATCGACTTGTTCATGATGTCGCCGAAGAACCGGTCCCGGTACGGGCGCACGGTTTCCCGGCACGCCGGCAGCATCGTCTCCAGCACCGTGGCCGCCGAGTCCAGCGCCATGAGCAGGTTGTGGCTCCCCGACGGGTTGGCGGTGAACCCCACCTCCCCCCGCTTCATGACGTACGCCGCATCGTCCCGCTGCAGCCACTGCGCGTAGGCGCGCACCAGCATGTACTGGCGCCCCGCCTCGTTCTTGATCTTGGACGGGTCGTCGGTGAGCACCTTGATCGCATTGGCCAGATGCTTGGGCACCTCGTCCGGGCGTCGTGAGCTGGCCGCCGTGATCACGTACTGCTTGGCCCCGTTCACCTGATACGGGCTGCTGTCGTTGATCTCGCACTTGCCCTGCGCGCCAAGCGTCCCCGCCAGCGGGGCGCCCAGGGCGCCCCCCACCGCCAGCAGAAGCCGCCCCAGCCGCATGCCACCCGCCCGTCGTGCCATCGTCCACGTCATCGCCGTTGCTCCTCTGCACCGTTCACGAGTCATCCCCTGCTCCCCAGTATACCACACGCCTCCCCGACAAGGTCCCGCCCCCGCTACGGGCGCACCCCGCTGGGCCCCGACCAGCCCCGCCACACGGTAGCCTAGCTGCGATACGACGCGCCCGCCCCCGTGTTGAACACCACCACCTCGGCCTCCCGCGCCACCTGCCCCGCCGCCACGGCATCGCGCAGGACCGACAGGGCGCACCCGCCTTCCGGCGCGGCGTCCACGCCGGTGGCATGGGCCAGCCGAGCCGTCCAGTCGCGGATCATCGCCTCCGAGGCCGTCCCTGCCACCCCGTGGGTCTCCCGCAGCAGCCGCAACAACAACCGGTCACCCAGCGGCGACGGCACCCGCAGCCCGCTCGCGTATGTCACGGGATCCACCCAGGGCTCTGCCCGCTCCGCCCCAGCCGCGTGCGCCCGGGCGATCGGGGCGCAGCCGGCGGCCTGCGCAATCACGAACTGCGGCATCCGGCTGTCCGCGGGGAGCCACCCGCCCGCCATCAACTCCCCGATGGCCTTGTGGATGCCCACGGTCCCCTCCCCGCCGCCGGTGGGATAGACCACGACATCCGGGAGCCGCCACCCCAGCTGTTCGGCGAGCTCGAAGCCCATGGTCTTCATCCCCTCCACGCGATACGGCTCGCGGAGGGTGGCCACGTTGAAATACCCGCTCTCGGCCGCGAACGCCATCGTCAGCTTGCCCGCGTCACCGATGTGGCCGTCGATACGGACGAGCGTCGCTCCCATGGCCTCGATGGTGTCCAGGATCGGCCGCGGCGTGGTGCGCGGGGCATACACGCGCACCGGCAGTCCCGCCGCCGCGCCATACGCCGCGATGGCCGCCCCGGCATTGCCGGCCGTGGGCACCGCCAACCCGGGGTACCCCTCCCCTCGGGCCCGCGTCACCGCCGCGCTCATGCCACGCGCCTTGAACGACGCCGTCGGGTTCTGCCCCTCGTCCTTGATCCACAGCCGACGCACGCCGACCGCCTCGGCCAACACCGGGCTCTCGATGAGCGGCGTCAACCCTTCCCCCAGCGACACGGGCGCCTCGCCTGCCAGCAGGGGCATGAACGGCGCATAGCGCCACTGGTCCCACCGCGGTGCCAACGGCGTCCCGGCGGCCACCGGGGCATACCGGGCATACAACGGCTGGCTGCACTGGGGGCACAGCGAGGCCCGCACCACAGGCACCGCCGTGTCACATGCGGAACAGGACAGCGACCAGGAAGGCGACGTCATGGCTCTGGCGAAGGGGAAGACGGGGATTCGGCGCGGTCGGAAGATAGCGCCGGGACCGGCACCCCGAGGGAGGTCAGCACCGTGCGCGCGAGCACCTCCCCGAATCCGGGCACCGCGGCCACCTGCTCCACGGTGGCCTCCCGCACGCCCTGCACGCTCCCGAACGCCGCCAGGAGCGCCCGCCGGCGGGTCGGCCCCACCCCGGGCACCTCCAGCAGCGCCGAGGTGAGCGTCCGGGCCTTGCGTTGTTGACGCTGGAAGGTCACGGCAAAGCGATGCGCCTCGTCGCGCGCCTGCTGCAGGAGGCGCAGCGCCGGGGACCGCCGTGGCAGGCGTACCGGGTCGGGGCGCGCCGGCAGGAAGATCTCCTCCTCCTTCTTGGCCAGGCTGATGACGGCCAACGGCGGGGCCCCCAACGCCTCCAAGGCGCCCACGGCCGCCCCCAGCTGCCCTTTCCCCCCGTCGATCACGAGGAGGTCCGGCAGCGGCTTGTCCTCCTCGAGCCGACGGGAGACGAACCGGGTGACCACCGTGGCCATGGCCGCGAAATCATCGTTGGCATCGACGGCGGCCACCTTGAACTTCCGGTACTCCCCGCGACGCGGCCGCCCGTTCTCGAACCACACCGCGCTCGCCACCACGTCGGTCCCCTGGGCGTGCGAGATGTCCAGGCACACCAACGCGCGCGGCACCCGGGAAAGCCCCAACTCCCGCTGGAGCTCGTAGACCGGGTCCACCGCGCGCTCGTCCGCCTCCAGTGAGGCCAGCTTGAACTCCTCCAGCAGGTGCCGCGCGTTCTGATCGGCCAGGTCCACGAGCGCCCGGCGCGGCCCCCGTTGCGGCACCCGGACCTGCGTGCCGGCCAGCGCCTCCGCCAGCGCCTCCCGGTCGGCAAAGTCGAACGGCACCAGCAGCTCGGAGGCCCGCGGGTCGGTCACGCGGTACCACTGGGCAAGACAGGCGCCCAGCACATCCCCATCCTCCGCCTCCTCCGCATGCTCCAACAGCCGGTGTTCGCGCGCCAACAACGCTCCGCCGCGCACGCGTAGCACCACCACGCAGGCATCGTCCCCGTCCCGCGCATAGCCCACCACATCCCGGTCACCCCCCTCCACCTCCAGGACCACCGTCGGCTCCTCCATCCGTTCCAGATGCCGCAGCACGTCGCGCAGCTCGGCCGCCCGCTCGAAGTCCAGCCGCTCGGCCGCCTCCACCATGCGCCCCTGGACCCGCCGCACCACCTCGGCGGTCTTGCCCTCCAGAAACCACACCACCTCGTCAATCATCTCGCCGTACTCGGCGGCCGACTGGTACCCCACGCAGGGCGCCTTGCACCGCTGGATGTGGTAGTCCAGGCAGGGACGCTCGGGGGCCTCCCGCGGCAGCGCGTAGTGGCAGGAGCGCACCGTGAACAGCCGCTTCACCACATTCAGGGCGCGCCGCATCGCCCCCACGTCGGTGTAGGGCCCGAAGTAGCGCGCGCCGTCCTCCTCCAGGCGCCGCGTGACGATGACCCGGGGAAACGGTTCCTGGACCGTCACCTTGATGCAGGGATACGTCTTGTCGTCGCGCAGCGCGACATTGAAGCGCGGGTGGTGTTCCTTGATGAGCGTGGCTTCCAGCACCAGCGCATGCGCCTCGCTGGGGACCACGATCGTCTCCAGCGCGGCGACCTTGCGCAACAGGCCGCGCGTCCGCGGGCTCGCGGCGTGGTCCTGGCTCCAGTACCAGCGCACCCGGGCGCGCAGCCGCTTGGCCTTGCCCACATAGAGCACGCGACCGTCCGCGTCCTTCCACAGGTACACCCCCGGCGACTCGGGGAGGTGCGGGAGCGTCTGCGCCACGGCCCACGGCATGCCGCGCGCCAGCGCGCCGTGCACCCACGCGTCGTCGGGGACCGGTCCCGGCCCTTGCTCCGCCTCTGGGGCCCGCAGGGACAGGCCGTCCGAGGGATCGAGCGACGATGGATCGCCCGTCACGATGCGCCTCGGACGCGCACCGGGCGCCTGAGCCATCGGGCGGCCTCCGCGGAGCCCAGCCACCAGGCCGTGAGCAGGTAGGTCCCGCCGACCACCGCCAGCACCGGCAGCCCGGCCAGTCGGGGGTGCAGGGGCGGCGCCACGGCCTCCAGCCCCAGCCGCACCACGGTCCCCGCCGCCACCGCGGCCAGCGTCGCCATGGCGATGCGACGAGTCCCGGTCCACATGAGCGGCGTGTACAGCGTACCGACGCGGGCCCGCAGCCCGCGCAGCTGCAGCCCCAGGTTCACGTACGACCCCAGCGCCGAGCCCAGCGCGATGCCGGCCGCGGCATGGGGGGTGTCGCGCAGCAGCCAGCACAGCCCGCCAGCCGCCAGCGCGGACACCACCAGCGACGCCACGGAGGCCCGCAGCGGCGTGCGGTAGTCCTGCAGCGCGTAATGCGCCGACGCCACCAGCTTGACCGAGGCAAAGCTGACCAACCCCAGCGCGGAGCAGGCCAGCACCACCTGCACCTGCCGCTGCGCCGCGGCGTCAAAGGCGCCCGCCCGATAGAGGATGCCCACGCAGTAGTCACCAAATGCCAGGAAGACCCCGGCACTCGGCACGATGTAGAACAGCAGGCGCTGCCACCCCGCGCGCACACGCTCGCGCAGCGGCTCCAGCGCCCCGCGCCCGGACTCCCGGGAGAGGTCGGGGAGTGCGGCCGCCGCGATGGCCACCCCGAACAGCGACACCGGCAGGATGGTCAGCGTGTTCGCGTACGCCAGCACGCTGGTGGCCCCGGTGGGAAGGAACGACGCGATCTGGAGATCCACGAAGGACGACAGTTGGACGACCCCCAGGGCCAGCACCACCGGTCCCAGATTGCGTCCCACCACGGCCACCCCGCTGGCGTGCACTTCCAACGAGGGGCGGAGGGGCTGCACCAGGCGCCGCACCTCGGGGAGCTGCGCGCCCACCTGCAGCAACGAGCCCGCCAGCGTGGCCCACGCCAGCGCCACGGCCAGCGCCGCCGCATCGGTGGCCCGCGGCCCCCACACCACGAGCAGGGCAATCTGCGCCACCGACCACAGCGCCGCGCTGGCGTAGGACCAGAAGAACCGGCGATGGGAATTCTGGACCCCCAGGCACCAGCCACTCACCACCATCAGCGCCGTCATGGGGAACAGGATGCGGATGAGTCGGGTGGCCAGCGCGGCCGTGTCGGCGGGAAACCCCGGCGCCAACACCGCCGTGAGCCATGGAGCGGCCGCCACCCCCACTAACGTCACCGCGCTGGTGGCCGCCAGCAGCAGCCCCAGCACGGCCCGCGCCAGCGCCGCCGCCTCGCGCGCGTTCCCCTGCGCGAGCAGGCGCGAGTAGACGGGCACGAAGGAGGCCGACACCGTCCCCTCACCCAGCAGGTTGCGGAGGGCGTTGGGGATCTTGAAGGCGGCATTGAAGGCATCCGCCACCGGACCGTTGCCGAAGAAATAGGCGAAGGCCGTGTTGCGCAGGAGCCCCAGCAGGCGGCTGATGAAGATCCCGGCGGCGATGACCACCGCCCCCCGCTCGCCGCCCCCCGCCACCGGGGGCGCGCTCATCGGTGCGCCGTCACGAACCCCGTCCCCACCACCGGCACGTCACGCCGGCGCGGCAGGGCCCCGCACCAGCGCGCGCGCATGGCCACGCGCGGCGGCGCCCATCTGCTCCAGCAATGGCGCGCCATAGCGCACCAGCAGGGGCACGAGCGAGAGCGTGCGCTCCGGAGGGCGGCCGTACGGGCGCAGGGCGCCGCGCACCATGGCCACCTGTCGCATGGCCTCGACCTCCTGCCGCTTCACGGCCGCCACCAAGCGGCGCTCCTGCCGAGCGAGGCGACGGGCAAGATCGTCGCCCAGCCGCTCCACCACCGACGGCGGGACGGCCATGGCCGCGTCCTGCACGGCCCGCCCCAGAAGGGCCACCTGCGCCTCCATCGTGAGACGCAACCGTTCCAGCGCGTCCGCCACCGCGGCATCCAGCTTCCCGTGCGCCACCACGGTTTCGGCACCATGCGGCAACGCCAGCGTCGCCTCCTCGATGCCGAGGGGGGCGGCGGCCTCCAGCACCCGCCGATCCACCACCTCGCCCGACCACCGAGGGACAAACAGCGGGATCGCCGCCCCCAACCCCGCCGCCACGGGCGCCACCTGCGCGGCGTAGGCCAATTCCCCGGGACCGGC
>JBEIJM010000029.1:0-24734 GCA_040380205.1 Gemmatimonadaceae bacterium
CCCGGGGGTGAGGGGGGCCCTGGCGGCGGTCCGGGCGGGCGCGACGGCCGCGGGCGCGGCCCCGACCGGGGCGGCCCGCCGGAGCGGGAGCAGAGCGATCTCGTGGAGAACGTGATCGCGATCAACCGCGTGGCCAAGGTCGTGAAGGGCGGGCGTCGCTTCTCCTTCAATGCCCTGGTCGCCGTGGGCGACGGGCAGGGGAAGGTGGGCTTCGCCACGGGCAAGGCGAACGAGGTGTCGGAGGCGGTGCGGAAGGCGGTGGACGCGGCGCGGCGGCGGATGGTGACGGTGCCGCTGACCGGGGCCACGATCCCGCACGAGGTGGTCGGGAAGCATGGCGCCGGCAAGGTGCTCATGAAGCCGGCCGCCCCCGGGGCCGGGGTGATCGCGGGGGGCGCGGTGCGCGCCATCCTCGAGTGCGCCGGCGTGCACGACATCCTGACGAAGTCGCTGGGCTCGACGAACCCGCACAACATGGTGCTGGCGGCGCTCGACGGGTTGCAGCACCTGGTGACGGTGGAGCAGGCGGCGCGCGAGCGCGGCGTGGATCCGTCGAAGATCGGGTACCGGTCGCGGGCGGTGTCTCGGCGCGAGGCGCCGGATCCGCGCAAGGCGGCGGTCGTGGCGACGGAGGTCGCGTAAGATGCCGCGGACATTCGTGTGGCACCCCGGGAAGGGGCCGGCCAAGACGCCGAAGCTCGAGGCGCCGACGGCCGGGAAGGTGAAGATCACGCAGGTGCGTAGCGCCATCGGGCACTCGTGGCGCATGCGCGCCACGCTGGCCGCCCTGGGGCTCCGGCACCACCAGGCCAGCGTCGTGCAGCAGGACTCCGCCTCGCTGCGCGGCCAGCTCAAGCAGGTGCGTCACCTGGTGTCGGTGACGCCGGTGGAGGAGTAAGCGATGGCGAGCGAGAAGGTGGAGAAGATCGGGCTGCACAACCTGGCGCCGGCCCCGGGTTCGCACCGGGCGCGGCGGCGGCTGGGGCGCGGCCCGGGCTCCGGGCTGGGGAAGACCTCCGGCAAGGGGCACAAGGGGTCCATGGCGCGCTCGGGGCACGGCGGCCCGGGCGGCGGCAAGCCGCACTTCGAGGGCGGCCAGATGCCGATCACGCGCCGCATCCCGAAGCGCGGCTTCACGAACCCGTTCCGCGAGGAGGCGCAGCTGGTGCGCCTCGACGCGCTCGCCAAGCTGGCGGGTGATGCGGTGACGGCCGAGACGCTGGTGGCGGCCGGGCTGGCGCGCGCCGGCCACGGCCCGATCAAGCTGCTGGCCAACGGGGACGCCCCGCGCGCCTTCACGGTGTCGGGGATCAAGGTGAGCGCCGGCGCGAAGGCCCGCATCGAGGCGGCCGGCGGCCGCGTCGAGTCGTAACCGCGGGTCCCGGCCCATGGCGCAGTCCCCCAACGCGGTCGCGCAGGCCGCGGCCAACATCTACCGGACGCCGGAGCTCTGGCAGAAGATCACCTTCACGTTCCTGTGCATGGTGCTCTACCGCCTGGGGTCGCACATCACGGCCCCCGGCATCGACGTCCAGGCGCTGACGGACTACTTCACCCAGCAGCAGGGGGGCGGGCTGCTCGGCCTCTACGACATGTTCGTGGGGGGCGGGCTGTCCCGCGCCACCGTGTTCGCGCTGGGGATCATGCCGTACATCTCCGCGAGCATCTTCGTGCAGATCGCCGGCGCCGTGCTCCCCAACGTCGACAAGATGCAGAAGGACGAGGAGGGGCGGAAGAAGCTCACGCAGTACACCCGCTACTTCACCGTGCTCCTCGCGCTCATCCAGGCCTACGGCTTCGCGCTGTTCACGGCGTCGCTGCCGGCCGCGGTCTCCCGCCCCGGCCCCTGGTTCACGGTCCAGATGATGCTCTTCCTCACCACCGGCGCCGTGTTCGTCATGTGGCTGGGGGAGCAGATCACCGAGCGCGGGCTGGGGAACGGCGCCTCGCTGATCATCTTCTTCTCGATCGTCGAGCGGATGTGGCCGTCGATCTTCCAGACCTTCAACTTCGTCACGACGGGGGCGGTCGCCCCGCTGGCGCTGGTGGTCCTGGGGCTCGTGATGGTGCTGATCGTCGCCGGCGTGGTGGCCATCACCGTGGCCGCCCGCCGCGTGCTCATCCAGATCCCGCAGCGCACGATGGCGCGCGGCCGGCAGCGCGAGGCCGCCCGCAATTTCATCCCGCTGCGCATCAACACGGCGGGCGTGATGCCGATCATCTTCGCCCAGTCGGTGATCGTCATCCCCGGCGCCATCGCCCAGTTCTCGGGGAACGCCCGGGCGCAGGAGATCGCCGAGCTGTTCAACCCGCAGGGGCCCAACCCCTGGCTGTACTTCGTGCTCTCCGCCGTCCTGATCCTGCTGTTCACGTACTTCTACACGTCCATCATCTTCAACCCGGTGGACATCGCGGAGAACCTGAAGAAGCAGGGGGGCTTCGTGCCGGGCATCAAGCCGGGCGCCAAGACCGCGGAGTACATCGAGACGGTGGTGGAGCGCATCACCCTCCCGGGCGCGCTGTTCCTCACCTTCATCGCGCTGATGCCGATCGTGATCGCGCGGCTGGTGAACGTCCCCTTCGCCTTCGGCGGCACGTCGCTGCTGATCGTGGTGGGCGTGGCGCTCGACACCATGGCCCAGATGCAGCAGCACCTGCTGCTGCGCAAGTACGACGGGTTCATGAAGAAGGGGCGCGTGAAGTTCCGCGGACGCCAGGCCGCCCCCGGCGGGTTCTGAGCCGCGGATGATCCTCCTGCTCCTCGGCCCACCGGGCGCGGGCAAGGGTACCCAGGGCGAGCGGCTCGCCGCCCGCCTGGGGATCCCGAAGATCGCCACCGGGGACGTGCTGCGCGCCGCCCTGCGCGCGGGCACGCCCCTGGGGCTGGAAGCCAAGGCCGCCATGGACCGCGGCGCCCTTGTCCCCGACAGCGTCATCATGGGGATCATGCAGGAGGCGCTCGCCGCCCCGGACGCTGCCAACGGCGCCATCCTGGACGGCGTCGTGCGCACCACCCCGCAGGCCGAGGGGCTCGCGGCCATGCTCGCCTCCCTCGGCACGCCGCTGGATGCCGTCCTCCTGTTCGAGGTGGACGAGGAGGAGCTGGTGCGCCGCCTCAGCGGCCGCACCACCTGCGACCTCTGCCAGCGCCCGTTCTTCGGGCGTGCGCCCGGCGAGCCGTGCCGCGTCGATGGCCACGAGCCTCAAGGCACCCTCGTCCGCCGCAAGGATGACGAGCCCGAGGCGATCCGCACGCGGATGCAGGTGTACCGCGACCAGACGGCCCCGGTGGTCGACTGGTACGCCGCGCACGGCGCCCGCATGGTCTCCATCGACGCCCTGGGGACGCTGGAAGAGGTCGAGACGCGCGTGCTGCGCGGCCTCGGCCTGGCCTGACGCGCGCCTCCATGGCCATCGGCGGCGCCGCGCCCCCGTCCTCCCTCCTCAAGTCGCCGCGCGAGATCGACGTCATGGCACGCGGCGGGGCGATCCTGCACGCCGCGCTCCAGACCATGGCCGCCGCCGTGGCCCCCGGGATGTCCACCGCCGAACTGGACGCCATCGGCGAGGCGTTCATCCGGTCGCATCCGGGCGCGGAGCCGGCGTTCAAGGGGCTGTACGGCTTCCCCGCCGCCTGCTGCATCTCGGTCAACGAGGAAATCGTCCACGGCATCCCGTCCCGCAAGAAGCTGCTCCGCGAGGGGGACATCGTCTCCATCGACTGCGGCGTCAAGTACGAGGGGATGTTCACCGACTCGGCGCTCACCGTGCCGGTGGGCGCCGTGGACGAGCGCACCGAGCGGCTCATGGACGTGACCCGTCGCGCGCTGGCCGCCGGCATCGCCGCTGCCACCCCGGACAACCACGTCGGGGACATCGGCGCCGCCATCCAGGGGGTGGTGGAGGCCGAGGGGTTCGCCATCGTCCGCGAACTGGTGGGGCATGCGGTGGGCTTTGCGCCACATGAGGAGCTGCAGGTGCCCAACCACGGCAAGCCCAAGCGCGGGAAGCGCCTGGCGGTCGGGCTCACCATCGCCATCGAGCCGATGGTGAACGTGGGGACCGCCAAGACCCGCACCCTCATGGACAAGTGGACCGTGGTCACCGTCGACGGCCTCCGGTCGGCGCACTACGAGCACACCGTGGCGGTCACCGCCGACGGACCGCGCATCCTGACCCTGCCGGGCTGACCGCCGGCAGGGCCCTCGCGGCGGCCCCCGCTCAGGCGGGGGTGCAGCTCCGCTCGGCTTCCGCTTCCGCGAGCCGCGCGCTGACCGCTGCGGCGTCCACACAGCTGCGCGCCTCGGAGGCCAGCCGCGCCCCCTCCGCCGCGGCCGACGGGTCCAGCGACGCCACGTTGATCCGCACGTTCAGCGCGGCCCCCTTGCACGCCGCCTCGGCCAGCAGCGCCGCGACACACGCATCGGTCACCGCGTTCCGGTTCCCCCGCTCCGCGACGGTCGCCGCCAGCGCCGCCACCTGCACCGCCGCCCGCGCCGTTTCCAGCGGCACCTGGGCGGCCCCCAGCAGCGCCTCGCGCACCGCCGCCTCGCGGGTCGCGCGCTGGTCCTCACGCTCCTGTGGCAGGGCGTACGCCGCGCGCACGGCCTCGTAGGAGGCCGCGTCGCGCTCCACCAGCGCGCCCAGTTGCTGCCGCAGCTGCGCCGCCTCCTGCGCCAACGTCCGCATCTCCGCGTCCACCGCCGCGTACTTCTTCCGCCCCACGGTGAGCCCCGCCACCATCTGCGCCAGCGCCGCCCCGAGCGCCCCGGCGTGCGCGGCCACGCTCCCCCCGCCGGGGGTGGGGTCGGGAGAGGCCACCCGGCCCACGAAGCTCGTGAGCGACTCCCCGCCCGCCATCACCTCACGCACCCGCCGCTCCAGCAGCATCCCCTTCACGTCCCCCCGCAGCTGCACATGGCGGGCGCCGGCCTCCAGCAGCACCCGCTCGGGGACCAGCCCCACGATCTCGCTCCAGGTGGGGGCGACGCCGTGCGCGGCCGCCTCCGCCTTCACGTAGTCGAACACGCGGTGCAGCGGGGTCTTTTCGGTGTCCACCAGGTTCATCGAGACCTGCGCCTGGCCGTCCACCTCCATCCCCAGCCCCTTCACATTCCGGAGCCCGCCCGAGGAGCCGCGAATGGCCTTGGCCACCTCCTTGGCGACCGGGAGCGTGTCCGCCCCCCCCAGGTAGACGTTATAGGCCACCAGGACGGGGCGCGCGCCCACGGCGGTGGCGCCGGCGGTGGGGTGCAGCTCAGCGGGGCCGAAGTCGGGGCGCCGCGCCGCGCTGGTGCGCACCTCCTCGCGCAGCCCCTCGAACTCGCCGCGGCGCACGTCGGCCAGGTTCTCGCGCGCGGGGGTGGTGGCGGCGCGCTCGTAGAGGTACACCGGGATCCCCAGCTCGTCGGCGGCGCGGGCACCCAGCGTCCGCGCCAGCGCGATGCAGTCGTCCATGGTGGCCCCTTCGAGCGGGATGAACGGCACCACGTCGGTGGCGCCGATGCGGGGGTGCTCTCCCTGGTGGCGCGTGAGGTCGATGCGGTCGCGCGCCACGCGCATGGCGGCCAGCGCGGCCGGCACCGCCGCCTCGGCGGTGGCCACGAAGGTGATCACCGTGCGGTGATGCGAGGCGTCGCTGGAGACGTCCAGCACGTGCGCGCCCGGGGTGGTGGCGATGGCGTCGCGCAGGGCGGCGATGACCGTGGGGTCACGCCCCTCGGAGAAGTTGGGGACGCATTCGACGAGCATGGCGATCGGGGTGGGAACGGGAGACGAGGACGGGCTCAGGGCCCGGCGAGGAGGTCCAGCAACCACGCGTGGAGCAGGCCGTTGCTGGCCACGATGGGCCCCGGGGCCAGCGGGGCGTCGCGCCCCGCCAGGTCGGTCACGCGGCCGCCCGCCTCGCGCACCAGCAGCAACCCGGCCGCGTGGTCCCACACGTTGAGGTGCAGCTCCCAGAAGGCCTCGAAGCGGCCGCGCGCCACGTCGGCCAGGTCCAGCGCGGCGGAGCCGGCGCGGCGCAGGCCGCTGGTGACCGGCATGAGACGGTGCATCTGCGCCAGGTACCGGTCGGCGTCGGCCACGTCCTTGAAGGGGAAGCCGGTGCCGATGAGCGCGCGCGCCGGGCGGTCGATGGCCGACACGGCCAGCCGCGTGTGGTCCACGAAGGCGCCGTCCCCCAGGGTGGCGTGGTACACGCCGCCGCGCGCCACGTCGTGCACCACCGCGGCCTGCGGCACGCCGTCGAGGGCGACGGCGATGGACACGCCGTAGGCGGGGACGCCGTGGAGGAAGTTGGTGGTCCCGTCGAGGGGGTCGACGATGGCCGTGAAGCCCTCGTCGGGGTGCCCGTCGGCGCCGAGCTCCTCCCCCACGATGCGCACCCCGGGGAGGGCGTGCGCCAGGCGGTCGCGGATGCGCTCCTCGGCGCCGATGTCCACGCGGCTCACGAAGTCGGTCGCCCCCTTTTCCTCCCAGTGCAGCGCGTGGCGCTGCGCCGACTCCCGGGCGATGAAGGCGGCGGCCTCGGCGGCCGCCAGGACGGCGGCGTCGCGCCACGCATGGCGCTGCGGATGGGGGACGGGGGGCATGGGGGCGGGCGCGCGTTGCCGGGGGGACGGTGGACCGGTAGGTTGGAAGGATGGCACGGATCTTCAGCGGCATCCAGCCGTCGGGCGAACTCCACATCGGCAACTACCTGGGCGCGGTGCGGAACTGGGTGCAGCTCCAGCACCAGCACCCCGGGGCGATCTTCTGCGTGGTGGACTACCACGCCATCACCGGGCGCTACGACCCGGCGGTGCTGCGGGCGCGGCGGTGGGGGATGGCGGCGTCGCTGCTGGCGGCGGGGATCGACCCGGAGCGGGCGACGCTGTTCATGCAGAGCGACGTGCCCGAGCACACCGAGCTGTCGTGGATCTTCACCACGCTCACGCCGCTGGGGGAGCTGGAGCGGCAGGTGCAGTTCAAGGACAAGGCGTCGCGCGAGGAGAGCATCCCGGCGGGGCTGCTGATGTACCCCGTGCTGCAGGCCGCGGACATCCTGCTGTATCGCGCGGACGCGGTGCCGGTGGGGGAGGACCAGGTGCAGCACCTGGAGCTGGCGCGCGACACGGCGCGGCGGTTCAACGCGAAGTTCGGGGTGGCGTACTTCCCCGAGCCGCAGGCGATGCTGACCCCCACGCGGCGCATCCTGGGGCTGGACGGGCAGGCGAAGATGTCCAAGTCGCTGGGGAACACGGTGGGGCTGCTGGAGGACGACGCCGCGATTTGGGGGAAGCTGCGCCCGGCGGTGACGGACCCGCAGCGGGTGCGGAAGTCCGATCCGGGGCGCCCCGAGGTGTGCAACGTGTACCAGCTCCACCGGGCCTTTTCCCCGCCGGCGGTGGTGGCCGAGGTCGAGGTGAACTGCCGGAGCGCGGGGTGGGGGTGCATGGACTGCAAGAAGGCGCTGCACGGGGCGATGGTGGCGGAGCTGACGCCCATTCGCGAGCGGGCGGCGGCGTTGCAGGCCGAGCCGGCGCGCGTGCTGGAGGCGCTGGGGGACGGGGCGGCGCGGGCGCGCGCGGTGGCGCGCGAGACGGTGCGCGAGGTGCGGGCGGTCATGGGGCTGGATCCGCTGTCGGCCTCGGCCGCGTCGCTTCCCGCCGGCGGGGACGCCGCCCTGGGGTGATGGGGCGGGCGCCGTGTGCCCGGGTCGGCTAGATTGCGCGCATGCCTTCGACACCCTTGGGCGGGCTCATGGTCCCCGCCGTCTCGACCTTCACGCCGGCGGGCGACCTCGACCGCGCGGCCTTCGACGCCAACCTGCGGGTGCACCTGGCGCAGGGCGCCGACGGGGTGCTGGTGGCGGGCTCCAGCGGCGAATCGGCGCTGCTGGACGACGACGATCGCCGGCAGCTGCTGACCTGGGCGCGCGCGGCGGTGCCCGCCGACCGGTGGCTCATTGCCGGCGTGGGGAGCGAGAGCACGCGCCAGACGATCCGGCGGGCGCACGACGCGCGTGAGGCGGGGGCGGATGCGGTGCTGGTCATCTCGCCGCACTACTTCCTGAAGCGGATGACCGAGCCCGCGCTGCTGGCGCACTTCCGTGCCGTGGCCGATGCCAGCCCGCTGCCGGTGCTGCTGTACAACATGCCGGCGTACGCGCACCTGGTGCTGTCGCCGGCGTTCGTGCACGCGATGGCCGAGCACCCGAACGTGGTGGGGATGAAGGACAGCGCGGGGAACCTGCCGGTGCTGGCGCAGTACCTGGAGGCGCAGGGGCCGGCGTTCCGCGTGCTCACGGGGAACGGCGGCACGGCGTGCCAGGCGCTGCAGGCGGGGGTGTCGGGGGCGATCCTGGCGATCGCGCTGTACGCGGGGCCGCTGGTGCACGCGATGGTGGCGGCGTTCCGCGCGGGGCGCACGGACGACGCGCTGGCGCTGCAGGCGCAGCTGACGCCGCTGGCCACGGACATTGCCGGGGCGATGGGCCCCGCCGGCATCAAGGCGGCGATGGAGCTGGTGGGGCTGTCGGGGGGCGCGCCGCGCTCGCCGCTGCTGCCGGTCTCCGACGAGGAGCGGGCGGTGGTGCGCGCGCGGCTGGACGCCGCGGGGCTGTTGTCGGCCACGTCCGTCTGAGGGGGCGCGCCATGTTTTCCGCGACGACGCGCGCGCTGGTGGTGGTGGGCGCGCAGTGGGGGGACGAGGGGAAGGGGAAGCTGGTGGACGTGCTGGCCGAGCGCGCCGACTGGGTGGTGCGGTACCAGGGGGGCGCCAACGCCGGGCACACGGTGCACATCGGCGAGACGTCGTACATCCTGCACCAGGTGCCCAGCGGCATCCTGCACCCCGGCGTGCGGTGTGCCATCGGCAACGGCGTGGTGATGGATCCCGAGACGCTGTTCGTGGAGGTGGACAAGCTGGTGGCGGGGGGCGTGGACGTGGAGGGGCGCCTGTACGTGAGCGAGCGCACCCACCTGGTGATGCCCTATCACAAGCTGGTGGACGCCACGAGCGCCTCCAGCAAGGCCATCGGGACGACGGGGCGCGGGATCGGGCCGGCGTACGAGGACAAGGTGGCGCGGCGCGGGGTGCGCGTGCTGGACCTGCGCAACCCGGCGCGGCTGCGGACGCTGGTGGAGGCGGGGGTGGCGCGCGCCAACGCGCAGCTGGCCATGCAGGGCGCGGAGGCGCGGGCGTCGGTGGACGACACGATGGCCGCGCTGGAGCGGCTGGCGCCGCGGCTGCTGCCGCTGGCGGAGGATGTGGGGCTGTGCGTGCACCGGGCGCTCACGAGCGGCGCGGCAGTGCTGCTGGAGGGGGCGCAGGGGTCGCTGCTGGACATCGACCATGGCACGTACCCGTTCGTGACCTCCAGCAACACCACGGTGGGCGGGGCGGCCACCGGGGCGGGGATCTCCCCGATGGCGCTGGATGCCGCGCTGGGGGTGGTGAAGGCGTACACCACGCGCGTGGGGAACGGTCCGCTTCCCACGGAGCTGGCGGAGCCGTTGCAGACGCAGGTGCGCACGCTGGGGCGCGAGTTCGGCGCCACCACGGGGCGTCCGCGCCGCTGCGGCTGGTTTGACGGGGTGGTGGTGCGGTACGCGGCGCGGGTGAACGGGCTGACCGGGCTGGCGATCACCAAGCTGGACGTGCTGGACACGCTCCCCGAGCTGGCGGTGTGCACGGGGTATCGGGTGGACGGCGACGTGCTCACCGAGTTCCCGGCGGACCTGGCGCTGCTGGAGCGGGCGGAGCCGGTGTACGAGTGGTTCCCGGGGTGGCAGGCGTCCACGCAGGAGGCGCGCACGCTGGCGGAGCTGCCGGCCAACGCGCGCGCGTACCTGGACCGGCTGGAGGCGCTGTGCGAGACGCCGGTGGCGTACGTGAGCGTGGGGACGCGGCGCGACCAGATCATCGGTGTCGGCGCCGGGGGCTGACCCCGCGCCCGACGCCGCCGTGGCGCTGGCGATCGTGGGGGCGGGCCCCTGCGGGCTGGCGGTGGCGGTGGCCGCGCAGGCGGCCGGGGTCTCGGCGGTCACGTTCGACCGCGGCTGCCTGGTGAGCGGGATCGCGCAGTATCCGGCGTACATGCAGTTCTTCTCCACGGCGGAGCGGCTGGAGATCGGCGGGGTGCCGTTCGTGGTGGCGGCGGAGAAGCCCACGCGCCGGGACGCGCTGGCGTATTACCGCCTGGTGGCCACGCGGCACCGGCTGGCGCTGCGGCTGTACGAGGGGGTGGAGCGGCTGGCGCCGGCGGCGGGGGGCGGGTGGCTGGTGCACAGCCGCACGCGGCATGGCGCGGCGCGGGTGACGCGCGCGGGGGGCGTGGTGCTGGCCACGGGGTATTTCGGCCGCCCCAACCGGCTGGGGGTGCCCGGGGAGTCGCTGCCGCATGTGCGCCACGGCTACGTCGAGGGGCATGCGGCGTGGGACGCCGACGTGGTGGTGGTGGGCGGGGGCAACTCGGCGGTGGATGCGGCGCTGGACATGTGGCGCGCGGGCGGGCGGGTGACGCTGGTGCATTTCGCGGAGGATCTGGACGCCGGGGTGAAGCCGTGGGTGCGCCCGGAGATCGAGGCGCGGATCCGCGACGGGAGCATCGCGGCGCGCTTCGGGAGCCGCGTGGTGGCCATCGAACCCGACGCGGTGCTGGTGGAGGGGCCGGGCGGGCGCGCGCGCGTGGCCGCCTCGCAGGTGCACACCATGACCGGCTACCTCCCCGAGACAGCGCTGCTGGCGGCGGCGGGGGTGCCGGTGGACCCGGAGACGGGGATCCCCGCGCATGATCCGGCCACCATGGCGACGCCGGTCGAAGGGCTCTACCTTGCGGGGGTCATCGCCTCGGGCAACCGCGCCAACCGGATCTTCATCGAGACCGGCCGCGACCATGGCACCGCCATCGTGTCGCACTGGCGCGCCCGGGCCCCCGTCCACTCCAAGTCCCCGGTTCCCTGATGTCCGAGCAGCCTTCCGCGCACCCCGACGTGATGGACCGGCTCGTGTCGCTGTGCAAGCGGCGCGGCTTCATCTTCCAGTCCTCCGAGATCTACGGCGGCGCGGGCTCGGTGTGGGACTACGGGCCGCTGGGGGTGGAGCTCAAGCGCAACCTGAAGGAGCGCTGGTGGCACGCGATGGTGCGCACCCGCGACGACATCGAGGGGCTGGACGCGGCCATCCTGATGCACCCGCGCACGTGGGAGGCGAGCGGGCACGTGGCCGGCTTCACCGACCCGCTGGTGGACTGCAAGGCGTGCAAGGGGCGCTTCCGGGCCGACAAGCTGGAGGACGCGCGGTGCCCGCAGAAGCCCAGCCGGCACCCCGGGCAGCACGAGGCGTGCGCGCTGACCGAGGCGCGCAGCTTCAACCTCATGTTCAAGACGCACATGGGGGCGCTGGAGGAGAGCGCCAGCGTGGCGTACCTGCGGCCGGAGACGGCGCAGGGGATCTTCGTGAACTTCCTGAACGTGCAGCAGGCGATGCGGCAGAAGGTGCCCTTCGGCATTGCGCAGGTGGGGAAGGCGTTCCGCAACGAGATCACCCCGGGGAACTTCATCTTCCGCACGCGCGAGTTCGAGCAGATGGAGATGCAGTTCTTCGTGGAGCCCGGCACCGACATGGCGTGGTTCGCGCACTGGAAGCAGGCGCGGATGGACTGGCACCTGGGGCTCGGGCTCTCGCGCGACCGGCTGCTGTTCCACCAGCACGACGAGCGGGAGCTGGCGCACTACGCGCGGGCCGCGTTCGACGTGCAGTTCGACTTCGGCGGGACGCTGGGGTTCCAGGAGGTGGAGGGGATCCACAACCGGGGGGACTTCGACCTGTCGCAGCACCAGCAGTTCTCGGGGAAGAAGCTGGAGTACTTCGACCAGGTGGGGAACAAGCGGTACGTGCCGTACGTGATCGAGACGTCGGTGGGGGCCGACCGGGTGACGCTGGCCGTGCTGGTGAACGCGTACCGGGAGGAGGCGGTCCCCGGGGAGACGGAGGGGCGCGTGGTGCTGGGGATCCACCCGGCGCTGGCGCCGATCAAGGCGGCGGTGTTCCCGCTGACCAAGAAGGACGGGCAGCCGGAGATGGCGCACCGGCTGGCGGCCGAGCTGCGCGGGGCGTTTGCGGTGGACCTCGACGAGACGGGGTCCATCGGGAAGCGGTACCGCCGGCAGGACGAGGTGGGGACGCCGTTCTGCGTGACGGTGGACGGGCAGAGCACGGCGGATGGCACGGTGACGGTGCGCGACCGGGACACGCTGCAGCAGGACCGGGTGGACGCCACCCAGCTCAAGGGCTACCTCGCGGCCAAGCTGGCCGGGTAGGGGCGGCGGGGGCCCCGGGGGGCGCCGCCGGTTGCCCCGGGGCGTTCCGGGGCGCAACGTAGACGAGGTCGCCCGGGCATGGGCGGCCTCGTGTCGCATGGGGCGCCCGCTTGGCGGCGCGCCGTGCGGCGTTCCCCTCCGCCTCCCCCCGCCCCATGCTCTCGCTGCGCACGCTGGTGTTGGTGGCCCTCCCGGCCACCGTGGTGCCCGCCGTCCTTGCGCCGACGGCGCCCGTGACGCCCCCGCCCCGTTCCGTCCCCGCGCCGTCGCGGTGGCAGCCGGCGGGGAACGTGGTGCTCGACTCCGCCTTCCTGCGTCAGTTCCGGTGGCGCAACATCGGCCCCGACCGCGGCGGGCGTTCCATCGCCGCCAGCGGCGTGAAGGGGCGCCCCAAGGAGGCGTACTTCGGCGCCACCGGGGGCGGGCTGTGGAAGACCACCGACGGCGGCGAGACGTGGACGCCGGTGACCGACGGGCAGATCACCAGCGCCTCGGTGGGCGCGGTGGCGGTGAGCGAGTCGCACCCCGACGTGGTGTACATCGGCACCGGCGAGTCGGCGATCCGCGGCAACATCATGCCGGGCGACGGCATCTACAAGAGCATCGACGCGGGGAAGACGTGGCGCCACGCGGGGTTCCGCGCCGTGGACGCCATCTCGAAGATCCGCGTCCACCCGACCAACCCCGACATTGTGTACGCCGCGGTGTTCGGCAAGTACAGCGTCCCCAGCGAGGAGCGGGGGGTGTACAAGAGCACCGACGGCGGGGCGACCTGGCGGCGCGTGCTGTTCCGCGACGCGCGGAGCGGGGCGGTGGACATCGCCATCGACCGCACCAACCCGCAGGTGCTGTACGCCGCGCTGTGGGAGGCGTACCGCAAGGAGTACCAGATGTCGTCGGGGGGACCCGGGTCGGGGCTGTTCAAGAGCACCGACGGCGGCGAGACGTGGACCGAGATCACGCGCAACCCGGGGCTCCCCGCCGGGCTGGTGGGGAAGATCGGCGTGGCGCTCTCCGCGGCGAACCCCAACCGCGCGTACGCGCTGGTGGAGAACGAGAACGGCGGGCTGTTCCGCAGCGACGATGCGGGGGCGACGTGGACGCTGGTGAACGCCGACCGGAACATCCGGCAGCGGGCGTTCTACTACACGCACCTGTTCGCCGACCACCGCAACGCCGACCTGGTGTACCTCCAGAACGTGTCGTTCTACCGGTCGAAGGACGGCGGGAAGACGCTGGAGAGCATCGGCAACGGCAGTCACGGCGACTGGCACGACCTGTGGATCGACCCGGAGGACCCGGCGCACCTGGTGGCGGGGAACGACGGCGGCGGCACGGTGACGTACAACACCGGCGGGCGCTACAGCGAGCAGGACGTCCCCACCGAGCAGTGGTACCACGTCATCACCACGAAGCACGTGCCGTTCCACGTGTGCGGATCGCAGCAGGACAACAGCACGCTGTGCACGCCGTCCACGTGGAACCTGGGGCGGCAGAACGCCGCGGCCGGGCAGGAGGCGCAGGGGGGGATGGCGGTGTCGTACCAGGTGGGGGGCGGGGAGCCCGGCTACATCGCCCCCGATCCGCTGGACCCGGACATCTTCTATTCGGGGACGAACAACGGCGGGTACGTCGACAAGTTCAACCGGAAGACCGGGCTGTCGCGCGAGGTTAATCCGTACCCGTGGTTCTATTCCGGCGAGCCGTCGAAGGAGATCCGGGAGCGGTGGCAGTGGACGTTCCCCATCCTGTTCTCGCCGGTGAACCCGCGGATGCTGTTCACCTCGTCGCAGCGGCTGTGGCGCACGCTGGACGGCGGGCGCACGTGGAAGGTGCTGAGCCCCGACCTCACGCGGCACGCGCCGGAGACGCAGGAGAAGTCGGGCGGCCCCATCACCGGCGACATGAACGGCCCCGAGGTGTACGGGACGATCTTCGCCGTGGGCCCCGGCAAGACCGACGCCAACATCATCTGGACCGGCTCGGACGACGGGCTGGTGCACGTGACGCGCAACGGCGGGCTGTCGTGGACCAACGTCACCCCGAAGGAGATGCCGGAGTTCGGGCGGGTGTCGCAGATTGACGCGTCGCGCTTTGACGCGGGGACGGTGTACCTGTCGGTGCGCCGCCCGCTGCTGAACGACCGGGCGCCGTACATCTTCCGCAGCACCGACTTCGGGAAGAGCTGGACGAAGATCACGGCGGGGCTGGGGGCGGAGGACTACGTGCACGCGGTGCGCGAGGACCCCACGCGGCGCGGGCTGCTGTACGCGGCCACGCAGCACGGGGTGCGCATCTCGTACGACGACGGCGCCAGCTGGCAGACCCTCAACCTCAACCTGCCCGACGTGCCGGTGGCCGACCTGGTGGTCGAGCACGACGAGCTGGTGATCGGCACGCACGGGCGCGGCTTCTGGGTGCTGGACAACCTGGGGCCGCTGCGGCAGGCCACGGCGGCGGTGCTGGCGGCCGACGCGCACCTGTTCACGCCGGCGGCGGGGCGCCGCTCCTCGCCGGGGACCACGCTGGCGTGGCGCTTCCGCACGGCGCCGCGCCGCGCCACGCTGGCGATCCTGGACAGCGCGGGGGCGGTGCTGCGGGAGTTCGCGGGGGACACCACGCCGGCGGGCGCCGGTGCGGGGATGGGGCGCCGCCGCGGCAGCGCCACCACCTTCCCGCTGGCCGCGGGGCTCACGCGCTTCACGTACGACCTGCGGGCGCAGGGGATCGAGAGCTTCCCGGGGATGATCCTGTGGGGGGCGGGGACCGCGGGGCCGGCGCTGCCCCCCGGGCGCTACACGGTGCGGCTCACCGCCGACGGGCGCACCCTCACCGCGCCGCTGCGCATCGTGCGCAGCCCGCTCCTTCCCGACGTGACCGACGCCGACCTCCGGGCGCAGTATGCCTTCGGCGTGAAGGTGCGCGACAAGGCCACCGAGGCCAACCGCGGGGTGATCGACATCCGCAGCGTGAAGGCGCAGCTGGACAACCGGCTGGGGCGCAGCGGGGACGGGGCGCTCAAGGCCGCCGGCGGGACGCTGCGCACCAACGCCTCGGCGGTGGAGGTGAAGCTCTACCAGGTGAAGAATCAGAGCGGGCAGGACCCGCTCAACTTCCCCATCAAGGTCAACAACCGCCTGGCCAACCTGTTGTCGATGGCCGAGCGGGGCGACGGCCCGCCGGGGACGTACATGCCGGAGATCCTGGGGATCCTCTCGAAGGAGCTGGCCGGCTACACGGCGGAGCTGGCCGCGGTGTGGGCCAGGGACCTCGCGGCGGTGAACGCCGAGTTGAAGCGGTTGCAGCTCCCCCCCATCGACCCGAAGTGCCGGGAGGTGGCGGGATGCGCGGTGCGCCCGTGAGCCGCCGGCGGCGGGCCCGCCAGGCGCTCGGCACCCTGGCGCTGGGCGCCGGGGTGCTGTCCGCCGGGTGCGGCGAGGGGCTGACGGCGCGGGTGGAGCGCGCCATGGACGCCTGCCTGGCGGTGCGCAACCCGGCCTTCGTGCGCGGGGAGGGGGAGGCTGCGGTGGCCCGCCCCCTCCCGGACAGCATCCTGGCGTTGGGAGACCGCACGGCCTACCAGGCCGGGCTGGACCAGTACCAGGCCATTGGCGGCGAGGCGGCCACGCAGGCCATCCTCACCTGCGCCATGGAGCTGGGGGCGCGCTATCGGCACCCGAACACGAAGGGGTGGCTGGGCACCTTTGCCCGCCACCCCAACGCGCCGGTCGCGCGGTTGGCGGCGCGGCTCGTGGCCGCGCAGCCCTGACTGCCGCTACTTCCCGACCTTCACCCCGATCATCCCCCACGGGCGGTAGAACTCGAACGACGGATCGTCGCCGCCGCCGCCGCGGTTCAGCCGGTCGCCGACGTAGGCCCGGAGGGGGGTGTTGGTGAGGTTGATGAACTCGCCGAACAGCTTGACGCCGGGGCGGAGCTCATAGGAGCCCGAGGCATCCACCTGCAGCCGCTCGCGGGTGCGGGTGTCCCCCTCGGGGGTCTGGGCGTTGATGGTGGAGAGGAAGCTGCCCGAGTAGTTGGCGCCCACGCGTAGCGACAGCGGGCCGCGGTCGTAGAAGAGGCCGAGGTTGCCGGCGTTGCCGGTCTGCCCGGGGAGCGGCGTGGAGACCCCCTCGCGCCCCACCCCCGGGATCTCCGCCGACGACCGGGTATAGGTGTAGTTGGCGTTGATCCCCAGCCCGGCCAGCGCCCCCGGCAGGAAGGTGAGGTTCTGCTGCCACGCCACCTCGAAGCCGTACAGGCGCGCCGTGGGGCCGTTCACCGGCTGGATCACCTGCGTGGCGTCGGGGCCCAGCTCCTCGTTGGCCAGCCGGGGACGCGCGGTGGCGTAGATGAAGTTGGTGAGGTCCTTGAGGAACGCCCCCGCCGCCACGAAGCCCACGCTGCGGAAGTAGCGCTCCACCATCAGGTCGGCGTTGAACGCCGTGGTGGCCTGGAGCGCCGGGTTGCCGATGGTGGCGGTCTGCTGCCCCGCCTGCACGTTCACGTACGGGGTCATGTCGCGGAACTGCGGGCGCACCAGCGCGGTGGTGAGCGCCCCCTTCACCTGCGTGTACTCGTCCAGCCGCCAGGTGGCGTTGAGCGACGGGAACACGTTGGCGTAGCTGGCCGTGCCGGTGGTGTCGCTGATGGGACGCGCCAGCGCGCTTCCCGCCGCGTTCAGGGCGACGATCTTGGCGGTGTTGGCCACCCGGGGGGCCTCCACGCGCACCCCGGGAACCAGGCGCAGCGCGCCGGCGTCCAGCGTGGCCATCAGGTAGCCGGCGTAGACGTCCTCGCCCACGGCGTAGGTGCCCCCCGCCGAGGTGGTGGCCGAGGTGAAGCTGTTCTCCGTGAAGGCGCCCGGGTTGCCGTTGATGAACGCGCGCATCTTCGCCGGGTCGAACATCCGCCCGAACTGGTAGTCGCCGCCGAAGATGGCGCGCCCGGCGGTCTCGGTGGTGAGCGTCGACATCAGCGTGGCGCCGGTGGCCCCCGCCGCGTTCGTCCCCAGCGCGCTGGTGAAGTTGGTGATGGTGGCGGTGTTGCCGCGCTCCTTGAGGCGCGCCGAGAGCCCGCCCTTGAGCGTGCCGGTGAAGGCCCCAAGCCGCACGGGGAGGGAGCCGTTCACCTTGGCGGTGACGTCGTCGTCGCGCGTGTCGCGCACCTCGCGCACCAGGCTGTTGAAGGCGAACCGCGACGGGTCGTCGAAGGAGCCCGTCACCACGGCGGCGCGCGGGCGGTCGGCGTCGGCAAAATTGTACGCCAGCGTCATGCCGCTCTGGCGGAAGCCCATGGTGAGCACGTCGGGGCGGTCCTCCCGGGCCCGCGACGTCCCCAGCATCCAGTCCAGCGCCGCACCGCCGCCGAAGAAGTGTTCGCCGGCCAGCTGCGCCGTGACGATGTCCTGGATCACCTCGCGCAGCCGGATGTCGCGGTCGAACTGCGAGCCGGTGGTGGTCCCCGAGTCGGGGGTCACCTGGGTCCAGCGGGAGCCGCTGCCGCCGCGGAAGCGGAAGCGGGCCCGCGCGCGGATCTCGTCATCCGAGAACCGGTTGTAGGTGGCGCGCAGCGAGACCTTGCTGTTGCCCCCCAGCAGGTAGTCCAGCGTGGCGTTCACGCCGGCTCGGAGCCGGTCCACCTGCGGATAGTCGCGCAGCTCGAAGAGGTTGGGGGCGTCCAGCGAGGTGAGCGACGGCGCCACGCCGCAGTTGCGCGTCTGCGAGCACCAGTCCCCCTCCACGTTCTGCGAGGCGCGCTGGTTGTTGTACCAGGTGCCCCCCACCATGGCGCCGAACTTCTGCGAGGCGCCGAAGCGCTTCCCGGCGTTGAGCCCCAGGTTGAGCAGCCCGCCGCCGCCCAGCTGGTTCTGCCCGCCGGCCACGGTGGCGTTGAACAGCGTCTGCCCCGCGCGCGCGGTGCGCGTCACCAGGTTGACGTTGCCGCCGATGGCGTCGGCGTCCATGTCGGGGGTGAGCGTCTTGCTCACCTGGATCTGCCCCGCCTGGTCCGACGGGATGATGTCCATGGGGAGCTGCCGGCTGTTCTGCTCGGGGGTGCTCACCCGCATGCCGTTGAGCGACATGCTGTTGAGGTCGGCGCTCGTGCCGCGGATCTGCACGAAGCGCCCCTCGCCCTGGTCGCGCACCATGGCGATCCCCGGGACGCGGGCCAGCGCCTCGGCCAGGTTGGGGTCGGGGAGGCGCCCCACCAGCTCGTTGTCGATCACGCTGGCAATGGAGGACGCCGTCCGCTGCTGGTTGATGGCCGACGCCTGGCCGGCCACCTGGCCGCGCACCTCGATGGCGGCCAGCGCGGTGACCGCCTCCTTGAGCTGCACCGCGAGGCGCGTGGTGGCGCCGCGCTGCACGGTCACCGCCTGCGTGACCGGCTGGTAGCCGATGTAGCGGAAGGTCACCCGCTGGGCGCCGGCCGGCACGTTCACGGCGCGGAACTCGCCGCCCTGGGTGGCGGTGCGGATCGCCGTCCCTTCCACCACGACCAGGACGCCCGAGAGCGGGCGGCCGGCGGCGTCGGTCACGGTGCCGGAGACCACCCCCTGGGCAGCCAGGGGCATCGCCACCAGCAGGGCGGCAAGCGCCCCGAGGGCGCGCTTCACGAAGACAAGGGACATGCGGAGGACGGTTGAGGTCTGGGGCCCGGCGCGCACTGCGCGGGGACCAGGGGAAGCAGCCTCGGCCTGGCGAATCCTCCGTCACGGCGATGTAACGGAGCGGTCACGACGCCCGTCCCCCCCCCGCCGGTCCGGTGGGTATACTTGGGGGTTCTCCCACCCCCATTCTCGCCTCTCCCCCATGCATCAGCAGTCGTCGCGACAGTTGCAGGAGCGCGTCACGTCCCTCCCGGTGGCGGAGGTCCTGGCGTCCGCCGAGCAGTTCTTCTCCCGCCGCGGCGGGGTGTACACCGCCTTCGTCGAGCAGCGCGGCCCGGGGCACCTGGTGCTGCGCGGGCAGGGGAACGAGGAGGTCGTCATCGGCGCGCGGGCCACCGACGCCGGCACGGCGGTGACGGGGTCCACGTACTTCTTCGACCAGCAGGTGGCGCGGTTCCTGGACGGGCTCCCTCCCGCGCCCCCGGCGTCGCCGGCCCCTGCGGCGTTGCCGGCGGGCGCCGGCGCGGAGGCGTGATGCCCGCCCCCTTCGTGACCGGGCTGCGCACCCCCGCCGAGGCGCTGGTGATCCCGGCCGCGCCCGGCGCCCCCACCTGGACGCTGCGCGTGCAGGCGGCGGAGGCGTGGGACGCGGTGAAGGTGGTGTGCGCCCCCGAGGCGCCGGTGGCGGCGGTGAAGGCGGCCGCCATGGCGGCGCTCTATCCGGCCGACCAGGTGTCCGCCGAGGTGGTGGTCAAGCTGCGCGGCGCGGAAGTGGGAGACGAGGCGCAGGGCGTGCGCGCGGCGGGCGCGCTGGACGGGTCCACGCTGTTCCTGGCCCTGCGCCGGCGCCGCCCGGTCCGGTGACCCTCCCCCCGGCACCTCCGGCATCGGCGGCCGACGCGGCCGCGCTGGTGGCCACCCTGGGGCGGGTGCGCGCCGCCGTGGCGCAGCGGGTGGTGGGGCAGGACGCGGTGGTGGACGAGGTGCTGCTGGCCATGGCCGCCGGGGGGCACGCGCTCCTCGTGGGGGTGCCGGGGCTGGCCAAGACGCTGCTGATCCGGTCGGTGGCCGACGCCATGGCGCTCCCCTTCCGGCGGATCCAGTTCACCCCCGATCTCGTGCCCAGCGACATCACCGGCACGGAGATCCTGGAGGAAGGGGCCGGGGGCGTGCGCGCCTTCCGCTTCGTGCCGGGGCCGGTGTTTGCCAGCATCGTGCTGGCCGACGAGATCAACCGGGCGCCGCCACGCACGCAGGCCGCGCTGCTGGAGGCGATGCAGGAGCACAGCGTGACGGCCGCGGGGACCACCCTGCCGCTCCCCGAGCCGTTCTTCGTGCTGGCCACGCAGAACCCCATCGAGCAGGAGGGGACGTATCCGCTCCCCGAGGCGCAGCTGGATCGGTTCCTGTTCGACATCCGCGTGGGGTACCCGAGCGAGGGGGACGAGGTGGCGATCCTGCGGACCACCACCGGCCGCGCGCTGCCCCCCATCACCCCGGTGCTGGACGGCGCGGCGCTGCTGGCGGTGCAGGCGGCGGTGCGGGAGCTCCCGTGCAGCGAGCTGCTGCTGCAGTACGCGGCGCGGCTGGTGCGCGCGTCCCGCCCACAGGAGGCGGGGGCCCCGGCGCTGGTGCGGCAGTACGTGCGGTGGGGGGCGGGGCCGCGCGCCGGGCAGGCGTTGGTGCTGGGGGCCAAGGCGGCGGCGTTCCTGGCGGGGCGCGCGGCGGTGGCCCCGGCCGACCTGCGGCGCGTGGCGCGTCCGGTGCTGCGGCACCGCATCCTCCCCAACTTCGCGGCCGAGGCCGATGGCGTGACCGCCGAGTCGCTGATCGACGCGCTGCTGGCGCACGTGCCCCCGCCGGCCAGCGCGCCCGGCGCCTGAGCGCGCTCGTGGTTGGCCGGTACGGGCCCCTCCTGGACGCGCTGCACGGCGTCCGCTGGCCGGCGCAGCGCCCCGGGTCCACGGGGGTGCCCGGGGCCCATCGGGCGCGTCAGCGGGGCCCCGCCGGGGACTTCACCGAGGTCCGCCCCTATCGGCAGGGGGACGATCCGCGGCAGCTGGACTGGCGACTGCTCGCGCGCAGCGACCGCGCGTACGTGCGCCTCAAGGACGACCGGATCGTGCGCCCCACGTGGCTGGTGCTGGATGCGTCGGCCAGCATGGCCTACCCGTCGGCGGAGGCGGCGGACGGCAAGTGGGGGATGGCGCGGGCGCTGGCCGTGGGGCTGGCGTGGGTGGCGTTGGCCGGCGGGGATCCGGTGGGGGTGGTGGCGGGGCACGCGGCGGGGGTGTTGCGTCTCCCACCGCGCGCGCGGCGCGGGCTGGTGGAGGAGATCGCCACGCGGCTGGAGGCCCTGCGGTGCGGCGGCAGCACACCGCTGGGGCCCGCGCTGGCGGCGTTGCCGGTCGGCGCTCGCGTGGTGGTGTGCGCGGATGGGTTGGGGGACGCGGCCGACCAGCGGCGGGCCGCGGGGGCGCTGGTGGCGGGCGGGGCCGAGGTGACGTGTGTGCACCTGGTGGCGCCCGGCGAGCTGGACGCGCCCGACCGGGCCGAGACGGCGCGCGATCCCGAGGGCGTGCGCCCCGATCAGCTGCGGGACGCGGCGGGGTGGGCGGCGTTCCGGGCCCGCTTTGACGCCTTTCGGGTGGCGGAGGGGGCGGCGTGGCGCCAGGTCGGCGCGCGCTGGCTGGAGGTGCGCACTGACGCGCCACCAGCCCAGGTGGTGCGCCGCGTGGTGCTGGGCGCGTCGGCGGCATGATGCCGGCGTGGCTCCCCACCTTTGCGTTCCCCTGGGTCTTTGCCGGGGCGGTGCTGGCCGCCGTGGCGGTGACGGCGCTGCACCTGCTGGCGGTGGACCGTCCCCCCGTGGCGCCCTTCCCGCCGGCCCGCTTTCTGGCGGGGGCGCCGGCGCGGGCGGTGGCTCGGCAGCGCCGGCCGCGCGACCTGCCGCTGCTGGCGTGTCGGGTGCTGCTGCTGCTGGCGGCGGGGGCGGCGCTGGCCGGGGTGCGATGGGATCCCGCCGGTCGGCGCACGGTGCAGCTGGTGGTGGCCGACCGCGCGGCGGAGCGCGCGGCGCCAGCGTGGGCGCGCGCGGCGGCGCGGGCCGGGGATCGGGTGGTGTGGGTGGCCGGGCTGGCCGATGATCCCGGGCGGGCGCTGGCGGCGGCGCAGCGGGTGGCGGCCGAGGTGGTCGCGGCCCATCCGCGCACCGAGCGGGTGCGGCTGGCGGTGCGGCTGCCCGCGCGGGTGCGCGACCTGGCCGGGTGGAAGGCGTGGCGCGCCCTGTGGCCCGGTCCCGTGTTGGTGCTGCCGATGGCGGAGGGGCGCTGGCCGGTGCAGGCGGGGGACGAGGGCGCCGCGCCCGTGGTGCTGACCTGGCCGCGTGACGGGGTGCCCCCCGGGTGGACCCGGCTGCCGCGCCCGGATTCGGTGGGGGCGGTGGCGGGGTTCGGGGTGGTGCTGGTGGGGCCATGGCCCCGGGTGGCGCGGTGGGAGCCCACCGCGGCCGACACGGGCACCACTCCGGTGGCGTGGTGGAGCGACGGCGCCGTGGCCGCCGTGGAGCGGGCGGGGCGCGCGGGCGGATGCACACGCACCGTGGCCATTCCGCACCCCGCGGGGAGCGACCTGCTGGCGGACCCGGCGGCGCAGGCCTTGCGCGCCGCGCTGGGCGGCGCGTGCGGCGGGCGCGTGGTGACGCGGGCGCTGGCCGACACCATGGCCGGTGCGACGGCCGCGGAGACGGGGGGGGAGGGAGCGCCCGCCTCGGCGTTCCTGGTGGCGGACGGGCGGAGCACACGTCCCTGGCCGCGGTCGCTGGAGGCGCTCCTGTGGGGGCTGGTGCTGGTGGCCGTGGTGGGGGAGGGGGTGCTGCGGGGGGTGGCCCGTCGGCGGGGGCTGGAGCGTCCCGCATGAGCGCCGTGCAGACGGGGGAGCCGGTGGTGGCGACCGCCGTGGCAGGCGCGCTGGCGCAGTGGCGGAGGCGCCTGCTGCTGCTGTGGTGGGGGCGGACCGGGCTGGTGGCCGCGGCGGGGGCGCTGCTGGGGGTGATCGGGTGGCGGCTGGTGGGGGGCGCCGGCGTGGCACAGGTGGGGGCGACAGGCGCCACGGCGGCTGGGGCCCTGGGCGCGGTGGCCCTCCTGGCCTGGTGGGGGCCCATGGGTCGCCGGGTGTACCGATGGGGGCCGAACATTCGCCCTGTCGGCGGGGTGGTGGACACCGCGGTGTGGGTGGAGGCCGGGGTGCTGCCGTGGCAGCGGCGCGATCGCTCGCCGGCCACGCGTGCGGCGCTGGAGTCGGCGGGGTTCGCCTTGATCACCTGGGCCGAGGTGCGGGAGGCCGCGATGGGCGGCGCGGCGGCGGCCCCCGGCGTGGCGCCGCGGCTGGCGGCGGCGGGACATGCGCTGGTGTTGGGGGAGGGGGCGCCAGAGGCGCTGGCCGCCCGCTGGCGCCATCAGGTGGTGCAGGGGCTATGGGGGCCTTCCCTGCTGGCCGTTGTGGCCGCGGGCGGCCTTTGGTGGGGCGGACGCCCCCTTGGCATGGCCGTGTCGGCGCCGGTCAGCCGCGCGGTCGGCGACCCGGGGATGGCGGCGGGGCAGGTGCCCCCGTTGGCCGGGTGGCGAGTCACCGTGCGCCCGCCGGCTTACGCGGGGCTCCCGGTGCGCCAGCTGGGGGACACCGCCGGGGTGACCGCCCTGGTGGGGAGTGTGGTGGAGCTGCGGGGCGACGGGGCGCCGCCGCGCGTGGAGCGCCGGCCGTCGGGGGATGCCGCCGCGGCGCCGGTGCCGTCGCCGGCAACGGACGGCACGCAGTGGCGGCTGCGGCTGGTAGCCGCCGATGGCGCCACGCCGGTGGTGCTCACCCGTGGGGACCGCGCCCGGCTGTTCGTCCTGGAGGGGGTCCCCGACTCGCTCCCCGAGGTGACGCTGGAGCTGCCGGCGCGCGACACGGTGCTGGCGCGCCCCGAGGGGGTGCTGCCCATCCGGGCGCGCGTGCGCGACGACCTGGGGGTGCGGGCGGCGCATGTGGAGGTGGTCATCAGCGCCGGCGAAGGGGAGCGCTACACGGCCACGGTGCGCACGCTGGGCGCGCGGGTCGGGCGCGGGGCGCGGGGCCTGTCGCTGGACACCGTGCTGGCGCTGGGGGCGATGGGGCTGGGCCCCGGCGACGTGGTGCACCTGCGCGCGGTGGCGCGCGACGGGCACCCGGCGGCCGATCGGGAGCCGGGGAGCAGCGAGACGCGGCGGTTCCGCATTGCCCGGCGGGGCGAGCGCGACAGCCTGGCGGTGGAGGGGGCGGCGCCGCCCGCGGTGGACACCTCGGCGCTCAGCCAGCGCATGCTGCTGCAGCTGGCCACGGCGCTGGCGCGCCAGCGGGCGCGGCTGTCGCCCGCCGCGCTGCGGGCGGAGAGCGGCCGCCTGGCGCGTGACCAGGCACGATTGCGGCAGGTGGTGGGGGATGTGGTGTTCCAGCGCCTGAGCGGGGAGAGCAGCGGCGAGCACACGCACTTTGCCGGCGACGGCCACGAGCACGGCGTCGACCTGGTGGAGAACAAGCTGGCGCTGGCCGAGGGGAACGACGGGCCGGTGGTGGCGATCAACCGGCCGCTGCTGGAGGCGTACAACCACATGTGGGATGCGGGGCGGGCGCTGGAGCAGGCGGACCCGGACGGGGCGTTGGCGCCGATGCGACGGGCCTTGGCGGCCATCGAACAGGCGCGCGCGGCCGAGCGGCTGTACCTGCGCGGGCGCCCGCCCACGGTGATCGTGGACGTGGCGCGCGCCCGCCTCGCGGGGCGCGACACCGGACGCACC
>JBEIJM010000030.1:0-24620 GCA_040380205.1 Gemmatimonadaceae bacterium
ATCGGGGCGCCCGGCGGGGCGGGGCGGGGTCACTCCGCCACGACCGCAGCCTGCCCGACGCCGCGCAGGGCGATCGCCAGCTCGTCGGCGCGTGGCAGCTCTTCCAGGTGACGCAGGGCGAACTGCTCCAGGAACTGCGGGGTGGTGCCGTACAGGAGCGGACGCCCGATCCCCTCGCTGCGCCCCACGATGTCGATCAGGCCGCGCTCATGCAGGGACTTGAGGACCGACCCCACCGCCACGCCGCGGATTTCCTCGATGTCCGCGCGCCCGATGGGCTGCCGGTACGCGACGATCGCGAGGGTTTCGAGGGCCGCGGCGGACAGGCGCTGGGGGCGCACCGCCACCTGCGCCCGCTCCAGCGCCTCGGCGAACTCCGCCCGCGTCAGCAGCTGCCACCCGCCGCCCTGCTCCACCAGCTCGATGCCGTGGCCGTCGACGTCGTAGTGTTCCCGCAGCTCGTCGAGCGCCGCCGACACCGCCGCCGGGCTGGACTCGGGGTCCAGCGCGACGAGGGCGTCGTACGGGATGGGGCGCGGCGCGGCGAAGAGCGCCGCCTCAAGCAGCCTGGCTAGCGGCGTCACGCCGGATCTCCATGGGGCCGAAGGGACGCCCCTGCGCCAGCCGGAGCTCCCCCAGCTTGGCGAGCTCGAGGAGGGCGAGGAGCACGGAGAGCACCTGCCAGGGCTCCGCGCCCACCGGAAGGAGGTCGCGCCAGCGCGCGGCGGCCCGGCGGGTGAGCACCGTGCGCACGAGCCCCATGGCGCCGGCCACGTCCAGCGCCCGCGGCACGACGTCGTGGAGCACCGGCTCCTTGGCGGCGCGCAGCACGCGGTCGACGGCGGCCAGCAGATCGGGGAGCGCCAACCCCAGCGGGGCCTGCACGGGGGCCACGTCTACCGGCTGCGGGAACCAGCGGCGCGGGAACTGGTGCCGCCGCGCCTCCCCCCGATGCTCCAGCAGATCCACCACTTCGCGCATCTGCTGATACTCCAGCAGGCGGCGGACGAGCTCGGCGCGCGGATCCTCCCACGCCTCCTCCCCCTCCCCACGGGGGAGCAGCATCTGGGCCTTGATGCGCAGGAGGCGGGCGGCCATTTCGAGATAGTCGGCGGCCTCATCCAGCCCCAGCGAGCCGATGCGGGAGAGGAACTGCTCCGCGATCCGGGCGATGGGAATGTCGTAGATGTCGACCTGCTCGTCGCGGATGAGCGACAGGAGGAGATCAAGGGGACCGGTGTAGGGACCGACCTCGACGACAAAGGCGGCCGCCTCGGGGGGCGCGATGCGGAAGGCTGGAGCGATCACGGAAGGCTTGCGCGCCGAGGGAAATGGGGAGGAGCGCGGAAAGATACCACTGCTGGCTCCACTGCCACAGGGCGTAGGCCGGGGCCATCCACGCCGTGATGAGCGGACGCGCGAAGGTCAGCAGGGCGAACAGGATGAGCAGCCCCGCGCCGGCCACCTGCTGGTAGCGGAGCGACCACGCGGGGGGGAGCAGGTACTTGAACACGTGCGACCCGTCGAGGGGCGGGATGGGCAGCAGGTTGAACGCCACCAGCGACAGGTTGAGCAGGATGCCGTAGTCGAACATGACCTGCAGGATCCCCAGGGGGGTGGCCGCGGCGGGGAGTGCGCGCCCGACGGCACCCAGCAGGAGGATGAGCGGCACGCACGCGATGGCGATGACCACGTTGCTCGCGACGCCGGCCAGCGACACGATGATGTCGCCGCGCTTGTAGTGGCGGTAATTCCGCGGATTGACCGGCACCGGCTTCGCCCCCCCGAAGATCGTCCCCCCCAGCAGCGCCAGGGTAACCGGGAGGATGATCGTCATGAACGGGTCGATGTGCTTGACCGGATTCCAGGTGAGGCGCCCCAGCTGCCACGCCGTGGGATCCCCCTGCCGGTACGCCGCGTAGCCGTGCGCGTACTCGTGGGCGACCATCGAGAAGAGGAGCACGGGACCGATGAGGGCGAGCTTGATGTACCAGTCCACGGCCAGTTGACGCAGCGGGGAGGAGGGGGACGCCCGGAGGACACCGCTCCTGGCGCGCGCCCGGTTCGGTTGGACGCGAAAGCAAGCAAGGGCGCTCCGTCCGGAAGGTAGCCCGGTGCCCAGGGGGTGTCAAAACGCGTGCCCCCCGGGCAGACGAAGGCGAGGCCGCTGACCGAAGACCCGCGCCACGCCACCCGACGTGCCCCCCGGGCACACGAAGGCGAGGCTCCCCCGCTTGACCCGCGCGCCGGCTCTGGTGTAGCTTTTCGGACTGCCGCGCCAGCGCCCTGCTGGTTCCTCCGCGGTTTTCCTGTCCGTATTCCTGTCGGAGTATCTCTCGTGCCGAACATCAAGGCCGCCAAGAAGGACCTTCGGAAGTCGCGTGCGGCAGCGGTGCGGAACCGCGCCCAGCGGTCCACCCTTCGCACGGCCGTCAAGAAGGGGAAGGCGGAGGGCGCCTCCGCTGACGTGATGCGTCAGGCGGTGTCCCAGCTGGACCGGGCCGCGCGCAAGGGGCTCATCCACAAGAACGCTGCGGCGCGGGTCAAGAGCCGCATGGCCGCGCGTGCGGCCGCTGCCGCCGCGGCCTAAGCAGCGGTCGGCAGCGCCCCCGAGGCGCTGGTTGCTCCTGAACAGCACGCGGGCCGGACTCTCAGAGTCCGGCCCGCGTGGCGTTCAGGGGCTTGGCGGGACGGCGGACACGCCGCCGCCCCTGCCGTAAGCTATTCCGCGGCCAATTCGCCCCCGCACCGCTCGCAGTACCACTCCGTCGGCAGGTTCATGGTGCCGCATTCCGCGCAGCGCAGCGACTTGCGTCCGTCGGACGCCGGCGCCTCTCCCAACGACCGCACAAAGGCCAGGTCGTCAAAGGGGGCTGACGGAACAACCGGGGCGTCATCCGAGACGATCGGCACCGTCTCGCCCTGCGCGCGGTCTGCCGCCACGGGACGCCGCTCGGGCGTGGGGAGCCGCTCGTCCAGGGAGGCCAGCGCCCGCTCCACCTCGTCATCGTCAGGGGCCGAGGACCGTACCCCGCCCAGCCCACCGCCCAGCGGCCGTCCCGCATCGCCCGCCACGGCGGGGGGGGTGGCCTCAACGCGCTCCGGGACCCCCTCGAACAGGGAGCCGGGAACTGCCGCGATCGGCGGCGGCGGCGCCACGGCGGGTGGCAGGGCACTGACCGGTGCCGACGGCACCGACGGCACCGACGGCTCGGCCAGCCACGACGGTTCGTGCCCGCCGGCCGGCGCATCGCCGCGGGCCCGCTCCAGCAGGTCGCGCGCCTCCTCCAGCCGAACCGCGGCGTCCGTCCGCTGATCGGCCAGCTGCGACAGCCGGCCTTCCACGTCCTGCTGCAGCGCTTCCCACCGCCCCGGATCGAATTCGCCCACCAGCGTGCGCAGGTGCGCCTCGATGCGCTCCTCGTCCAGGGTGGCCGCCTCCGCCTCCAACCGACTCACCGTGTCGTGCAGGGCGGCGGCCAGCCGCTCCAGCCCCGCCACATGCGCCTGCAGGCGCACCAGCACCTCGGTGCGGCGCGCCTGGTAGTCGTCGTGCACCCGCGCGAAGACGCGGGCAGGCGTGTCATGCCGACGCACCTCCAAGGCGGTCAGCCAGCCGTCGTAGCGCTGCCGTTCGGCCACCAGGTGCCGGACTTCATCCAAAGCGGAGTCGCGTGATTCCATGTCAGGAGCAGAAAGGGAGCGGCGGGCGCCAGCCGTGACGCCTACCACGAAGGTGGACGATGGGCAGATCCCGCGGGAAACGCCACACGGGGCGCCACCAGCGCCTCACCCTCGCCGGGGGGCAACGCACGGGCGCCGCCGAGCATGCGGGCCGCGAGGAGGATGCGGGCGGCCTGCTCCAGGCTCTCCATGCGCAGGAGCGCCTGGTTCAGGGTGGTCCCCACGGTGGTGGCGCCGTGATTGGCCAGCAGAAAGGCATGATGCCCGGGGAGGAAGGGCGCCATAGCCTGCGCGAGCGCCGCGGTGCCAGGGCGTCCGTACGGGACCAGCGCCACCGGGCCCAGCAGCACGGGAACCTCCGGCAGCACGTCGTCCGGCAGCGGCACCCCCGCCGTGGCAAACGCCGTGGCCGCCGGCGGATGGGCATGCACCACGGCCATCACGTCGGGGCGCTGCGCGTACAGCGCCAGGTGCATCCCCAGTTCGGACGACGCCCGCGCGCCCGCGGGCGCGGCCAGCAGGGCGCCATCCGCGGCCACCCGCACCAGCCCCTCGCCCGTCAGGGCGCCCTTGTCCGCACCGGCGGCCGTGATCAGCACCGAGCCGTCGGAGAGGCGACACGACAGGTTCCCTTCGGCACCCGCCAACAGCCCTCGGGCATGCAGCCGACGCGCCGCGGCCACCAGCGCGTCGGTCACGCCGTGACGGTCTCCCGCCCCGCCCTCGTCCACTCCTGCCGTCTCAGTCGGCCCGATACACCACGCGCCCACCCACCACCGTGAGGCGCGCCTGCCCCGTGAGCGTCGTCCCGCCGTACGGCGTGTTGCGCCCCTTGGAGCGGAAGGTCCGCGGGTCCACCACCCACGACCGGTTCGGGTCAAACACCGACACGTCGCCAAGGGCGCCCGGGGCGAGCGTCCCCCCCGGCAGGTGGAAGACGCGCGCGGGCTTGCAGCTCATGGCGTCGACCATCTGCGACAGCGTCAGCACGCCGCGGTGGAGCAGCCACGTGCAGTTCACCCCCAGCGCGGTCTCCAGCCCCACGATGCCGTTGGGGGCGTCGGCGAACTCGCGCTCCTTCTCGTCGTAGTGATGCGGCGCGTGGTCCGTCACCAGCAGGTCGATCGTGCCATCGGCCAGCCCCTGCTGCAGCGCCTCCACATCCTCCGCGGTGCGCAGCGGCGGGTTCATCTTGGCGTTGGTGTTGTAGCCATCCACCGCCGCCTCGGTGAGCGACACGTGGTGCGAGCACACCTCGGCCGTCACGTGGATGCCCCGCTCCTTCCCCCACCGCACCAGCTCCACCGACCCCTTGGTGCTGAGGTGGCAGAGGTGGATGTGCCCGCCCGTGCGGCGCGCGAGGAGGATGTCGCGGATCACGTAGATCTCCTCGGCCTCGGCGGGGATCCCCTTGAGCCCGAGCTTGGCCGACATGAGCCCCTCGTTCATGGAGCCGCCGTGCGCCAGCGACATGTCCTCGCAGTGCTCCGCCACCGGGACGCCGAAGGTGCGCGCGTACTCCAGGGCGGTGCGCATGAGGTGGGCGCTCTCCACGGGGCGCCCATCGTCGGAAAAGGCCACCGCGCCGGCGCCCACCATCTCGCCCAGTTCGGCCAGCGTCTCCCCCTTCTGCCCCACCGAGATGGCGCCATAGGGGTACACGCGCGCATAGCCCGCGGCCTCGCCCTGGCGCTTGACGAACCCCACCGTGGCCTGGTTGTCGGTGACCGGGCGCGTGTTGGGCATGGCGCACACGCCGGTGAACCCGCCCGCCACGGCCGCATGCGCGCCGGTGGCCACCGTCTCCACGTCCTCGCGCCCGGGCTCGCGCAGGTGCACGTGCACATCGATGAACCCGGGGGCGACCACGAGCCCCGCCACGTCCACGACCTCGGCGCCATCGGGGACCCCGAGGGTCCCGCCGCAGGCGGCCACCCGGCCGTCGCGCAGCAGCACGTCGCCCACGGCGTCGATCCCCTGCGACGGATCGACGATGCGCCCGCCCCGCAGCAGCAGGTCCCGCACGCCGTCGCGGCTCATGCGCCCCCCGTCTTGGCCGCCTCGGCCAGCTCCGGCCGGCCACCGGCCAGCAGGTACAGGACCGCCATGCGCACGGCCACGCCGTTCGTCACCTGGTCCAGGATCACGGACTGCGGCCCGTCGGCCACGTCACTGTCGATTTCCACGCCGCGGTTCATGGGGCCGGGGTGCAGGATGAGGAGGTCGCGCGGCGCCCGCTCCAGGCGCGCGCGGGTGACGCCGAAGACGCGATTGTACTCGCGCAGCGACGGGATGTACCCGGCCTGCATGCGCTCCAGCTGGAGGCGCAGGACGTTGAGGGCGTCGGCCCATTCGATGGCGGCCTCGATGCGGTCGAACACCGTGACGCCCATCTCGCCGATGGCGTTGGGGAGCAGCGACCGCGGCCCACACACCGCCACCTCGGCGCCCAGCTTGGTGAGCCCCCAGATGTTGGAGCGCGCCACGCGCGAGTGCAGCACGTCGCCCACGATGCACACCCGCTTCCCCTGCAGCGAGCCCAGCCGGTCGCGCAGCGTGAGCAGGTCGAGCAGCCCCTGCGTGGGGTGCTCGTTGGTCCCGTCACCGGCATTGACCACGTTGGACTCGATCCGCTCGGCGAGGAACTGCGCCGCCCCCGAGGCCGGGTGCCGGATGACCACCATGTCGATGCGCATCGCCTCGAGGTTCCGCGCCGTGTCCACCAGCGTCTCCCCCTTGGTCACCGAGGAGGCGGCGGCCGCCACGTTCACCGTGTCGGCGCTGAGGCGCTTCTCGGCGAACTCGAAGGAGATGCGCGTGCGGGTGGAGGCCTCGAAGAACAGGTTCACGATGGTGGCCCCCCGCAGGGTGGGCACCTTCTTGATGCTCCGCTCCGAGATCTCCCGGAAGGGGACGGCGGTGTCGAGCAGCAGGCGCAGCTGGTCCGCCGACAGGGCGGACAGGCCGAGGAGATCCTTCCCCAGTGATCCGGCCATGGCGTCAGGTTCCGCCCGGGGTGGCCAGTTCGACCGCATCGCGGCCGTCGAGCTCCTCCACGAACACATCCACCCGCTGGCCGGCGACCACGTCCACGCGGCGCCCGACGATGTCCGCGTGAATGGGGAGCTCGCGCCCGCCGCGGTCCACGAGGACGGCGAGCGTGATGCGCGCCGGCCGACCGAAGTCGGCCAGCTCGTCGAGGGCGGCGCGCACGGTGCGGCCGGTGTGCAGGACGTCGTCCACGATGACCACGTGCAGTCCGTCCAGGCGCCACGGGAGCACGGTGGCCCCCACCACGGGACGCGGCCCCACGGTCTGCAGGTCGTCCCGGTACAGGGTGATGTCGAGGGCCCCGCTGGGCACCTCCACCCCTTCCTGCGCCCGCAGCAGCCGGACCACGCGCTCGGCGAGCTGGACCCCGCGCCGCTGGATCCCCACCAAGAGCAGCCGATCCGTTCCGGCGTTGGCCTCCACGATCTGGTCCGCGATGCGCCGGAGGGTCCGGTCCATCGCACGGGCGTCCAGCACGGTGACAGGGGAAGCGGTCATGCGGGGGAATATAGCCCCGCCCGGAACCGCCGTCGCCGGTTACCGCCGTGCCGCGACCGGGCGGCTCACCACTCGCGGTGCGACCGCGGGGGCTCGGAGTCGATGGTCCGGGCCGCCCACCACTTCCCCAGCGGGGTCAGGTGCCGGGCTGCCAGGCGAGCGGCGCGCAAGCGCGCGGCGTCCACGCGCGGCAGGGTCCCGGTGGCCGCGTACATCATGATGTCGGCCGCCGCATCGCGCGTGGCCTGCGCAAACCCGCCCGACCATTCCGGGCCGTAGGGGTGCTGGCTGGCCCGTTCGGCCACCCCGTCCCCGAACGCCATGGCCCGATCGGCCGCCTGCCGCATGGATGCGGGGGTGGCCAGAAAGGCCAGCACGACGTGATACCCGTCACGCCGCCCCATGTGATGCGCCACCGAGCACAGGGCGTCCCGTTCCGCCGGGGGCACGACACCGGCGGCAATGCCGGTCAGCAGCACGCACATCTGCGAGCAGTAGCTGCGGAGCGGCTCGAGGGGCGGATCGGAGAGGATGCGACGCATCGGCAGGCGGGGTGTGGCGTGGGTCACACAGTGCCCGTGTTCCTGAGCAAGCCCCGTGCCGCCGGCTCAGCCCGCCACCCGGCCCCTGTTCCCCCCCATCCCCCCACCGCCATCCGGTGCCGGCGTGGTAGCCGGTCGACAGCCGTGGCGGCCACGCCACACCTGCCGGCGCCTGGCGTCTCACCGCCGCGCCGGCCGTCCTACTCCGCGAAGAGCGTAAGGTCGGTCCCGACGAAGTCGGCCAGCGCCTTGGTCGTCTCCCAGTCCGGGTGGCGGAGGGTGACATACCCGTCGGAGAGCAGCGTGCTCTTCCAGTCGCGGCGCGGCGCGCCGACGGGAAGGAGGTCCACCACGCACAGCGCATCGCCGCACCGGTCACGGACGCGGTCGAGCCCCTCGATGCGGCGGATGCGCCCCTGCCCGATGGCCCGCTTGGTGATGCACGCCACGTTGTACTTCCGCTCCACCGTCAGCGAGAAGGTGCCGAACAGCTCCGCCTCGGCCCACCCACGGAAGAGGTCGATGTCGCTGGCGTAGTTCATGAGGTCCACCGTGCGGGCGCCCGGCGGCCTGGCGGCGATCTCCCCGAACACCACCTCGCCATTGGCCTTCCGGTACCACTCCATGTGGGTGAAGCCGGTGTCGAACCCCAGCACCCGCAGCACGGCCTCGCCCATCGCCCGGCCGCCGGCCACCCCGGGGTCGTCCACGTGGCGGTAGCTGAGCGTCTGCGGCGAGATCCACTCGTTCGTGCGCGCGACCAGCGGGCGCGGGCGGTAGACCCCGACATGGAAGTACTTGAGGTCGCCGCCGGCGCAGATGGTGTCGAAGGTGAACTCGTCGCCGTCGATGAACTCCTCGACATCCATCACCCGGACATGTCGCAGCTGGGGGAGAGCCCGTGCGACCTCGTCCGGGGTGTCGCAGCGGAAGGTGTCCATGGAGCCGGCGCCGGCGATGGGCTTGATGATGAGCGGATACCCGACCTGCTCGGCGGCGGCCCACACCTCCGCCTCCGTGCGCGCCACGGCATGGTGCGGCACCCGCACGCCCCCGGCGGCCAACGCCTGCTTCATGAGGTCCTTGTCGCGAAACCGCAGCGCCTGCGCGCGCGACTGTCCGGGGATGCCGAGCCCCTCACGCAGCACCGCGGCCCCCTCGACGCCGGGCTCCCAGAGGCAGCAGACGCGATCCACGGCCCGTCCGCGCAGCCACTGGCGCACCGGCTCGACGGCCGCATCCGGATCGGCGAACAGTGTCGGAACCGCCAGGTAGTCGCTGAGGTACGGACGCACCTCCGCCGGCAGCTCGTGCGCCGGGCCATTGGAGCACCCCAGCACGGTGGCGCCCAATTCCGCGAGGGCGCGCGTGAACAGCGGCATCTCTCCGGGATACCCCGGGGCCAGCATCAGCACAGTCATCCCCATCGGTCACTCCTGCCCCGCCCGGGGCTCACGCCGCTGCCGCCGAGATCACCCCAGCCGCACACGGACCGTCGACACAATGTGCCGCAGCGCCTGCTCCACCACGGCGGTGTCCGGGTGGCGCACCATCAGGAACCCCTCGCCCTCGTAGCTCCCCGTGGGCACCACCCCGGGGCGCGGAATGCGGGCGTCGCACACCAGCGCCCCGAGCTCGCGGCGTACGTCGTCGAGCCCGTCCACCCCCACCACCTGCCCGACCCCCTGCCCGCGCAGGTAGGCCGTCCCCACCGCGTACTTGCGCTCCGGCGGCTGGAAGGTGCCCTGCACCAGGAGGCGCACCCAAGCAGCCACGAAGTCCGTGTCGGTGGCGCGGGAGATCATGGTGGTCATGTTGGCCCCGGGCGGGCGGGCGGCGATCTCGCTGATGGCCAGCGAGCCGTCGGGCCGTCGGAACCACTCGCAGTGCGTCACCCCGGTATCCATTCCGAGCGCCGCGAGTGCGGCACCGCCCGCGGCCCGGATGTCCGCATAGCCGGGGGCATCCACCTCGCGCGGCAGCACGACCGTCCACTGGATCCACGGGTTCTCCAGCACCTCCAGCGGCGTGGGCGCATACCGCGTGATGGACTGCCACACCACCGTGCCGTTCACGGACACCGACTCCAGCGAGTGTTCCGTGCCCTGCAGCATCTCCTCGGCCAGCCAGGGGGCCTGCGGCGACGGCGGCATCTCCGCGAGGAGGGTGGCCAGCTGCGCCGCGTCCGCCACCCGGTGCGTGGCGCGCGCGCCAGCGCCGGCCGGCGGCTTGAGCACCAGCGGGAATCCCACCGCGGCGACCGCCGCGGGCACGGCGTCCATGGTGGGTATGAGCGCGTGGCGGGCCACCGGCAAACCGGCGGTGCGCAAGGTGTCCTTCATGACGGCCTTGTCGCGAAACCGATGGGCCGCCGCGCTGGGCAGCCCCGGAATCCCCAAGGCCTCGCGGACCAGCGCCAGCGGATGCTGCAGTTGCTCATACGCCCCGAACGCGCGCGCCACCGGGCCATGCCGGTCCGCCAGCGCCGTGAGGGCCCCGCGCAGCTGGTCGGGACGGGTGACATCCGCCACCCGCCAGTGCCCCACCACCCGGGATGCCACCGCCGGCGCCAGTCGCTCCAGCGGCTCCTGCGCGATGACCCCAAGACGAACCCCCGGCTCCTCGACCGCGGCCGCCAGCATCTGCGTGGCGGCCGGGGAGAAGACGGGGGCAACGAACACGACGAACACCGGCCCCTCGGCGTCGAGACGGGTGAGGGGGGCGCCCGAGGTTACTGACAGACCCAGGCGCCGCCTTCCACGCGCTGCGTGGCCTTGACCCCCGTGGCCGAATCGGCCGCGGTGAAGGTCACGGGCTCGTTCTGCGCATCCTCCATGTTGTTGGTGGAGCAGGGCGCGACCTTCCGCACCTGGAACTCCCCCTTGTCGTCGGCGTCAACCATGCCGAAGTCCTGCGGCTTGGTGGAGCCGGGCGCGCGGGTGGCCGTGACCTTGATGCGGGACTTGGCCGGCCAGTTCTTCCCCTTGAGGAGGAGCCGGGCCCCTTCGGGCTGGCGCGACGCCTCGATGGAAAGCTGCGGCTTGGGCTGGCCGACCACGGCGCCCGCCACGCTGGCGGATACGGCCAGCACCAGGAGCCCCGTGGCGGGAGCGACGAGACGGCGCACAACTGCCTGCATCGGGAATCCTCCGAAAATGTGGGTGGGGGACCCCTGTCCCCCGGTGCCGGAAAACTGGCGTCCGGCACCCGGGAACGCAAAGGGGCCAGCCGAAGCGGGCTATCGCTCCAGCCGGAATCCCGGATCGAGGGCGGGGCGCCGCGGCGCGTTGGCCACGAACCACCCGGTCAGGTACATCCACTGCGTCATCCGGGTGAGCTTGGGATAGTCGATCGCGGACGGCTTGTCGCGCGGGGTGTGGTAATCGGCGTGGAGATTGGTGGAGTACATGAGCGCCGGCACGTTGAGCCGGGCGTAGGGGACATGGTCCGACCGGAAGTACCACCCCTCCGGGTGCGTGGGGCGGTCCCAGAGGGAGTCCAGCCGGAAGCGGCCCGTGAGCGCGTTGGCCCGGAGCGCCATGTCCACCAGCTCCGCGGAGTTGCGATGAGGCGGCTGGATCCCCAGGAGGGACGCGGAGTCGGGGTGGTTGCGGCCGATCATGTCGCCGTTGAGGACGGCCACGATGCGGGCCAGCGGCACGACCGGGTTGGCCGCGTGCCAGCGGGACCCCAGGAGGCCGCGCTCCTCGGCGCCATGGTACACGAACAGCACGGACCGCCGGGGGGGCTGCCGCACCATGGCACGCGCGATGGCCAGCAGCGCCACCGACACCGTGCCGTTGTCGTCGGCCCCGGCCCACACCGAATCGCCGTCGATGGTGAAGCGGACGCCGTCGTGGTCCTGATGCGAGCTGAACAGCAGGACTTCATCCCGCAGCGCGGGATCGGTGCCGCGGATGAGCCCGACGACGTTGGTGCTGGGGGTGTCGAAGCGTTCGATGCGGATGTCCACCTGGGCTGCCGCCCCCGGACGGCGCACTGCGGCGGCGGCACCGCCGCGCACCAGCAGCACCGGGGCGGCGGCCGGGACCGGATTGGTGGCGGCGCCCCCGACCGCCGCGCCGGCGGCCTGGGTGGCAAATCGGGGCGCGCCGCCGATCACGTCGTACGTGCCGCGGCTGCGAATGGCCGCGACCCCCTCGAAGGCGACGTCGGCGGTGGCGTCCCCCACCAACAGCACCGCAGCGGCCCCGCGCCGCTGCCATCGGGCGCCCGTGGCCGCCAGCGTGCTGGTGGTCACCCGGTATTCATACGAGTTGGTGCCCTCCCGGCGCATCGGGGTGGCGGGGGGCAACAGGTCCGCGACGACCACCTTGCCCCGCACGTCGGTGGTGGAATCGCGCGGGTCGGCGATCACCACCACCGGGGCGCTGGCCGTGGCCGCCACCAGGCCGTTGGGGACCACGTCCTGCCAGAGCGTCAGCTCCCGACCGTCCACCACCACGCGACTGGCGGTAGTGGACACGCGGGTGCGGCGCATGTTCCACCACTGGAAGTAGGTGCCGTCGGGGGCGCCGGGCTTGACGCCGATGGCGCGCAGCTGATCGGCCACCCAGACCGAGGCCCGCATTTCGTCCAGCGTGCCGGCCTCCCGACCGCGCTGGGCGTCACCCGCCATCGCGTAGAGGTCGCGCTTGAGGTCCCCCTCGCGAATGGCGGCCATGGCGGCGGGGATGGCGTCCGGGCGCGGGGCGCGCGGCGCGGCGGGTTGGGCAAGGCCTGCGACGGGAACGAGCCACAGGGCGGCGCAGGCAAACCGGAGAAGGCGCATGGAAGACGGGGGTTGAAGGAAGGCACGCCACGACCCCAAGCTACCAGTCGAGCCGCGCGCCTGCGCCTCGTGCGCCGCGCCCCCGTTTTCCACCGGAGCAGCCGATGGCCGAGCAATCGCACGTCCGTGATGTGACCACCGCCGAATTTGACGAGGCGGTCCTGCAGCGGTCCCACACCACCCCGGTGTTGGTGGACTTCTGGGCCACGTGGTGCGGCCCCTGCCGTGCCCTGGGGCCGGTGCTGGAGCGGTTGGCCGCCGAGTACGACGGGGGCTTCCTGCTGGCAAAGGTGGATACCGACCGGGAGCAGGCCTTGGCGCAGCAGTTCCAGATCCGCTCCATCCCCACCGTGATGCTGTTTCGCGACGGCCAACGGGTGGGCGGGTTTCCTGGGGCGCTTCCGGAGGGGCAGCTGCGGCAGTTTCTGGGGCAGCATGGGGTGGAGCCGGGCCCGCCGCCGATGGTACAGCTGCCGGATGCCCCGGAGGCGCGCCTGGCCGCGCTGCGGGCGGCGGTGGAGGCGCACCCCGGACGGGGCACGCTGCAGCTGGAGCTGGCGACGCTGCTGGCCTCCCATGGCGCGGTGGAGGAGGCCGACCATGCCTTGGCGCATCTGCCGGGGGGCGTGTACGGGGACCCCAAGGCGGAGCGGGCGCGGGCTCGGCTGACACTCCGGCGGCTTTGGGAGGGGCGTCCCGACGGCGACGTGCTGCGGGCGGGCGCGGCGCTGGTGCTGGCGGGCAACGACGAGGCCGGACTGGCGCTGCTGCTCGATGCGCTGCGGGGGTCCCGGGACACCCCGGTGAAGGAGGCGCTCCTTGCCGCCATCGGGTGCGTGGAGGACGAGGCGCTGGTGCGCCAGACGCGCCGCCAGATGGCGTCGGCGCTGTTCTAAGCGGGCTGGGGGGCGCACGCAGAAGGCCGGCGGGCGCGTGTGCGCCCAGCCGGCCTTGCTGACGAACCCAGTGCGGTACGGATGGGGGGGGATTCGAACCCCCGAGACCCTTTCGAGCCAACACGCTTTCCAGGCGTGCGCCTTAAACCACTCGGCCACCCATCCAGGAGGCGCGGGCGGAAGGCGCCCGGACCTGCGTCACTGCCGACCTGCCAAGTCAACCCACAGCGGACAGGGTGAGATTCGAACTCACGATACCGTTGCCGGTATGCCGGTTTTCGAGACCGGTGCCTTCAACCACTCGGCCACCTGTCCAAGCGCCCGCGTGCAGCGGGTCCCGGCGCCCTTGGGAGGCACCGGGAGCATGGATAAATAGGCGGGCCACCGAGGGGTGTCAACCGAACGACAACCGATCCGCGCGCGCCGCGGACGCCGTGACGGGACGGGGGGGCGGTGCGTCACCCGTTGGACGACGGTCCGTCGGCGCGCGCGCCTGCCCGCCGCCGCGTCCTCCGTGCTGCCACCGGTCGCCAGCCCCCGCATGCCCCTGACTACCCGCCTCCCCGACGGCAGCACCTTCGGCCCCTACCGCATCGGCCGACTGCTGGGCGCGGGCGGGATGGGCGCCGTGTATCAGGCGACGCAGCTGGAGGACGGGCGCGAGGTGGCACTCAAGGTGCTGGCTCACGAGGTGGAGGGCGCGGCGTTCCAGGCGCGCTTTGCGCGTGAGGGGCGGCTGGCGGCGAGCCTGTCGCACCCCAACGTGGTGTACGTGTTCGGCGCTGGCACCATCGAGGGGCATCCGGCGATCGCCATGGAGCTGGTCGCCGGGGGCACCCTGGAGGAGCGCGTGGCGCGCGAAGGGCCGCTGCCGGTGGCGGAGGCGCTCCGCTGCATCCAACAGGTGATTGACGGGCTCGAAGCGGCCCACGCGCGGGGGATCCTGCATCGCGACGTGAAGCCCGCCAATTGCTACGTGGGCGCCGACGGCGTGGTGAAGATCGGGGACTTCGGGCTGGCGCGCCCGGAGGCGTCGGACGACCTCCAGCTCACGCAGGCCGGCATGTTCCTGGGGACCCCCGCCTTCGCCTCCCCCGAGCAGCTGCTGGGCGACCCCGTGGACGTGCGCAGCGACCTCTTTTCCGTGGGCGCGACGCTGCACTTCCTGCTCACCGGGAAGCCGCGCTACACCGTGGACTCCGCGGCCCGCCTGATCGCCATGGTCATGCGTGGCGCGGCGGACGACCTGGCGCCCCTGCCGCCCACGGCGCCCGCCGGGCTCCAGGCGGTGCTCCTTCGCTGCATCGCCCGCGATCCCGCCGCGCGCTTCCAGCACTACGAGGGGCTGCGCGACGCGCTGCGGGAATTCCAGCCCGCTCCCCACGTGCATGCACCGCTGACGAGGCGCCTGATGGCCGGGGTCTTCGACTGCGTGGTGCTGATGCTGCTGGACATCCCGGTGACCATGCTGGTCAACGTCGCGCTGGGGCACGCCGCGGGGGTCTCCTCGCGGGCCCCGTTCGACCTGGCCGTGGCGATGAGCGCGAGCGTGGCGCTGGCCGTCGCGTACTTTGCCATCCCGGAGGCCCGGTTCGGCACCTCGGCAGGCAAGTGGCTGCTCCGGCTGCGGGTGGAGGGCGCCCGCCCGGGGCATCCGCCCACGCCCGCGGCCGCGGCATGGCGCGCGCTGTGGTTCATGCTGCCCTTCCCCATCGTCGTCGGCATCGGCCTCGCCCTCGGCGGTGACCCGGGGAGCGGGCGCATGCTGTTCCTTCCCATGGCCGCCCAGCTGGCCGTCCTGTTCCTCCCCCGAGGGCGTCGAGGGAACGGCTGGCTGGCGGAGCACGAGCGTCAGACGGGTACGCGCGTGGTGCGGGTCATGGGGCGGGCGCGCCGCGAGACGCTGCCCGCGGCCGAGTCGGCCGTCGTGACGGCCCGCTGGGATGGAGCCCCGCGGATTGGCCCCTTCGACGTGCGCGGGGCGATCGACGCGGCGGGGCGGGTGTTGCTGGGGCATGATCCGGCGCTCGACCGACCCGTCTGGATCGTCCTGCAGCCCATCGGGGCGCCCCCGGTTCCCGCCAGCGACCGGCAGGCCATGCGACCGGGGCACCTCCGCTGGATTGCGGGACAGCGCACCGACACCGGCGGCTGGGATGCCTATGCGGCGCTGCGCGGCTCGCCGCTGACGTCGCGCCTGTCGCAGCATGCCACGTGGAGCGCGCTCCGCGGCTGGCTGGCGGACCTGGCCGAGGAGCTGGTGGCGCGGGAGGACGCCGCCGCCGCTCACGCGCCGGGGGGGGGCCACCGAGACACCATCGGCCCCGCACGCGTCTGGATTGCCGACGACGGTCGCGCCGTGCTCCTGCCCTTTGCGCTGGCAGCCGAGCCGGAGCCCCTGCCGGCGGCGGGCGGCGCCCTGCAGGCCGTCGTGGACGCCACGCTGGCCGCAGAGGCGGACCGAGGGGGGCACCTGCAATGGCCCGCGCGTGCCCTGCGCACGTTGGAGGCACTCCGCACCGCCACGCCCCTCTCGGCCCTGGCGCTGCTGGAGGCGGACGCCGGGGAACCGGCGGTGCTGACCACGCAGCGGCGCCTGGTGGCCTGGGGGATCCCGGTAGCCTTCACGATGATCCCTGCCCTCCTGTTCGGCATGGTGGCCTGGACCGAGGTGCTGAGCGTCAACGCGGACACCCGCGCGCTGCTCCCCGTCCTGTTGCACGTGCAGTCTCGCGAGGAGGACGGGGGGCTGCGGACCCGCGAAGACACGCTGGCGGCCACCTATGTCGGTGTGCGGCTGCCGGCGGCGCGGGCGCGGGCAGCGTCCTCCGCCCCGGGCTCCCTCGAGCACGACATCCTGATCGTCGATTCAACGGTGGCGGGCGGGCTGGTGGCGTTGGGCGCGCGCGCCTCGGCCGAGCAACGGGCTGCGGCTACCGCCCTCGTGGAGGGGCAGTGGCGCGGGCAGCCCCCGGAGGTGCCGACGTTCAGCATGACGTGGGTCTACCTGCTGGTCGCTCTGGTGTTTGCTGCGGCCCTGGCCTCGGTAGGCAGCGCCGCCACGGCGGGCCGCGCGCCGCTACTGGCCATGCTGGGGCTGGCGGTGGTGGATCGTCGGGGGCGGCGGGCGGGACGCCTGCGGCTGCTCGCGCGGCAGTTGGTCACCTGGGGCCCAAGCGTGGCGGCCGCGGCCGTGATCGCCGAGGGGGCGGTGAGCGGGATCTATGTGCGGGCGGCGGCGAGTGGCGGCGTGCTGCTGGTCCTGTGCGGGATCGCGCTGCTGGTGCTGCTGCGCACCCCGCACCGAGGGATTGCGGACCGCCTCGTCGGGACGGTGGTGGTCCCCGACTGATGCGGCCCGCCGGGGGCCGTCAACGGCGCCTGGCGAAGAACGCCTGCAGCAGCGCCGCCGCCTCGGCCTCCATCACACCGCCCCGCACCTCGGGGCGGTGGTTGAGGCGCGGGTGCCGCACGACGTCTCCCACCGACCCGCACATCCCGGCCTTGGGGTCCCAGGCCCCGAAGAGCAGCCGCCCCACCCGGGCCAGCACGATGGCGCCGGCGCACATGGCGCAGGGCTCCAGCGTCACCACGAGCGTGCACTCCCCGAGCCGGGCGTCCCCCACCACCCGTGCCGCCTCGCGCAACGCCAGGAGCTCGGCGTGGGCGGTGGCGTCCCCGTGTTCGCGCATCCGGTTGCGCGCCACCGCCACCACCTCGGCGCCGCGCAGCACCACTGCGCCCACCGGCACCTCCCCCGCCTCGGCCGCGGCCCGCGCCTCCGCCAGCGCGCGGACCATGGCCGCCTGCTCGGCCGACGCGAGGGGAGGGGCGGTCACGCCGTGGTGCCCTGCGGGGCGGGAGCCGCCTCGAGCGTGAACGACAGCCCCTCCCCACCCGCCATCGCGTCGGCCACGATGGCGTCGCCTTCCTTGAAGCGTCCTTCCAGCACCGCCAGGGCGAGCGGGTTCTGCAGCAGGCGCTGCACCGCGCGCTTGAGCGGCCGCGCCCCGAACACCGGGTCGTAGCCGGCGTCGCCCAGGCGCTGCTGCGCCGCCGCCGTGAGACGCAGCGACAGCTTGCGATCGGCCAACAGGGCGCGCAGCTGCCCCAACTGAAGCTCCACGATGCGATCCAGCTCGCCGCGCCCCAGCGGGTGGAACACCACGATGTCGTCGATGCGGTTGAGGAACTCCGGCTTGAACTGCCCGCGCAGCAGCTGCAGCACCTCCTGCTCCACGCCGCGCCACGACACGCCCTCCTCGGCGGCGGCCAGGATGCGCGGGCTCCCCACGTTGGAGGTGAGGATCACCACCGTGTTGCGGAAGTCCACCGTGCGCCCCTGCGAGTCGGTCAGGCGCCCGTCGTCGAGCAGCTGCAGCAGGATGTTGAAGACATCCGGGTGCGCCTTCTCGATCTCGTCAAAGAGGATGACCGAATACGGGCGCCGGCGCACGGCCTCGGTGAGCTGCCCCCCCTCCTCGTAGCCCACATACCCCGGCGGGGCGCCGATGAGGCGGGCCACGGCGTGCTTCTCCATGTACTCGGACATGTCGATGCGCACCATCGCCTGCTCGTCATCGAACAGGAACTCGGCCAGCGCCCGCGCCGTCTCGGTCTTGCCCACGCCGGTGGGGCCGAGGAAGATGAACGAGCCGATCGGGCGCCGGGGGTCCTGCAACCCGGCACGCGAGCGGCGGACGGCGTTGGCCACCGCCGCGACCGCCTCCCCCTGGCCGATCACGCGGGTTCCGAGCACCTCCTCCAGCTTGGTGAGACGCTCGCGCTCCGATTCCATCATGCGCTGCACCGGGATGCCGGTCCAGCGCGCGACGATCTCGGCGATGTCATCGGCGCCCACCTCCTCCTTGAGGAACTGCGGGCGCCCCTCGCTGCTCCCCAGCCGGGCCTCGGCCGCCTTCATGTCCCGCTCCAGCTGCGGGATGCGGCCGTAGGTGAGCTCCGCGGCCTTCGCCAGGTCGCCGGCGCGGGTGGCCTGCTCCGCCTCGATGCGCACGTGCTCGATCTCCTGCTTGAGCCGGCCGACGGCCCCCAGCCCCTCCTTCTCCTGCTGCCACTGGGCGCGCATGCCCCCCGCCCTCTCGCGCGCCTCGGCCACCTCGCGGGCCAGCGCGGTGCGCCGCTCCACCGACGCCGGATCGGTCTCCTTCTGCAGGGCGTGCAGCTCGATCTCCAGCTGGACGATGCGGCGCTCGACCTCGTCGATCTCCTGCGGCACCGAGTCGATCTCGATGCGCAGGCGCGAGGCGGCCTCGTCGACCAGGTCGATGGCCTTGTCGGGGAGGAAGCGGTCGCCGATGTAGCGGTTGGAGAGCGTGGCGGCCGCGACCACCGCGCCGTCGGTGATCCGGACGCCGTGATGGGATTCGTAGCGCTCCTTGAGGCCGCGGAGGATGGCGATCGTGCTCTCCACCGACGGCTCCCCCACGAACACCGGCTGGAAGCGGCGCTCGAGGGCGGGGTCCTTCTCCACATGCTGCCGGTACTCGTCCAGCGTGGTGGCCCCCACCACGCGCAGCTCGCCGCGGGCGAGCATGGGCTTGAGCATGTTGCCGGCGTCCATGCTCCCCTCGGCCTTGCCGGCGCCCACGAGGGTGTGGAGCTCGTCGATGAAGACGACGAACCGCCCCTCGGCGCTGGTGATCTCCTTGAGCACCGCCTTGAGGCGCTCCTCGAACTCGCCGCGGAACTTGGCGCCGGCGATGAGGGCGCCGAGGTCCAGGGAGACGAGGCGCTTGCCCTTGAGCCCCTCGGGGACGTCGCCGCTGACGATGCGCTGGGCGAGCCCCTCGGCGATGGCGGTCTTGCCCACGCCGGGCTCGCCGATGAGGACCGGATTGTTCTTGGTGCGGCGCGAGAGGACCTGGATGACTCGGCGGATCTCCTCGTCGCGGCCGATGACGGGGTCGAGCTTGCCGTCCTGCGCGGCCTGCGTCAGGTCGCGGGTGAACTTCTCGAGCGCCTGGTACTGCTGTTCGGGCGACTGGTCGGTGACCTTGTGGGCGCCGCGCACCAGCTTGAGGGCGTCGAGGAGCGCGGGCCGCGTGGCCCCGGCGGCAGCCAGCAGCCGGAGGCTGTCGGTGCCCTTGGCGTCCGCGAGCGCGAGGAGCAGGTGCTCGGTGGAGATGTAGGCGTCGCCGAGCGCCTTGGCGTCGCGGTCGGCGGCGTCGAGGAGCTGGGTGAGCTCTCGGCTGAGGGTGGGCTGGGCATCGGACTGGCGCGCGTAGCGGGCGGCCTCCTGCTCGGCGGCGGTCCGCAGCGCGGCCACCGCGGTGCCGGTGCGCTGGAGGAGGGGGACCACGATCCCCTCGTCCTGGGCCAGGAGCGCCAGCAGGAGGTGGACATCGTAGACCAGGGGATTGCCGGCCTTGCGCGCCAAGGCGAGGGCGGCGTTGAGCGCCTCGGCGCTCTTCACGGTCAGGCGGTCGGGATTGATCATGGCGGCCTGCTGGGGCAATAGGGGTGCCGCGGCGGGGCTGCCAATCCAGCAGGGACGGCGAGGGCCCGAACGGGGAGGCGCAGCGCGATCCGTCAGGATGGCGGAGGACGCGAGGGGACGCAACGCAAAATGGCGCGCCGGGTCCGTCCACCCGGTGCGCCACGTTGCGTTGTCCTTCGGGTCTCGTGGTGCTCGCCCACCAGTCGTTAGGTCACGACTACTTCACCACGATCATCTTTTTCACCAGCGGCACGCCATCCACCTCGAGCCTGTAGAGGTACATGCCCGAGGCGGCTTCCCGCCCGGTTGACTGCACCTTGCCGTCCCAGTAGGCGACGTACTCGCCACACGGGACTTGCACCTTGTCCAAAGGTTGACCGCCGGGCACCGCCCCCGTGCCGCTTTCCAGGACCGGGGTGGCCACTTCCTGCAGGAGCAGGTTGTAGACCTTGAGGCTGACCCGGTACTGCCGACCGGACTCGGTGCAGGTGGGCGCATCGCCCACGCTGAACGGGATTTTGGTTGCCGGATTGAACGGGTTCGGATAGTTCTGCCCGAGGCTCGCTCCGGCGCGGCGCTCCCGGCCGTCTTTCGACTGGGCCGCCGCATCGCCTGGCATGAACACGCTGAGAGCGAGCACCAGACCCAGTGCTCCCCACACACGTTTCATGTTACTCCTCCGACTGACGAATCAGGTTCTGAGTCGAAGTCTCCGTTGAAGGTGAGGATACGAAGCCTGCCAGTCAGGCCCGTCGGCGCGGTCTTGTCGGTGGAATACGCAAGACGCCGTGTCTTCAACCTACGGCGTTCGCGGGGGAGCGTCAAGCAATACCCCCTTGACTGGCGCTGTCCACGTCCCCTGCTCCCACGCCACCCAGGCCTTCAATGGCCGACTGTCGGGCGCATGGGTGGCCACGAATTCGCGGAGCAACCGCTGATGGGCCCGGAGCTCCATATCGGTCATTTCGACCGAATACCCCGACGCCCTGTCGCCGTCCGCACCCTGCACCCACTGGCGGATCGCCCCGCGCGCCGCCGATGGGAGCAGGCGCCCCCCAGGCACGTGAGGCCCGCAGCCAGCACACAGGCAGCCCCCCACCCCATGGTGGAAGCGCGCCGCCGCCTCGACGGCCAGGGGGGCCCCACACTCCGCACACCGATCGATGGCGGGGGCAAAGCCCACCGCCGCCACGACCCCCCACAAGGCCCCGAGGGTCACCCCGGTCACCGTGTCCCCGGATGCCCGGGCGATCGCCTCGAGCCCAGCCGCCACCCCGTCGTACGCGGAGGGCGCCGCCTCGTCGTGCATGAGGCGCAGCACACACTCGGCCAGTGTGCTGGCCGACGCAAACCGCCCCAGGTCGGCGGCCAGCGCGGGGCGCATCCGGAGCGCGTCGAAGCCGGTGAGCGTCTGGAGGTCACGCCCTGGGCGCCAGTCGAGGTGTGCCTGCCCTTCCGCAAAGAGATCCAGCGCACTGCCGAACCGCTTGCGCGACGTGCGCGCCCCCCGCGCCACGGCGGACAGCACCCCGTGCTGACGCGTGACCAACCGCACCAGGCGGGAGCTTTCCTGGTAATCGGCCGTGTGCAGGACGATGGCGTCCACAACGACGGGGGGCATGAGGGGAGGATAGCGGCCCGGTCCGCGTGCAGCGACCGTTAGCGCAGCGCCAGCGCCACGCCCCCCTGCCCCGCTGCCACCCGCCGCACCTCGGTGCCGGCGGGGGAGAACACCAGCAGCGACGTCGCGCTGGCGGTCCCGTTCTGAAGACAGTGCACGCGCCCCAGGGCATCGGCCACGGCGCTCCCGCAGCTGACCTCGGCGCCCGCCGCCGAGCGCAGCGCCAGCCACGGCGAGGTGCCGCTGGCGACCAGCGTCAGGTCGTCGCTGCGCAGCTTCACCACGCGGTTCGTGAAGCTGGCGAGGTCCTGGTAGAGGGAGACGTAGAGGGCGCCGTCGAGCCCCCGCTGCAGGCTGCCGCCGTAGCTGCCGGCCGGGAGCATCCGCGTGGCCAGCACCCGGCGGTTCCGCAGGTCCACCTTGGCCACCGCCCCTGGCGTGCGGAGCGTGTAGGGGAAGCGCGAGAAGTCGGCCTCGCCCCCCGCGCCCACGTACAGCACCTCGTTGACCACGTGGGCGCCGGCGCCCGACCCCCGCACCCCCGTGAGCACCACCGTGTCGCGCGCCGTGCCGGTGTCCGGCACCCGGATCAGCCGCACGTCCCCCTGCACCGCATAGTTGGTGCGGCAGCTGCTGTTGCTGTCCACGATCCACCACGCCCCCTCGAAGCGCACCATGTCGGTGGGGCAGGTGCCGGCGACCACGGTCCGCACGCGCGTGGGGGCCGTGCCGGCCGCGCCGATCCCCAGCACGACGACCGCGCCGGAGTCGCGCAGCGCCACCGCCACGGTGGGCTGGCCGGCGCTGCCGGTGGCGAGGCGCGCCGTGGCCGGATTGCTATTGGCCGGCAGCTGCACGCGGCGCACGGTTCCGGTGGTCACCGAGGCCACGTAGAGCAGGTTGCCCGCCCCCCGGCTGGAGGTGGCGAGCACCGTGTCCCGCTCCAGGGTGAAGCCGCCGGCATCGAACTCGGTGGGCGGACCGAACGCGACGCGGGTGCTGGCCGTCCCGGTGTCGGCCAGCAGCGTGAGCCCGGGCTGGATGAAGCCGTCCAGCACGACGATGCCGCGAGGCGGCTGGGGGGTGATGGCGACGGGCAGGTCGCCCCCACACGCGGTGGCCAGCACACTGGCCGACAGCGCCAGCAGCGCTCCGGCGCGGATGCGGGTGGTGTTCCGGGGGGGCTGGGGCCGTACCACGACAGGTCCGTTCACAACTCGTTGCCTTGCGTCAGGGGATGGACGGTCCCTTGGGGGACCAGGACGCCGAGAGCGCGAGCGCGCGCCCCGGGGCCGGGTAGCCGCGCACGGGCTCCCACGGCTGGTTGGTGGCATTGTCGAGCGCCACCGTCACGAGCAGATCCGCCCGGCCGGCACGCACCCACCGCGCCGCGGCCAGATCCAGCAGGGTCACCGCCGGGAGGTCATACGCCGCCGCGCGCGGACCGGCGGTGAAGGGGCGCGGCCCCAGGGCACGGACGGTGGCCGAGAGGGTGATCCCCCCCGCGTGCCCCTGCAGTTGCCCTCCTCCTGCGTGCGCCGCCACGTAGGGCGTGGGGATCCGCAGGGCACCGCTCCGCAGGCGGGCATCGTACCAGGTGCCCCACAGCGCCACGCGCGCCCGACGATGGTGCGCCTCCAGCGCGGCTTCGCCCCCGCGGAGTGTCTCGGCCCCCACGTTGGCGGGCGACCAGCCGAAGTTCCCCGGAAACCACACGATCGCCTCGTGCACCGTGCGCGACACCGCGGATCCTGTCAGCGTCCACCTCCACGCGTCGCCCGCGGCGGTGGCCCGGACCCCGGCGGCGAGATCGGCCCGCACGCGCTCCGGGGCCAGGGGGGCCACGGCCAAGCGCTGCGGCGCCGCGAAGTACAGGTCGTAGAGGGTGGGCGCCCGCATCGCCGTCGCCGCGCGGGCGGTGAACGCCACCGAGGCGGCCGTCTGGTCGCGCCCGTCGTGCGTCCAGAGTTGATGCTCGGCGGACACGGCGCCGCCGGGCACCACCCCGGCTCCGGTGATGGCATCCACCCGCGTGCTCAGCTCCCAGCGTGTCCGCCCCGTGTCCGGCGACTGCCAGCGCGCCGCCATACTCCCCCGCTGCCGCCGCTGGCGAATGGCCCCAGTGGCCACCAGGTGATCTGCGCCCCCGGCCACCTGCCAGGACAGCCGCGCCCCCCCGCCGCTCCACTCCACGTCGGAGGCGGCCGCGGAGGCCGCGCGGTCCAGCACCGGCCGCGCTGGATCGCGGTAGTCCAGCCCCATCCACCGCGTGCCAGCCACCACGCGAGTGCGTCCGAGGTCGCGCCGCGCCCGCACCAGCAGGCGCTCGCTGCGCGCCCGATCGGCGTCGAAGGTACGGACGTTGGCGGGGCCCACCATGCCGCGTTCGCGCCACCCGGCGAGCAGCGCCAGCTGCCAGCCGTTGCCGATGGCCCCACCCGCCACCGTGACCCGGGTCTCGTCGTTGTTGACGCGCCGCTCGCGCGCAGGCGCCGCGCCCGCGGCATTCACGAAGGCGAAGTCGTTCCGCGCGTCGTGCCATCCCCCGGCCAGGTGCCAGACGGCCCGCGAGCCGACCTGTCGCGCCATCCCCTCCACCTGCCGTTCGCCAAACGCTCCCGTGCGCACCGCCAGCGCCGGCCGGGTGGCCGATGTGATGGCAAGCTCGCCGCCGATGGCGCCCGGAGCACGCTGGGGATCGGCCCCGAGCCGCGCGCTGACGGCGTCCACCATCACCAGCGGGAGCGCGTCCACGTCAGCCATCCCGGTGGCGGGATCGTTGAGTGGCAGGCCATCCCACGTGACCAGCAGCTGCTCGCGCCGGGCGCCGCGCAGGGCGACTGCCGTCTCGCCGCGCGCGGCACGCAGCTGCACCAACGGCAGCTGCTGGAGGAGCCCGGCCATGCTTCCGGCGCCGGCCTCGCGCGCCTCAGCGCCGCGCCGCGTCACCACCGTGCGCCCCACGGCAACGGATCCCTCGCGTTGGGCTGGCGCGTTCACCGCCACCGTGTCGAGGCAGCGCGCGCCGGTGGCGCAGGGTGCGGCGCGCCCGGTCGTGCGCGGCGGCGTGGCGCCC
>JBEIJM010000031.1:0-24300 GCA_040380205.1 Gemmatimonadaceae bacterium
ACCCCGCCCGCCGGCACCCCGCCCGCCGGCACCCCGCCCGCCGGCACCCCGCCGAGCGGCACCCCGCCTATCGGCACGCCGCAGACCGGCACGCCGGCCCGCGCCCCCGGCGGCGGCATGCCCCCCGCCGCGATGGGGATGATGGCGGCCATGATGAACCAGCCGCCACTGGTGTACGACGTGGTCGGGCGCGACGGTGCCATGCGGTATCGCGTGCAGTTGCCGCCGGGGCGGCAGCTGGTGGGCTTTGCCCAGGACGGTGCCCTGTACCTCGCGGCGCGTCAGGGGCGGCAGTTCGTCATCGAGAAGGTGACGCTGCAGTAGCCCTCCCACGCGTCCGTCGCCCCGGATGCCACGAGGGGCCATCCCCACCGGGATGGCCCCTCGTGCGCTCACCGGGCGGCACTGGCGGGTGACTCAGCCCTGCGGCCCCGCGGCCAGGATGGCCGGGCTGACCGCGTCGCCGAACTTGCGGATGTTCTCGCGGAACATCCCGGCCAACTTGCGCGCCTGCGCATCGTACGCGTCGCCGTCCGCCCACGTGCCGCGCGGGTCGAGCACCGCGCTGGGCACCCCGTCGATGGCCTGCGGGATGTGCAGCCCGAAGATCGGGTCGGTGGCCATGGGCGCCGAGGCCAGCGCGCCGTCCAGCGCGGCGCGCACCATGGCCCGCGTGTGCCCCAGCTTCATCCGCTGCCCCACGCCGTAGGCGCCGCCGCTCCACCCGGTGTTCACCAGCCACACCTGCGACCCGTGTTCGCGCAGCAGCGCGCCCAGCATCTCCGCGTACTTGGTGGGGTGCCACACCAGGAACACCGCCCCGAAGCACGCCGAGAAGGTGGCCTGCGGCTCCGTCACGCCCCGCTCGGTCCCCGCCACCTTGGCGGTGTAGCCGGAGAGGAAGTAGTACATCGCCTGCTCGGGGGTGAGCTTCGCGATGGGCGGGAGCACGCCGAAGGCGTCGGCCGTGAGGAACACCACGTTCTTCGGGTGCCCGCCGCGCCCGCTGGGGACGTGGTTGCGGATGTAGGGGAGCGGATACGACGCGCGCGTGTTCTCGGTGATGGACTGGTTGGCAAAGTCCACCGTGCGCTGCGGCCGGTGCAGCACCACGTTCTCGAGGATGGTCCCGAACATCTGGGTGGTGGCGTAGATGTCCGGCTCGCCCTCGGGGGAGAGGTTGATCACCTTGGCGTAGCAGCCGCCCTCGAAGTTGAAGGTGCCCTCGGGGGACCAGCCGTGCTCGTCGTCGCCGATGAGCCCGCGCGCCGGGTCGGCGGACAGCGTGGTCTTGCCGGTGCCCGAGAGCCCGAAGAACAGCGCGGTGTCCCCCTGTGCCCCGATGTTGGCGGAGCAGTGCATGGACAGCACGCCCTGCTTGGGGAGCAGGTAGTTCATCACCGTGAACATCGACTTCTTGAGCTCGCCCGCGTAGCGCGTGCCGCCGATGAGGATGGTGCGCTCGGCCAGGTTGAGGACGATGAACGTCCCGGTGCGGGTGCCGTGGCGCGCGGGGTCGGCCTGGAACTCCGGCGCGTGGTACACCGTGAAGTTGGGCGCGAACGACGCCAGCGCCTCCAGCGACGGGCGGATGAACATGTTCCGCACGAACGCCGCGTGCCACGCGTTGGGGAGGATGTAGCGGACGCTCAGCTGGGTGGCCGGATCGGCGCCGCAGAAGAGGTCCTGCACGAACAGGGTGTCGAGCCCGTTGAGGTAGCCCTGCACGTCGGCCTTGAGGGCGGCGTAGTGCTCCGGCGCGATGGGCTGGTTCACCTTCCCCCAGTCCACGTCCCCCTCGCTCCCCGGCTCGCGCACCACGAACTTGTCGTTGGGGGAGCGGCCGGTGTGCGGCGACGTGACCGCCACGAACGGCCCCATGTCGGCCAGCGTCCCCTCGCCGCGGCGGATGGCCGCCTCGATCAACTCGGGGGCCACGAGGTTCCAGTGCACCGTCCCCTGCGGGGCGAGCCCCTGGGCCCCGAGGCCATCCGGGCGGGAGCGGGAATCGGGAGCGGACGCAGGGGAGGCAGTGGACATGCTGGCGTATGCTGGGAGGGCGCGCCCGGCGCGCCGCTTCGGTGGGTATTCGGGCTCAAATGGGGCCGAATGTCTATAATGCCCTCGTGCACACGCCGCCTCAAGCGGCGTCCGCGCACGGACCGGCTACAGCAGGAGATCCGCCGGCGCCAACAGCACCTGCCGCAACGTGCGGACATCGCGCGCACTCGGGACCGCCACGGCGGGCGCCCCGAACATCAGGTCCGCCGCCTGGTCGCTGTGCCCCGCGATCCCCAGCGCGTGTCCCAGTTCGTGGGCCACCACCGCGTCCAGCGCGGCCTGCTGCGCAAACCGCGGCAGGTCCACCCCGATCACCACCGACACCAGCGCCGCGCTGCCACGCCCATCGACCGGCGGCAGCCGCACGGCGCGCCCGTCGCCCGGGCACAGGTACGTGTAGCCGGCGGCGCTCCGCGGTTGGTACGGGCACGCGGGTGCCGGCACCACCGGCAGCGGGGTGCGATGGTCCAGCACCACCACCTGCGCCTCCGCCAACGAGCGGGCGGGCGCCAGCGTCACCTCGGCAAAGGCCGGCACGGCATTCCACGCCTGTTCCGCAGCCCGCACCGCCCGCACCAGGTCCGTGGTGCCGGTCGTGGTGGCTCCCTCCACCCACACGCGCACCACGCTCCCTGACGCCCACCGGTATCGGCGCCCGCCGGAGAGCGCTGTGGCGTCGTACGCCGCCGTCTCCAGCTGCGCCGTGGGCGGCTCGCACGCGGTCAGCAACAGGACCGCCGCCCACAGGGCCCTGCGTGCGCCCCCCCCCCGTGGCGGCCTCGCCATGGTCAGGACGCGGCGACGACGGCCGAGGGGCGCATCCCCCGTGTCCCCCCCTGCGCGACGCCCCGCACCACGCGCAGCGACACCGACAGGTGCCGCACCCAGCCGGCGGACACCGGCACCGCCGCGGAGGGCGCCAACCGCATGGCCCCGGCGCGCAGCGCCACCCCCAGCGCAATCCCGCGGGTCCCGGTGGGCTGTCGCGCGCCAAGCACCACCCCGCCTTCCAGCGTGGGGAGCAGCGCCGACGCCCCCCGGAACGGGAGCAGGGTCCCGCCCCCTCGCGCCAGCGTGACCCCGGCATGCCCCTCCAGCGCCGCGCGCACCGGCAGGGCACCCACGGGAAGGGGGCGCGTGCCCACCGTGGTCAGCAGCGCCAGCTCGCGACGGGACCCGGCCGTCCACCGCTCACCCCCCGCCGCCAGCTGGAGCGCCTGCGAGGCAAGGCGCACCGTCACCCCGCCATGCAACGGGGCCGTACGGGCACCGGCGCCTCGCGCACCCAGCGCGCGATCCAGCTGCACGCTCCCCTGGGGACCGACGGCGCCACGCACCTCCGGGCCATCCCCCGCGAGCCACGCCCGCCCCAGCAGCGTGCCGAGCTCGACACTCGTGCGCCACCCGGCGTCGGCCGGGGACGCCCCGTCTTGCGCGGCCGCGCGCGCCCCCCGGCAGCACCGGCCCCGCCACCACGGCCAGCAGGGCACCGGCCGCGAAGCTGCGCAGCAGCCGCAGCATCCGCCCGTCGTTCGCGGCCGCGTCGTCCCCCTTGGGGGTCTCGATCACCTTGGGGATCGCCGCCAATCGCGCATCGGTCATCACGCGGCGAAAGGGCTCGGCCCCCAGCGTCCCCTCGCCAATCAGCTCGTGCCGGTCGAGGTGCGACCCGCATTTGGCCTTGGAGTCGTTGAGGTGCAGGCACCCCAGCCGGTCGAGCCCCAGCACGTCCGCCAGGCGGGCCATCACGCCATCGTAATCGGCCACCAGGTCGTACCCGGCGGCCCACACATGCGCCGTGTCCAGGCACACGCCCACCCGCGACGCCACATGGGCGGGGAGCCGCGCCAGCAGCTCCGCCATCTCCTCGAAGGTGGACCCGAGCACCGTCCCTTGGCCGGCGGTGAGCTCCATCAGCAGCCGCGTGGGCCCGGGCTCCGCCTCCAGCGCCTCGGTGATGGCATCGGCGTTGCGCGCCACGCCGCTGGCCCGCTCGTCCATGAAGTTCCCGGGGTGCGACACCAGCGCGTCCAGCCCCAGCGCGTGGCACCGCCGGAGCTCGGCGCGAAAGCTGTCCAGCGACCGCGCCCGCAGCGCCGGGTCGGGGGAGGCCAGGTTGATCAGGTACGAGTCATGGGCACACAGCCAGCGGACCGACGTGGCGGCCATCGCGGCGCGGAAGCGGGCGGCCTCCTCGGGGGTCACCTCACGCTCGGCCCACCGATTGGCCTGCTTGGTGAACAGCTGCGCCCCGGTGGCCGCGATCTCGGCGCATCGCGGCCCCGCCTCCCACGTGCCGCCGGCGATGGACACATGGGCGCCCAGCGGGGCGCGGTCCTCCGCGGGGGGCGGAGCGACGGGCTCGAGGGACGCGGTGGTGACCATGGGGACAGTCTAACGCGGGGCGCCAGCGGGCTGGCGCAGCCAGGGGAGCGGGTCCACGGCGCGCCCCTTGGGACGCAATTCGAAGTGCAGGTGCGCCGGCAGCGTGGGGTCGGAGGCGCCCACCGTCCCCAGTGTGGCGCCACGGTCCACCCACTGGCCGCGCTGCACCGCCACCTGCGCGAGGGAGCCGTACACGGTGTAGTCGCCCCCGCCGTGCTGCACGATGACGGTGGGGCCGTAGGAACTCACGGGGCCCGCCACGGCCACCTCGCCGGCCGCCACGGCGCGCACCGGCGCCCCCGCGGGTGCCCGGATCCCCACGCCATTCCACCGCACGGTGGTCCGGTTCCGCCCCTGCGCCTTCCCGAAGGCATACAGCACCCCGCCATCCACCGGCCACTCCAGCCGCCCGCGATCGGTGCGGGCCAGCGCCGGGACCGGGCTCCGCCCCTCGGGGGGCGCCTCCGGCCGCGTGGCCTCACGGGGGGGCCGCAGGGCATCACCACGCGCGTCTGCCTGCAGCTCCGCGCGCGCCTCTGCCGCCTCGGCGAGCGGTGCGAGCACCACCGCCACCCCATCCTGGGGGCCCCCCAGGCGGGCCAGGCGTTCCCGCGCCCGTTCCGTGCTCTGCGTGACGGCCGCCAGGCTCCGGCTGCGCCGCCCTTCCAGCTCCGTCAGGCGCTGCGCCTCCGCGTCCTTTTCCGCGCGCGTGCGCTGCACCGCGCGGCGCAGCGCCTCCAGCGCGCGCCGCTGCCGCACCGCACCCGAACGCAGCCCCTCCACCCGCCGCACCAGCTCCCGGTCGTGGGCCGCCGCCTCCCGCAGGTACTTGTAGCGCGCCACCAGCCCGGCGAACGACTGCGCCGACAGCAGCACCTCCACCGTGTGCAGCTGGCCGCGCTTGTACACCGCCACCAGCCGCTGCCGCAGCGCCTGTCGCTTGGCGGTGAGTTCGGCCTCGGTCCGCGCTAGCGCGCGCTCGGTGCGCGCCGCCTCGTCGTTGATGTCCGCCAGCTGCCGGTCAAGCGCTTCCAGCAGCCGCGCCGTGGCCACCCGCTGGGCCTCCAGGTTGTCCACCTCGGCGGCGAGCGACCGCGCGGTGCGCTGCAACAGCGCCATCTGCGCCTCCAGCGTCTGGCGCTCGCGGCGCAAGGTGGCCACCACTTCCTCCCCGCCGCGCCCGGCGCCCGCAGCCGACGGTTCGGTCGGTGAGGGTAGCCCCGCATTCCCCCCGGACTGCGCGCCAAGCGAAGCGGACCCGAGGATCCAGGGGATCGTCAGGGCCACCGCCACGACGCATCGCCGCATCGCGGCCCCCCCCCACGCCACGGGGCCGGTGGCCGGCCGTCCCGGGGCGGCGGCGGACGGCGCGCCGCGGGCGGTCACCGCTGATGCCACAGCGCGCGCAGGTGTCGGTTGACCGAGACCCAGCTGCCCAGCAACCCGAGCAGGCTCCCGGCCGCCACGCCTGCCGCCACCTGCCATCCCGAGAAATAGCGGGTGGGCACCAGCAGGCGCGCCGCCAGCAGGTGCACCCCCCACACCAGCGCCACCGCCAGCACGCCGCCCGCCAGCCCCTTGAGCGCGCCGTCCAGCAGGTACGGCAGCCGGATGAAGGCGTCGGTGGCGCCCACCAGGCGCATGATCTCGATCTCCCGTGCGCGCGCCAGCACGGCCATGCGAATCGTGGTGCCGATCAGCAGCAGCGCAATGGTGGCAAACGCCCCGCCCAGCAGCGCCGCGGCCACGCCGGCGGCGGTGCGCAGCTGGTGGAGCTTCTCCACCCATTCGCGCCCGTAGCGCACCTCGTCCACGAACGGGAGCGCTTCCGCCTGGGCGGCCAGCGCCTGCACCTGCCGGGGGGCGCGGGCACCCGGGGTGAGGCGCAGCTCCAGCGACGCCGGCAGCGGGGTGGACTCGAGCAGGTCCCGGAACTCCTCCAGCTCGACCCGGGCGCGTCGTAGCGCCGAGTCCCGGCTGACGTAGCCGACGGTGGCCACGCCGGGGAGCGAGGCCAGCGCCCGCTGCGCCTCGGCGACGGCAGCGGGGGGGATCGTGTCGGCGAGGAAGGCGCGGATTTCCACCCGGTCTTCCAAGGCCCCCAGCGAGGCCTCCAGGTTGACGGCCACCAGGGCAAACAGCCCGAAGGCGAAGAGGGCCAACGCCATGGTGCCCGCCCCCAGCGCGGCCAGCAACGGCGCCCGGCGCACCCCTAGCCACAGCTCCCGCAGCGCGAGGCGCATGCGTCAGGGGCTCCCGGTGGCCCGGGGCAGGGCGGCGCCCGCGTCCGTGCCATCGTAGTGCAGCCGGCCCTCGTGCAGCGCCAGCAGGCGGTGTCCCGCTCGGCGCACCTGCGCAGCGTCGTGCGTGGCCATGAGCACGGCCGTGCCCAGCGTGTGGATGTCGGCCAGGAGCTCGTGGATGGCGCCGGCGGCCCGGTCGTCCAGGTTGCCCGTGGGCTCGTCGGCCAACAGGAGCACCGGATCGTTGGCCAGGGCGCGGGCGATCGCCACCCGCTGCTGCTCCCCACCTGACAGCTCGTGAGGGTAGGCACGCCCGCGCGCGGCCAGCCCCACCTGGGCCAGACGGCGGGCCACTCGCTCCGCCACCTCACCCGGCGGGGTACCGGTCACCTCCAGCGCGAAGGCCACGTTCTGGGCGGCGGTGCGGTCGGGGAGCAAGCGGAAGTCCTGGAACACCACGCCCAGACGCCGGCGCAGCAGGGGGAGCTCACGCGGGCGGATGGTGGCGCTGGAGAATCCTGCGGTCTCCACCGTGCCGCTGGTCGGGGGATCGGCCATCGCCACCAGACGCAACAGGGTGCTCTTCCCCGAGCCGCTGGGGCCGACCAGGTACGCGAACTCCCCCCGGCCGAGGAGGAAGGAGGTGGGGTGCAGCACCGTGCCGGCGCGTGGCACGCTCCGGGAGGCGTCAACGAGCCGCACCAGCGGGTCCACTGGGTTAGCCCCCGGTGCCCACGCCCAGGGCGGCGGCCACGGCGCGCACCGTGGCGGCGGAGGCCGTCGCGCCCCAGCGCAGCGCCTTGAGGCGGACCTCGTCCACCACGGCATCGGCCCCGCCCACGAGACCGGCCCACGCGTCACCGGGGCCGGCGGGGAGCGCGCGCACCACCACATCCGCGCCCAGCAAGGACAACGCCCCAGCGCTCCCCGGCACGGCAATCGCCACCAGCACCACGCCGCTGTCCCGGGCCAACACGCGCGGCGTGACGAGGCGGCGCTCTGGATCGGCGTCGTCCGGGCAGGTCACCACCAGCAGCCGGGTGGTGGGGCGCAGCGCCTGTCGCCACGCCCTGGCGTCCCCGGGGGGAACGAGCGTGGCGGCCACGCCCAGCAGAGGCAGCTCATGGGTCAGGAACTCCCGCGCCGGTCCGTCGGCGGCCTCGTCGGCAATCACATGATCCCCCTGCCGCAGCATGGCCAGCAGCGTGCAGGCGAGTGCCGCGGCGTCCGAGGCCAGCAGGATGGCCGCCTCGGTCCCCTCGCGCGCCGCCAGCGCCGCCTCCACCGCTTGCTGAGGGAGGGGGATGGGGTGCGCCGGGGGGCCCGGCGGGACCGGACGGGCCGGCTTGTCCAGCGGGACCACCCGTTCGGCACGCCGGCGATCGCCGTCGTCTTCGACGGGGACGCGGCGGTCGGGAGGGGCGGCGTCCATGGCCGTCAGGCGCGGGCCGGGGCGTCGGTATCGAGGCGCACGATGCGCACCAGTTCGGAGGGGGAGGCCCCGACGACATCGCGCAGCACCACCCCACCGCGCGGCAGGGTGTCATCGATGGCCACCTCGGCCAGCTCCGCGCGGCGTGGCGTGAGGACGCGCACCAGCTCGCCCGCGCTGACCAGGCGGATCACGGCGTCGTCGCTGCGCATGCGGATCTGGGGCCCGCGCTCGGCATCGCCGGCGCGCGTGGCCACGAATCCCACCACCTGCACGGGTGGTGCGAAGCCGCTGAACATCCCCAGCTTCGCGGCCGGGCCCGGAGGCGGGCTGGCCTCCCGTCGCTTGAACAGGCTCATCGTTCCTCCCTGTGGGTCACACGGGCCCCGCCACGTCGGCGGGGCCCAGGCGTTCGATCACGCGTCGCCACGGCGGAGCCCCGGAGGGCCGGGGACCACGTAGCCCGCCCCGCCGTGCATCACCAGGCGACGCGCGCGGAGCCGCTCGAGGATGCGGGTGGCGCACCCCGCGTCCACCGCCAGCCGTTGCGCCACGGCGTCCGGCGAGGCGGGGCCATGGTCCCGCACCACCTCCCAGTGGAGACGCTCGTCCGCCTCCACCTCGCCAAACAGCTCCGCCTCGCCATCGTGCCAGGACACCAGCGCCAGCGCATGGCGCTCCAGCACCGTCTCGATGGGGTCGAGGTGCGCGTCGTGCAGCCCCATGAACGCCACATAGCCGGGCCACGCCACATCCTGCCCCATCCGCAGCAGGAGCTTGGCCACGATCTCGTCGGCGCAGGAGAAGTCCAGCAGCTCCACCTGCGAGAAGTCGATGGTGGCCACCACCGGGGGCGCCGCCGCGTCGGCCTGCGCGGCGCCCGCCACCTCGGCCACCTGCTCTTCGATGGCGCGGCGCACGGCCGCCCCGGTGGAGCGGGTCACGAGGTTGCTGTACAGCGCGCACACCGTGCCGCGCAGCACGGTGCCCACGTCGATGGTGACGCTCATGGACGCGCGTTCCGGTGGGCGGTCATGGCACGCCGCCGCGCCCGCGGGGGCGCGCGCGCGGCGATGCGGCGGGCGCCGCGTCCCCCGACGCCTCCGGAATCGTGATCTGCAGCTGCGCCCCGGGGAAGGGGGGCAACCCCTTGGCCAACGGCACCTCGTCGTCCCACCCCGGGGAGGTGACGGCCACCCGCGCCGTGCCGCTGCGCACGGTGAGCTTGCCCTGCCACCGCCCCAGGAAGCGACGGATCCCGGCCAGCCCCTGCCCGCGCCCCGCGTCGCGAACGCGGAAACGGCTCCGGGCGCGGATCACGGCTTCCTCCAGCGCGGCCCCGTCGTCCCAGCGGTCGGTCCGGTGGTGGCCGGGGTCCGATTCCAGCGACCGCCGGAAGCCCACCCCCGCGTCACAGACGGCGATCTGCACCACGCGCCGCCCCAGCCGCCGGGCGAAGTTGTAGGTCTGCACCCCCACCCAGCCGCCGGTGCCGGCGTGCTCGACGATGTTCTGGCACGCCTCGCTGAGCGTCATCCCGAAGCCGCCCGTGATGGCGGCGTCGTGCCCCAGCTGGCCGTGCAGGATGTCCACCGCCTTGCGCTGGATGCGCCCCACCACCGCGTGCACGTCGTCGCTCTGCACGATGGGGGTGAGCTCCAGCAGCACGTCGGAGTCGTGGCCGTCGCGCGCGCGGGGGACGGTGCCGTGCAGCTCGAACAGCTCGGCGGCGTGCCGGAAGAAGCCCATGCGGGCCCAGTACGACAGCGTGTCGGCGTGCTCGGGGACGGCAAACGCCAGCCGCCCCGCGCGCACCTGCGCCACGCACAGCAGCGCGGCCAGCCCGTACGGCGACGCCCAGCGCGCGTGGCGCGCGTCCAGCAGCAGCCGCGCGTCCTCGGGGTGGGGCGCCAGCTGCGCCAGCACCTGGTCGAAGGTCCCCTCCTCCAGTGAGGGCGGAATGGTGACGACGGCCGTCATGGCGGGCTGAGCTCCCCGCGCAGGTGGTGCGCCAGCCCGGACGCGCCGCGGTGCGCCACATTGCGGGCGGCCGCGCGGTGCGCCGCCGCGATGGCCTCGGGCAGGGTGTCCCCCGCCAGCAGGCGCGCACAGGTGGTGGCCCCCCACACATCGCCACAGCCGGTGGGATCCCCCCCGCCGGGGAGCTCCACCACCTCGGCGGGGACGAGCGCCGTCCGCACAGCGCCCCCGGCCACCGTCCCGCCGCGCGGCGCCCCGGCCACCGTCGCCCGCCCCCGCAGGGCGGGCAGGTCGGCCAGCCGCGCAAACCCCGGCGCCGCCACGTACACCGCCCCCCGCTTCCCCAGCGTCACGCACAGCACCGACACCCCCGCCGCCATCGCCGTGGCGGCCAGCGCCATCGGATCGGGGGCCAGCATCTGCATCTCGTCCTCGTTCACCTGCAGCACGTCGAAGCAGGCGCACCATTCCGCCACCTGCGGCAGCGGGCGCGCCACGCGCAGCCCGTCGGCCTGCACCGCCATCACCAGCATGTGCAGGTCGCAGTAGATGGGGCCCGCGAAGTGCGCCCGCAGCAGCTGCGCGGTCTCCAGGTCCAGCTCCCAGCCGCTCAGCAGGTTCACGTACAGCGCATCCAGCCGCGCCGCCTCCAGCACCGGCTTGAGCCCCAGCCACGTCCACCCCGGCACGCCGCCGGAGAGGTACTCGCTGCGCCGCTCGTCATCGAGGTAGCGCAGCTCCACCCGGTTGTTGGGATAGGGGACGGGGATGAGCCCCAGGTCGGGGGCCATGCGCCGCAGCCCTCGGCAGTACTCCGCCGCGCGCGCCGCCAGGTCCTCCCCCACCTTCACCAGCGGGACGATCTCCCAGTCGGCCGCGAGTGCGGCGTCCAGCCCGGCGAGGGAATAGCTGATCCCCCCCCACTCCTCCACGGGGACCGCGCGACGGTCGCGCCCGTGAATGACGTCCCACACGAACGTCCCGATGACCCCCAGGCGCTTGCGGGGGGGGTGCTGGCCCGGGGCGCTCACGCGGGGGGCTGTCCGGTGTGCTGGGCGATGAAGCTGGCCGCGGCCCCCACCACCCCGGCGGTCCCGGGGAGCGTGCCCGGCACGATGCGCGCCGCATCGGCGATGCTCTTGAACGCGCGGCGGCGCACCTCGGTGCGCAGCGGCGCGAACAGCCCCTCTCCCGCCTGCGTGACCCCGCCGGCCAGCACCACCACGTCGGGGTTGAAGATGTTCACCAGGCTGGCGATGCCGGCGCCCAGGAAGCGGGCGGTGTCGCGCACCACCTCGCCCGCCACCGCGTCGCCCTGCGCGGCCGCCTGGTACACCGTGGCCGCGGTGATCCGCGACGGGTCGCCCCCGGCCATCGCCAGCAGCTGCGACGGCTCCGCGTTGCGCAGCGCCTCGCGGGCGCGCTCGGCGATGGCCGTGCCCGACGCGTACGCCTCCAGGCACCCGTAGTTGCCGCAGCTGCACCGCCGCCCGTTGGCCTCGATGGTGATGTGCCCGATCTCGCCGGCCGCGTCGGTGCTCCCGAGATACAGGTGCCGGTCGATGATGATGCCGCCACCGATCCCCGTGCCGATGGTGACGCCGATCACGTTGCGCCCGCCGCGGGCCGCCCCCAGCCACCACTCGCCGTAGGTGGCGCAGTTGGCGTCGTTGTCCACCCGCACGGGGAGCCCGGTGGCCGCCCCCAGGTGCGCCGCCAGCGGGTGGCGGTACCACTTGATGTTGTTGGCCTCCACCACGAGGCCATTGGCCCGGTCGACCGTGCCCGGCGCCCCCACGCCGATGCCGAGCACCGCGTCGGGGGCGCCGCCGGCCTCGACGACGGCGGCCTGGGCGCGCGCCACCATCTGCGCCATCCGCGCCACCACCGCCTCCGCGCCCTCGGCCGCCCTGGTGGGCTCGCTCTGCTGCCCCACCACGTGGCGGCCGTCCCGTGACACGGCGGCGGCCACCATGTTGGTCCCGCCAAGGTCAATGCCGATGACAAACCCGGAGTCGGATGAAGAGGCCATGGGCGTGAAAGATAACGGCGGGGCGGCGCCCGCGATCACCCCGGGGGCACCGCGACCGCAAGCGCGTCCAGCACCGCGGCCACCGGCAGGTCGCGCATGCACCGGAAGTGCTCCAGGGGACAGCGGTGGGGGCCGTGCGCATGGCAGGGGCGACAGGGGAGGGCGGGGTGCCCCACGGCCACCGAGGCGGGGGCCAGCGGGCCAAACCCCATGGCGGGGATCGTGGGACCGAACAGCGCCACCGTGGGGGTGCCCATGGCCGACGCCAGATGCACCGGGAGCGAGTCGTTGCTCACCAATGCGGTGCACCGGGCCAGGAGGGCGGCGGTTCCGAGCAGCGACAGGCGGCCGGTGGCGTCCAGCACCGGCGCGCCGCCGGGGGGGCGTGCGGCGGCGATGGCGGCGGCCAAGGGGGCGTCGGCTGCGCCGCCCACCACCACCACCGGCGTGTCGCGCCAGCGCGGCTCCGCCGCGAGCGCCGCCGCCAGCGCCGGATACGCCGGCCACCGCTTGGTCCCCCACGCGCTCCCCGGGGCCAGCGCCAGCAGGGGGCCCGTCGCCGCGAGACCGGCGCTCGCCAGCAGCGTGGCAGCAGCCTCGGTGTCGGCCGCGCCGGGCACCAGCGTGGGGCGCCCCAGCGGGGCCGCCGCCTCCGCGCCCGCGTCCGGGCCGGCCAGCAGCCACACGCGGTGGGCGTGGTGCAGGTCGGCGCGGTAGGGCACCCGCTGTGAGTACAGCCACCGCCCCGCCGAGGTGGCAAAGCCCACGCGCTCGGGGATGCCGGCCAGCACGGCCAGCGCCGCCGAGCGCATCGAGCCCTGCGCCAGGTAGGCGTGCCGCGCGCCGGTGGCGCGGAGCGCCCGCGCCAGGCGCCACAGCCCCGCCGCACCGCGGTCGGCGCCCCGCTTGTCATACACCAGCACCGACGCCACCGCCGGGTGCCCGGCCACCAGCGGCGCCGCCGCCGGGGTGGCCACCACGTGCACCGGGCCGCGCGCCGCCAGCCGCGCCAGCAGCGGCGTGGTCAGCACCATGTCCCCCAGGAAGCCGGTCTGCACCACCGCCGCGGCCATGCGTGCCTCCGCCCGTGGCGCTAGTCGACCTGCAGCACCGCCAGGAACGCCTCCTGCGGGATCTCCACGCTCCCCACCTGCTTCATGCGCTTCTTCCCCTCCTTCTGCTTCTCCAGGAGCTTGCGCTTGCGGGAGATGTCGCCGCCGTAGCACTTGGCCAGCACGTCCTTGCGCAGCGGCTTGACCGTCTCGCGGGCGATGACCTTCTGCCCGATGGTGGCCTGGATGGCCACCTCGAACAGCTGGCGCGGGATCAGCTCCTTGAGCTTCTCCGCCACCTTCCGCCCCCACTCGTACGCCTTGTCCTTGTGCACGATCACCGAGAACGCGTCGATCGCGTCGCCGTTGATGAGCATGTCGAGGCGCACCAGGTCGCTCGAGCGATATTCCAGCATCTCGTAGTCGAGCGAGGCGTAGCCCCGGCTCACCGTCTTCATCTTGTCGAAGAAGTCGAGGATGATCTCGCCCAGCGGGAACTCCCAGTCCAGCTCCACGCGCACGGTGTCGAGGAAGCGGGTGTTCCGGTAGATGCCGCGCCGCTCCATCCCCAGCGTCATGATGGGCCCGATGTACTCGGCGGGGCACATGATGCGCGCGCGCACGTACGGCTCCTGCACGTCGTCGATCAGCACCGCCGGCGGCATCAGCGCCGGGTTCTCGACCAGCAGCGCGGTGCCGTCGGTCCGGGTGACGTGGTATTCCACGCTCGGCACCGTGGTGACCAGGTCCAGGTCGTACTCCCGCTCGAGCCGCTCCTGCACGATCTCCATGTGCAGCAGCCCCAGGAAGCCGCAGCGGAAGCCGAAGCCCAGGGCCGTGGACGTCTCCGGCTCGTACTGCAGCGACGCGTCGTTGAGCTTCATCTTCTCGAGCGCGTCCCGCAGCGTCTCGTACTGGGTGGTGTCCGTGGGATAGATCCCCGCGAACACGAACGACTTCACCTCCTGGTACCCGGGCAGGGCCTCGGCGGCGCGACGGTCCTTGTCGAAGATCGTGTCGCCGGCGCGCGTCTCGCGCACGGAGCGCACGGCCGCGAGCACGTAGCCCACCTCGCCGGCGCGCAGCACGTCGGTGGGGACCTGCCGCAGCTGCAGGTACCCGACCTCCGCCACCTCGTAGACGTTGTCGGAGACGCCGAAGGTGATCTTCATCCCCTTGCGGAGCTCGCCGTCCACGACGCGGATGCTGGGGATGGCCCCCCGGTACTTGTCGTAGTACGAATCGAAGATGAGCGCCCGGAGCGGGCCGTCGAGGTCGCCCGTCGGCGGCGGCACGCGCTTCACGATCTCCTCCAGCAGCTCGGGGACACCGGTCCCCTCCTTGCCGCTCACGCACAGCACGTCCTCCGGCAGGCAGCCGATGAGGTCCACCACCTCCTGCCGCCGCCGCTCGGGCTCGGCGCCCGGGAGGTCGATCTTGTTGAGGACCGGGATGATCTCCAGCCCGGCGTCCATGGCGAGGAACAGGTTGGACAGCGTCTGCGCCTGGATCCCCTGCGAGGCGTCCACCACCAGGATGGCCCCCTCGCAGGCGGCCAGCGACCGCGACACCTCGTACGTGAAGTCCACGTGCCCGGGGGTGTCGATGAGGTTGAGCTCGTAGCCCTCGCCGTCGTGCGCGACGTAGCTCATGCGCACGGCGTTCAGCTTGATGGTGATGCCGCGCTCCCGCTCCAGGTCGAGCGTGTCGAGCACCTGCGACTTCATTTCGCGCTTCTGCAGCGTGCCGGTGACCTCGATCAGGCGGTCCGCGAGGGTGGACTTGCCGTGGTCGATGTGCGCGACGATGCAGAAATTGCGGATGTGGCTGAGATGCACCAGGGCCTTTCCTGTGGGAGCATGCAGGGTTCAGCCCTGAAAGCTAGCGGGTCGCCTCACCCCGGCGGCACGGGGGGGGGCGGGCGGCTTGATGGGGTCGCCCGCCGGGGGCGCCGGCGGCTTGACCGGTTCGGGGGGCGGGGGCGGGGGAGCGGGCGGGTCCACGGGCCGACGGGACCGCTCCTCGGGGATCCGCTCCACGGGCATCCGCTCCACCGGTGGGCGCTCCACCGGCGGCGGCACCGGGCGCGCCCCCTCCCCGCGCGCCGGTGCGCCGTCATCCTCGCGCCCGCGCCGCGGACGCTCCCCCTCCGCCGGCACGGGCAGCGCCGCGCCACCGTTCCACCGCCCCCGATCGGGCTCCCCCGGCATCGGACGCGCCCACCCCTCGCCGCGGGTGGCCTCCTCGGGGCGGCGCCCCAACTGCTGGCGCTGCAGGTGCTCCGCCGCCGTCCGTTCCACCGGCGCCCGCCACCCGGTATCGATCGTCAGCTGCTCCCCCACGCCGGGGTAGCGCGGCGGGCGCGGGCGCAGGTCGTCCGGTACCGCACCCTCGGGGCCCGGCACCGGCGCGGCGCCAGGCGCCCGGCCAGTGGTGGCGTCGGGGATCGCCCACGGCGTCCAGGCCACGCGGTACGAGTGGCACCCCGGCGCGCCGGGGTCGGCCACGGGCATCAGGAACAGCGAGCCCATCCCCGACGGCAGCACCGACGGCATGGCGGTCACCGGGACCCACCCGGCCCACGGCAGGCCACCGTTCAGCAGCCCCTGCCACAGCAGGCCGGAGCCCGCCTCCCCGGCGTGCCGGTAGCGCAGCGCAAAGTCCAGGCACTCGTCGGAGAAGAACCAGTGCCGGGCGTCAGCGGTGAGCGGAACGGGCAGGCTGGCGCTGCTGGTGACCACGTCGTACGCCACCCCCGGCGGGTACAGCAGCGCGCCCAGCGCCGCCACCACTCCCTGCTGGTCGGTGACCATGGTGTCCAGCACCAGGTGGCTTCCCCATCGGTTGCCGGTGGCAAAGGGCGCCAGGAAAGGGGGCATGCGCGAGGCAAAGGCCACCAGCAGCGGCGCATCGCCCCCGCCTGCCACATGCAGCAGCTCGTCCCGGTCCAGCGCCCGCAACCGCACCGGCGTGTCGCGCCGCACTGGCGCGCTCGCCCCGGGGCGAGACGGGGCCAGCAGCTGCAGCGGCAGGTCCCGGCGGCCGCGACTCACCACGAACACCGCCACGTGGGCGTCGGTCCCCACCGAGAGCGACACCCCCGGCCACTCCCGCACCGTGCGCACCGGCCGGGCACCGTGGAGCGTGAGCTGCACGGGGGGCTCGAAGTCCTGGGCCCGAGCCGTGGCCGGGAGGAGCAGCAGCACGGCGGCGGCCATCCCGGCAGGGTGGCGGCGCGGGCGGCGCCGGGGGACGGCCAAGGCGGGGCGCATGGGCGGGCGCGTGAGCGGAGCGGGCCACGCCGGGGGCACCGTCGTGGCTCCGAAAGGGAGGAACCGTATGCCGATATGCTACCGTACCGCCGGACCCGGGGGAAGGTTCCCCACCGCGCACGCTGGCCCCCGGGCCGCTAGCTTTCCCCGGCCATGAACGCCCCCCGCGCCGACCAGCTTGATCCCGCCCTCCTGGCCACCATGGGCCACCTGGAGCTCGTGGCGCGTTGGGTGGTGGACGGGTTCCTCACCGGACTCCACCGCTCTCCGCGCAAGGGGTTCAGTGTGGAGTTCGCCGAGCACCGCGCCTACCAGCCCGGCGACGACCTGCGCTATCTGGACTGGCGCATCGCCGCCCGCGCCGACCGGTGGGTGATCAAGCAGTATGAGGAGGAGACCAACGCCCTCGCCGCCCTGGTGCTGGACGTGAGCGCCTCCATGCAGTGGACGGGCGCACCGACGCGGCTCACCAAGCGCGCCTATGCGGAGCAGCTGGCCGCCGCGCTGGCGCAGCTGCTGCTGCGGCAGCGGGACGCCGTGGGGCTGGTGCGCTTCGACGAGGGGGTCCGCACGGTGCTGCCGGCCCGCGTGCAGCGGGGGCAGTGGCATCGGCTGGTGGCGGCCTTCACGGCCCCGGGGGGCGGCGGCGCCTCGGCCATCGCGCCGGCCCTCGTGCGCGCCGGCGGTCTGGTGCGGCGCCCCGGGCTGGTGGTGCTGCTCTCCGACCTGCTGGCCGACCCCGCGCCGGTGGCCGACGTGGCGCGCACCCTGCGCGCCCGCGGGCATGAGCTGCTGGTGATCCAGGTGATGGATCCGGCCGAGCGCGATTTCCCGGATGAGGGGGAGGCCCGGTACCGCGATCCCGAGGGGGGGCGCGAGGTCCCCGCCGCCCCCGCCGACGTGGGGGCGCTGTACCGCATCACCGTGCAGGAGGCGCTGGACGAGTGGCGCGCGCTGCTGGGGCGCGCTGGCGCGCGGCACGTGCTGGCGATGACCGACGAGCCGTTCGGACAGCCGTTGCGGCGGTTGCTGCGCGCGGCGCGTCCGGGCGCGGTGGCGTAGCGCCGCATGGGCTTCCTCGCCCCCGCCTTCCTCGCTCTCGGGGTGTTTGTCGGCGTGCCGCTCCTGGTGCACCTGCTGCGCCGGCGCGTCACGCGGGTGGTCGACTTCCCCGCCGTGCAGTACCTGGCGCGCATGCAGCAGGCGCACCAGCGCGACCTGCGGGTGCGCCACCGGCTCCTGCTTCTGCTACGGGTGCTGGCCGTGCTGGCGCTGGCGCTGGCGGCGGCCCGTCCGCTGGCCCGCTGGGCCGGCGTGGGGCACGCCCCCGTGGCGGTGGCGCTGCTGGTGGACAACTCCATGAGCAGCGGACGGGTGCACGAGGGGACGCGCGTGCTGGACCGCCTGCGGACCGAGGCGCGGCGGGTGCTGGACGCCCTCGACGCCGGGGACCGGGTGTGGCTGGTGACCGCCGATGGGCGCGTGACCGGTGGGACGCCCGCGGCCGTCCGGAGTGCGCTGGACCAGCTGCAGCCCCTCGGGGGGCGCGGCACCTGGGCGGCGGCCGCCACCCGCGCCCTCACGCTGGCGGCCAGCGGCGCGCCGCGGGCGCCGGTGGTGGCCTGGCTCACCGACGGGCAGCGGACGGCGTGGGGCGACACCGTGGTGGACGCCGGGGCGGTGGCCGTGGTGGCGTGGGCCCCGGCGCTGCCGCCGGCGGCCAATCGCGCGGTGCTGGACGCCACCCCGGAGCCGCCGCGATGGGCCCCCGCCGGCACGGTCGCGTTCACGGTGGATGCCCCCGCCGGGACCCCCTGGCGGTTGCTCCTGGATGGACGCATGCGCGCGCAGGGGACCGTCCCCCCCGCGGGGGGGACGGCGCTGCGGTCGCCTCGCGTCGTGAGCGGGGCGCCGGGGTGGCTGCGCGGTCGGGTGGAGCTGGACCCCGACCCCCTGCGCGCCGATGATGTGCGCTGGTTTGCCGTGCGCTCCGCCCCGCCGCCCACGGTGGCGGTGCGCCCCGAGGCTGGGCTGTTCCTGGGGACCGCCGTGTCGGCGCTGGTGGGGGAGGGACGGCTGGAGGCCGGGCGCGACGGGGGGGCGGGGGTGGTGACCGTGAGCGGGGCCGAGGCAGGGGGCGTGCGGTTGCCGGCGCTGCTGGCCGCTCCCCGCGACCCGCTGCGCGTGGGGGAGGCCAACCGGGCGCTGGCGCGGCTGGGGATCCCGTGGCGCTTTGGCGCGGTGGCGCGCGAGGCGGTGCTGGCGCGCCCCCCGCGCGCGCCGGCGGACGAGGGGGAGCGGCCGGTGGCGCGCGCGCTGGACGGCGTGGCGGTGCGCTGGCGCTATCCGTTGGTGGCCTCCCCGGCCGCGGGGGCGGCGGGGGCGGCGGCCACCGACACCGTGGCGATGGCGGGCGCGGCGCCGTGGGTGGTGGCGGGGGCTGGGTACGTGCTGGTGGGATCGCCGGTGGACGTCGACGCCACCGACCTGCCGCTGCGTGCCGACTTCGTGCCCGCGGTGCGGCAGCTGGTGGCGCGTCGGCTGGGGGCCGACGGCGGGGTCGTGGCGGTGGCGCCCGGGGGCTCCGTGGCGGTCCCGGAGGGGATCACCGCCGTGGAAGGGGTGGACGGCGTGGTGCGTCCGGTCACGGGGCGCCGGTGGACGGCGCCGTCGCAGGCGGGGGTGGCGTTCTTCCGGCGCGCGGAGGCGCGGGTGGGGGCGGTGCAGGTCAATCCGGAACGTGAGGAGTCCATGCTGCAGGGCGGGACGGGGACGGCGCTGGGCGCGGCGTGGCGCGGGACCACGGTGGAGACGCCCGCCACGGGTGAGGCGTGGGGGCGCCGGGTGCTCGCGCAGGGCGCCGGCTATGCGCTGGTGCTGCCGCTGCTCCTGCTGGCGCTGGCGGCGCTGGTGGTGGACGGCTGGGTGGGGCGGCGCTGATGGGCTTGCCGCGTCTGCTGGAGGCGATGGCGGCGTTGCCGGCCTTTGCCCGCGTGCTGCGCGAGCTCCCCACCCCCGGCGGGGCGCTGCGCGTGGGGGGGCTGGCCGGCTCCAGCGATGCCGTGCTGGTGGCCGCGCTGGCGGAGGCGCTGCCGCAGCGGCTGGTGGTGGTGCTGGCCGACCAGGTTGGGGAGGCGGAGCGGTGGCTGGCCGACCTGGGGGCGCTGGCCGACGCGCTCCCCGTGGCGCTGTACCCGCCGCGCGAGGGCTTTGGCGAGGTGGAGCCCCACGCCGAGGTGGCGGGGGAGCGGGTGGAGACGCTGGCGCGGCTGGCGGCGGGCGGGGTGCGCGTGCTCCTCACCACGGCGCGGGCGGTGCTGGAGCAGACCGCGCTGCCGGCCACCCTGGCCAGCGCCCGCCTGGAGCTGCGGCAGGGGGACCAGTGGCGTCCCGAGGCGCTGGCGGCGCACCTGGAGGCGATCGGCTTCGAGCGGGTGGCGATGGTGGAGGACGTGGCGCAGTTCGCGGTGCGCGGCGGGATCTTCGACATCTACTCGTTCGGCATGGCCGAGCCGGTGCGCCTGGAGTTCTGGGGCGACGACATCGCCGGGCTGCGGCACTTCGACCTCAACACGCAGCGGAGCACCCGCGACGCGGCGCGGGCGCTGGTGCTGCCGGTGGACGGGCACGCCGCCCCCGGCGGCGGGGTGGCCGAGCGGGTGACGTTGCCCGCGCTGTGGCCGCCGGACACGCTGGTGGTGGTCCCCGCCGGGAGCAGCGTGCTCCCCGAGCTGGCGCGCACCTGGGAGGAGGCCGCGCACCACGCCGAGCTGGCGCGGCGCCGCGGGGAGCTGTTCGTGCACCGCGAGCAGCTGTTCGTGCCGCCGCCGGCGATGGCCAGCACGCTGGCGCGCTTCGGCACCGTGCGCATCGCCGCGCCGCCGGCGCGGACCGCGGGGGCGGCGGAGGCGGGGCCCGCTCCCGACATCGCCTTCCCCACGCGCCCCCCCGAGCTGGTTTCGCGCGACCTGCGGGTGCTGCGCAAGCTGCAGCGCGACGGCCTCCCCACGCTGATCCTGTGCGACAACGCCGGACAGGCGGAGCGGCTGGAGGAGCTGCTGGGGGAGGAGGGGCCCGTGGCCGCGGCCATCGCCATCGGCGTGCTGGGGGGCGGCTTCATCCTCCCGGGTGCGGTGCGCGTGCTCACCGACCACGAGATCTTCCGGCGCGAGCGGCGGCTGCGGCGCACGCGCCGCTACGCCACCGGGGCGGCGCTGGACGCGGTGGGCGCGCTCAAGCCGGGCGACTACGTCGTGCACCTTGAGCACGGCATCGGGATCTACCGCGGCATCGAGCGGGTGGTCGTGCGCGAGGCCACGCTCGAGGCGGCGGTGATCGAGTACGAGGGGGGGGACCGCCTCAACGTCCCGCTCTACCGCATCGACCAGGTGGAGCGCTACCGGAGCGCGGCGGACGTCTCCGAGGACGCGCCGCCGCCGCGCCTCCACAAGCTGGGGGGCACCCGCTGGAAGCAGCAGCGGGAGAAGACCCGGCTGGCCATCCTGGAGATGACCCAGGAGCTGCTGGACCTGTACGCCCGGCGCCGCGTGGCCACCCGCCCCCCGTGCGGCCCCGACGGGGCGTGGCAGCGGCAGCTGGAGAGCGCCTTCCTGTTCGAGGACACCCCCGACCAGCGCAAGGCCACGCTGGACGTGAAGGGCGACCTGGAGGGGGAGCGCCCCATGGACCGCCTGCTCGTGGGCGACGTGGGGTACGGCAAGACCGAGATCGCCATCCGGGCCGCCTTCAAGGCGGTGCAGGGGGGACGGCAGGTGGCGGTGCTCGTCCCCACGACGATCCTGGCCGAGCAGCATGCGCGCTCCTTCGGCGACCGGCTGGCGGACTTTCCGGTGACGGTGGAGGTGATGTCCCGCTTCCAGACCGCCAAGGAGCAGGCGGCGGTGGTGCAGCGGCTCAAGGCGCGCCAGATCGACATCCTCATCGGCACCCACCGGCTGCTGAGCCCCGACGTGGCGTTCGCCGAGCTGGGGCTCATCATCGTGGACGAGGAGCACCGCTTCGGGGTGAAGCACAAGGAGCGGCTCAAGCAGCTCAAGCTGCAGACCGACGTGCTGACGCTCACCGCGACCCCCATCCCGCGCACGCTGCACCAGTCGCTGGCGGGGCTGCGGGACCTCACGCTGATGCAGACGCCGCCGCGCGACCGCTCGCCGGTGCTGACCTTCGTGGAGCCGTTCGACGACGCCCTGCTGGAGGAGGCGATCGCGCGGGAGCTGGACCGCGGGGGACAGGTGTTCTTCGTGCACAACCGCATCGAGACGATCGAGGCGATCGGCGACCACCTGCGGCGGATCGTCCCGCGGGCGCGGGTGGCGGTGGGGCACGGGCAGATGAAGGAGCGCGAGCTGGAGCGGGTGATGCAGCAGTTCGTCACCGGCGAAGTGGACGTGCTGGTGTCCACGCTGATCGTGGAGAGCGGGCTGGACGTGCCCAATGCCAACACGATGTTCGTGAACCGGGCCGACCACCTGGGGCTGGCGCAGCTGTACCAGCTGCGGGGGCGGGTGGGGCGGTCGCACCGCCGGGCCTACTGCTACCTGCTGGTCCCCGACCGGGTGGACGAGGACGCGGAGCGCCGGCTCAAGGTGCTGGAGCACCACACCGAGCTGGGGGCGGGGTATCGCGTGGCGCTCAAGGACCTGGAGCTGCGGGGCGCGGGGAACCTCCTGGGCCCCGAGCAGTCGGGGTTCGTGCACGCCGTGGGGTTCGACCTGTATCTCCGGCTGCTGGACGAGACGGTGCGGCAGCTGGCGGACGGGGGCGGGCAGAAGCCCTGGCTGCCGGCCGACGTGTCGCTGGACACCCCGGCCTTCCTCCCCGACGAGTACATCGGGTCGGCGGACGCCAAGCTGGATGTCTACCGCCGGCTCACGGCGCTGCGCGATCCCGGGGAGATCGCCGCGCTGCAGGGGGAGGTGCGGGACCGCTTCGGGCCGCTCCCGGCGCCGGCGCAGGCGCTGTTCGCCTCGGCGATGCTGCGGGTGCTCGGGGCGCTGCTCGGGGTGGAGGGGGTGCTGGTGCGCGCGTCGGAGGCCCGCATTAGTTTCCGGGCGGATGCGGTTCCGCGCCTCAAGGGGCTGTCCGCGGCGTTCCACGGCGTGCAATTTCACGTCGAGGTGCGCCGGGCGCAGCCCCTGGCGCTCAAGCTCACCCGACTGGGCGGCGCGGAAATGCTCGAGGGGCTGGTGCGCGCCCTGCGCGCCCTGATAGGCTGAACCGCGCGGCGCCCGGCCCGGTCCCGGCGGGGCGCCGCCCCCCTCTCGTCCGACCTCCCGTCCCCTTTCCTCCTCCGGTCCCGGAGCCTTTTCCCGATGCGATCCTATCGAGTGCCCCTGCTTGCCGTCATCGCCTTCGCGGTCGCCTGCGGCGCGTCCAACCCGGACGTCGCCGCCACCGCGGGCGGGCAGCAGCTGTCCACCACGCGCCTGGCCGACATCCTGGGCAACTCCCAGGCCCCGCTGGAGAAGGACGTGGCCCGCTCCATCGCCGAGCTGTGGGTGAACTTCCAGCTCACCGGCGCGGCCGCCGCCAAGGGCGACTCGCTGGCCGACAAGGCGGAGATGCAGGCGGCGATGAAGTCCACCATCGACAACCTCAAGATCCGCCGGTTCTACGAGACCGTCTCGGCCGGGTGGGACACCCTGGCCCCCGCCCCCGACTCGGTGCGCTACAACAAGGGCGAGCTGCTGGCGGCCAGCCACATCCTGATCAAGGTGGAGCCCACCGCCACCCCCGAGCAGAAGGCGGCGGCGCGCGCCAAGGCCGAGGGGATCCGGGCGCAGGCCACCCCCGCCAACTTCGCCTCGCTGGCCGCCAAGAGCGACGAGCCGGGCGCCAAGGAGCGCGGCGGATCGCTGGGCGTGTTCGCCCGCGAGGCGATGGTGCCGGAGTTCAGCGCCGGTGTGGTGGCGATCCAGCCCGGCCAGATCTCCCCGCTGGTGGAGACGAGCTTCGGGTACCACATCATCTACCGCCCGCGCTTTGACGAGGTGAAGGACCAGTTCACCCCGCAGATCAAGCAGCGCAACGTGGCGGTGGCGGAGAGCACCTACCTGGCCACGCTCGAGTCGTCCAACGCGGTGAAGGTGGAGGCGGGGGCGGCGGTGAAGGCCAAGGCGATCGTCCGCAACCCGCTGGGCTACCGCAAGTCGTCGACGGCGATGGGGTCGTACAAGGGGGGCAAGCTGACCGAGGCGGAGTTCGCCGAGTGGGTGGCGTCGTTCCCGCCGCAGATGCAGATCCGTCAGCAGGTGGGCTCGGCGCCCGACTCGCTGGTGGAGCGGTTCGTGCGCCAGGGGATGCGCAACGAGCTGGTGCTGGCGCAGGCGGACAGCGCCAAGGTGGCGGCCGACACCGCCGAGCTGGCCAACATGTACCTGACCTTCAAGAACGCGGTGACGCAGGCGTGGGCGGGGCTGGGGATCGAGCCCGGCAAGCTGGCGGACAGCGCGAAGGCGTCGGGGGGCGACAAGGCCAAGTGGGTGGGCGCCCGGATCGAGTCGTACTTCGACAAGCTGGTGAAGAACGAGGTGGCGTTCGTGGACATCCCGTACCCGGTGGCCCGTGCGCTGCAGCAGAAGTACGCCTTCTCGGTGAACGAGGCCGCGCTGGAGAAGGCGGTGGAGCGCGCCAAGACGGTGCGGGCCACGGCGGATTCGCTCAAGGCGCAGCAGCCGCCGCCGGCCGCCGCGCCGACCGGCGACTCGGTGCCGAAGGCGCCGTGACCCGTCGGGGGCGCCTCCCGCTCCTCCTCGCCGGCGTCGCGCTCAGCGCGGCGCCGGTGCGGGCGTCCGGGGCCCAGGCGGCGCCCCCGCCCCCGGCG
>JBEIJM010000032.1:0-24233 GCA_040380205.1 Gemmatimonadaceae bacterium
CGCCCGGCGGCGCCCCCAGGCGCGGCGGCCGCGGCCTGCGGTGCCTGCTGTTGCGCCCGCAGCTGCGCCGCCACGCTGTCCGCGTTGAGCCCCAGCAGCGGGGCCGCCGTGGCCGCCTCGCGCACGGTGCGCACGGCGTCGTTGCTGACCGCCAGCACCGCCGTGCGCCGCTCCACCAGCACCGACACCTCACCGTTCATCCCCGGCTTGAGGAGCCCCTCGCGGTTCTCCAGCGCCACGATGACCGGAAACATCGTCACGCTCTGCTGCACCACCGCCTGCGGCTCCACCTTCTCCACCCGCCCGTCAAAGGGGCGGTCGGGGTAGGCGTCCACGGTGACGCGCGCCTCCTGTCCGGCGCGGATGCTGCCGATGTCGGTCTCGTTGACCAGCGCGCGCACGCGCACGCGCGACAGGTCGGCCATGCGCAGCAGGGTGGTGCCGCCGGACACCGACCCGGTGGCCGAGGCGATCACCTGCCCCTCGGAGACGGGTTTGTCGATGATCGTCCCCGAGACGGGGGCCACCACGGTGGCGTCTTCCAGCCGCTGCTGGGCGAGGTCCATGTTGGTGGTGGCGCGCACGATCTGCCCCTGCGCCTGGGTGAGCGCCAGCTGGGCGGTTTCGTACTCCTGCGTGGTGATGATGCGGGCGGCGTGGAGCCCCTCGGCGCGCTGCTGCTGCGCGGTGGCCACGGCGAGGGCGGCCTGCGCGCTGCGGAGGTCGGCGGCCGCCTGCTCCACCTGGTTCTTCACGTCGCGCGTGTCCACCTGCACCAGCAGGGCCCCGGCGCGCACCAGACTCCCGGTTTCCACCGGGAGGCGGACGATCATCCCCGAGGCCTTGGACTTGACCTCGATGATGCTGATGGGCTCGACGACCCCGGTGGCCTGCGCGTCCACCACGATGGTGCGGCGCCCCACGACGTCGAAGGGGATGGGGGCAGCGGCCTGGGGAGACCGGCCACAGGCCCCCACCCCTGCCCCCAGGGCCCAGGCGAGGGCGGTGGCGAGCCCAACGGGGGGCCGCCGCACGCGCCCCCCCCGCCGGGGCCGAAGCTCCCGGGGGGCGGGGCGCGGGGCCATCAGAGCTCGCGCCCCACGAGCGCGGAGAGCTGCGCCCGGGCGATGCGGCCGTCGAGGCGCGCCTGGATGAGCGCCTGCCGCGCCTGGTTGAGCTGCGCCTGCGACGTGAGCAGGTCCAGCAGCGTGGACACCCCCAGCGCGTAGCGCTGCTGCTGCACGCGCAGGTCCTTCTCGGCGGCGGCAATGGAGGCCTGCTGCACGCGCGCGCGCGCCTGTGCGCCCTGCAGCGCGCGCAGCTGCGCCACCAGCGCCTGCCGCGCCCCCAGGCGCGCGTCGCGCAGCTGCGCCTCCGCGGTGCGCAGCGCCACGTCCACCTGCACCGCCTGCTGCTCCCGCTGGAACCCGTTGAAGGCGGGGTAGCTGAAGTTGAAGGTCATGTTCTGGCGGTTGGGGTTGTTCCCCCCGATCAGCCAGAGGTCGGCGCTGGTGAATTTCCGGCTCCCCTGCGTGTACGTGTAGTTGTAGTTGAGGGTGAGCGTGGGGAGGAACTGCGACCGCTGGGCGCGCCGGCTGGCGCTCGCGGAGGCCACGGCGGTCTCGGCGAGGAGCACATCCGGTCCCTTGGGGAGCATGGCCTCCAGCTCGGCCTCGCCGGGGACGGGGGCGTCAATCGCATCGGCGGTGTCGGCGGCCGACGCCGTGACGGGCACGGCCGACCCGACCGCACGCGCCAGGGCGGCGTTGGCCACGCGCAGGTCGTTCTGCGCGGTGAGGAGCGCCAGCTGGGCGTTCCCCACCTGGATGACCGAGCGGAGCGAGTCGGACTTGGTGGCCACGCCGGCGGCGACGCGCGCGGTGGAGGCCTTGAGCTGCTGCTCGGCCTGCTCCAGCTGGGCGCGCGCGGCCCCCTCCGACTCGCGCGCGGCGAGCGCGGCGTAGTACTGCTGCTTGACCTGCAAGGCGGCGTCGAAGCGCGCCTGCACCACCTGCGCATCGGCCTGCTCGGCGAGGGCGCGGGTGCGCCCCAGCTCCTGCCACCGGCGTCCCCCATCGAACAGCTCGAGGGAGGTGCCCAGTCCGTTGTTGTAGTTCCAGGGGTTCCCGGTGATGGGGATGAGCTGCCCCTGGAAGAACTGCACGCCCAGCGTGCGCCCGCTGGAGGCGTTGAGGTTGAGCGTGGGGAGGTAGGCGCCCACGGCGGTGCGGCGGGCGGCGGCGGCGGTGCGCTCGCTGCCGCGGGCCTGCACCACCCCCGGGGCGTTGCGCTGGGCCAGCTGCACGGCCTCGGCCAGGGAGATGGCGCGGGGCTCCTCCGCGGCCCCCTGCGCGCGGGCCGCCCTGGCCCAGGCGGGCGCGCCGAGGGCCACGGCCACCCCGAGGGCGACCACCACGACGCGACGCGGTGCGGACTGGAACGGCATGGCGGTCACCGCGCGTCCCCGCGGGCACGCGCGGCGCTGTCGGCGGCGCGCTGGTTGCGTTCAATCAGGCGGCGGAGCGCCGCCTGCTGGGTGGAGTCGAGCGATTGCATGAGCAGGACCCGCATGCTGTCACGCACCGCGTCCAGCGACGGGCGCACGTCGCGCATCAGCTCGCGGGAGCGGGCGCGGCGCCAGTCGAAGACGGTGTCGAAGCGCGCCTGCTGGGCCGGCGAAAGCCCCAGTTCCCGGGCCAATTCCTCGCGCATTCCCCGTTCGGAGGGGGCCGCGGGAGGCGCAGGGGGCGGCGGGGTCATGGTCCCCACGGCGTACCCCACCCCGCCGCCCACGAGAAAGGCGGAGAGCAGGAACAGCAGGGCCAGCGCCTTGGGGCGCGGCGGGGCGGGCACGGGGGTGGGCACGGCTAGTAGTCGAGCGGGTTGAGGTACCGCTCCGGCGCGTCGGGGGCCAGGTGGATGCGGGCCTCGGTAAGGGTGGCGTCGTCCATGGGGAGCGGCAGCGTGGCCTCGACCGCCGCGCGCGCCGCCCGCTCGCGCGCGGCCTCGGCCAGCGCCTGCGTGCGCGCCTGCTGGCGCATCACCGCCGCGCCCGCCAGCAGCAGCGCCAGCGTGGCCGCCACCATGCCGAACGAGGCCAGGTCGCGTCGCCGGAGGTCGGCAAAGCCCGCCCACCAGCCGGGGCGCAGCGCCGGCGCCGCCACGGACAGCTGTCGCAGGATCCGCGCCTCCAGCCCGTCCCAATAGGCCGCGTCCGCCGGCGGGGCATACTGCGCCCGCAGCGCCGCGGTGACGGCAGGATCGGGGGACGACGGCACCTCGCGGGCGCCGAGGGCGGGACGCCGAGGGTGGCTCATGGGGCTAACCTGAGGTTGGAAAGGTGGCGCCGCAACTGCGTGCGGGCGTGATGCAGGTCCGACCGGGCGGTCCCCTCGGGAATCCCGAGCAGCGCCCCGATTTCCGCGTGCTTGTACCCCTCCACGTCGTGGAGGACGATCACCGCCCGCTGCCGGGCACCCAGCTGCGCCAGCGCGCGCTGCAGCCGGCCACGCAACTCGTCCGCCTCGGCGGGGTCGCGGTGGGGGGAGGCCAGCGACTCCGTCAGCTCGTCGGCGTCGCGCACCTTGCGCCGCCGCGCGATGTCCAACGCCGCATTGGCCACGATACGGTGCAGCCACGCCCCGAACGCCTGCTCCGGACGGAACCGGTCCAGCGCCCGGTAGGCGTGGAGGAACCCGTCCTGCACCGCGTCCTCGGCGTCGTCGTGCGACAGCACGATGGCCCGGGCCACGGCGTACGCCCGCCGCTGATGGCGCCGGACCAGGCCGGCAAAGGCGGTGGCATCGCCCGCCTGCGCCGCCCGCACCAACGCCTGCTCGGCGGCCGCATCATCCGGCAGCAACACCAGCGGGCCTCCGGAGCGCGGGGGAGAGGCGGACGAACGCGGGAGCGGGAAGGCAGTCATTGCGGGCGATGGGGTTGCCCACGCTACGCACCGGCGCCCGGGGACGTTGACCCTCCGGGGGTCCCCGCCAGCCCAAGCGCCTCGGCCGACCCCTGCATGGCGGCCAGCACCACCCCCAGGTGCTCGTCCAACGGCACCCCCAGCGCCTCCGCCCCCTGCACGATGTCGTCCCGGTTGACCCCGCGGGCGAATGCCTTGTCCTTCATCTTCTTCCGGATCCCCGCCACGTCCACGTCGTGCACCGACCGGCTGGGCTTGACCAGCGCCGATGCCGTGATGAGCCCGGTCAGCTCGTCCACCGCGAACAGCGCCTGCGCCATGCGGGTCACGCGGGGCACCCCGGTGTACGTGGCGTGCCCCAGCACCGCCTCGCAGATGTCCTCGGGCCACCCCAGCGCCCGCAGCTGCCGCACCCCTTCGGCGGGGTGTTCCGCGTCGGCGGCCTGCGCCGCGTTCGGGAACCGCTCGTAGTCGAAGTCGTGCACCAGCCCGGCCAGCCCCCACCGCTCCACCTCCTCCCCCAGGCGCGCGGCGTAGTGCCGCATGGCGCACTCCACCGCCAGCATGTGGGTGCGCAGCGACGCGGACTGCGTCCAGGCGTGGACCAGGGCGAGGGCGTCCGCGCGGGAGGGGAGGGGGGCGGCGTGGGACATGGGCGGGCGGAGGGCTGGCGGGCGGGGGGCGTGCAGGGGCGATCCCCCAACGGGAACCCCCCCGGCGCCCTGGGGCGACGGGGGGGCGTCTCTACGGCAACGACCGACGGCGGAAGGGTTACCCCACCCGCACCGGCGCGGCGTGCGCCGCCGCGGCCGGCTTGGCCTCGGCCTTGTGGCCGGCGAAGATGCTGTTGGTCCACAGCACGATGCCGTAGAGCACCAAGCCGATGACGATCGTGCCGCCGATGAGCCCGGTGAAGGCCGCGCCCATGTCGCTGCCGCCGTGGCTGGCGCCCGGCGTGTGGTGTTCACCCATCTGGCGTTGCTCCGGAAAAAGGGTCGGTCGAACTGCGGTCAGTCGACGTCGGCCACGCGCACCGACGTCATCGTGTCGCCCTGCACCATGGTGGGGAGGAGCTCCAGCCCCTGCCGCACCTGCCCGAACACCGTGTGCACCCCGTTGAGGTGCCGGGTGTTGGCCTGGCTGAGCACCAGGAAGAACTGGCTGCCACCGGTGTTCTTGCCGGCGTGTGCCATGGACAGCGCCCCCACCTCGTGCGTGTGCGGGTTGCCGGCCGTCTCGCAGGGGATGGTCCACCCCGGGCCGCCGGTGCCCACCGGGCCCTTGCCGTCCTTGGTGTGCGGGCAGCCGCCCTGCACCACGAAGTCGGGGATCACGCGGTGGAACTTGATGCCGTCGTAAAAGCCGCTGTTGGCGAGCTGCTCGAAGTTCGCCACGGTCTTGGGGGCCTCCGCCGGGAACAGCTCCACGACGAGGGTGCCCTTGGTGGTCTCGATGGTTGCCTGCTTGGCCACGGGACTCCTGGATGGGGTGATGACTGCGACCAGAAGCTAACGGCCGGACCGCGCCGCCACCACGCCTGCGGAGGGGCACACGTCGGCCAGGAGACACCGGTCGCACGCCGGCGTCCGGGCCAGGCACACCCGCCGCCCGTGCCAGATGAGCAGGTGGCTCAGCAGCGCCCACCCGTCCTGCGGGAACAGCGGCATGAGGGCGCGCTCGATCCGCACCGGGTCGGGCTCCCGCGTGAGCCCCAGGCGCCGCGCCAGCCGCTGGACATGGGTGTCCACCACGATGCCCGTGTTGATCCCGAAGGCGTTCCCGAGGATCACGTTGGCGGTCTTCCGCCCCACCCCGGGGAGCGGCACCAGCGCCTCCAGCGATGCCGGCACGGCCCCCCCGTGCTCGGCCACCAGCGCCTGCGCCATCCCCACCAGCGCCCGGGCCTTGGCCCGGAAGAAGCCGGTGGAGCGGACCAGCGCCTCCACGTCCCCCTGGTCGGCCACCGCCAGCGCCGCCGCGTCGGGGTAGCGGGCAAAGAGCGCCGGGGTGACCAGGTTCACCCGCGCGTCGGTGCACTGCGCCGACAGGATCGTGGCGCACAACAGCTCGAAGGCGTTGCGGTGGTCCAGCTCGCAGTGGGCGTCGGGGTACTCGGCCACCAGCCGCTCCCACACCACGGCGGCCAGCGCCCTGCGCGCCGCCACCGTGCGCGGCGCCCGCGCCACCGGCGGCGCCTGCTGCGACGGCTTGTCCCCCCGCGTGCGGCGTCCCACCGGCATGCGCTAGCCCCGCCGCGCCCGTGCGAACGCCAGCACCCCGTCGGCGTCGCGGTGGTTGAGCACATCGGCGGGCGCCAGCCACCCCTGCCGCGCCACCGCCACCCCCAGCGCCAGGTGGTCGAAGCCGTCGGGGGAGTGCGCGTCGGGGCCGATGCTCACCAGCGCGCCGGCCTCGCGCGCCACGCGGCAGCCGTCCCCGTTGAGGTCCAGCCGGTGCGGGTCGGCATTGAGCTCCAGCGCCACCCCCACCCCCGCCGCCTTGGCGGCCACCGCCGCCAGGTCCAGCGGGTACGGCTCGCGCGTGAGCAGCAGCCGCCCCGTGGGGTGCCCCAGGATCGTCAGGTGCGGGTCGTCGAGCGCCCGCAGCACGCGGTCGGTCATCTGTCGCGCCTGCATGCCGAAGCGCGCATGCACCGACCCGATCACGAAGTCGAAGCGGTCCAGGAAGGCCGCGTCGTAATCCAGCCGTCCGCAGGGGAGGATGTCGGCCTCGATCCCCTTGAGCACGCGGAAGTCGGCGCCCTGCGCGGTCCACGCGGCGTTGAGCGCGTCGATTTCGTCGTGCTGCCGCAGGATGGCGTCGCGCGTGAGGCCGCCGGCGTAGGTGCTGGACTGCGAGTGGTCGGACACCCCCAGGTAGCGCAGCCCGCGCGCCCGCGCCGCCTCCGCCATCTCGGCCAGCGTGGCGTGGCCGTCGGAATCGTGCGAATGGCAGTGCAGCGCCCCGACCAGGTCCTCCAGCCCCACCAGCCGTCGCAGCCGCTCCCCCGCCGCCACCTGGCCGCGCCCCTCGCGCGCCTCGGGAGGGAGCCACGGCAGCCCCAGCGCGGCGTACAGCGCCCCCTCGTCTGCCACGGGGGCGGCGTCCCAGCCGTCGGCGGTGAGCGTCACGCCGCGCGCGGCCGCGTGCGCCAGCACCTCCGCCACATGGTCCGCGCTGCCGGTGGCGTGCCAGCGCGCGTGCACGTACTGGTCGGGGCGCACGCAGGTGAGCGCCAGCCGCACGCCGTCGGCCAGGCGGGCCAGCCGGGTGCGTCCCCCCGCGCCGCCCGCCGCCCCCAGCCGTTGGAGCAGCGCGTCGGCCACCAGCGCCGGCGGGCCGTCCACCGCCACCACCAGCGCAATCGTCCCCACGGTCTCCGTGCGGCGGCGCACGTCCCCCGCCGTGTCCGCCTGGCGCACCGCCGGGTGCCCGCGCAGCGCGGCCAGCAACCGGTCGGCGGTGGCGGCGGCGTGCGGCCACAGCATGGGGGTGCCGGCGTCGCGCCGCTCCGCCAGCGCGGCCCGGATGCGCTCGGCGCTGCGCGCCCCAAAGCCGGGGAGCGCCGCCACGCGCCCGTCGTGCACCGCCGCCTCCAGCGCCTGCACCGACTCCACGTGGAGCCCCTCGTGCAGGGCGCGGATGCGCGCGGGGCCCAGCCCCGGCAGCTGCAGCAGCTCCAGCAGCCCCTCCGGCGTGGCCTCCTGCAGCCCCTCCAGCCGCGCCGAGCCCCCGGTGGCCGCCAGCTCCGCCAGCACGGCGGCCGCCACCTCGGGGAGCGGCGCCTTGGCCTCCACGGCTGCCGCCGCCGCCGCGTCCACCGCCGCCGCGTCCAGCGGAGCCTCACCGCGGGCCACGGCGCGCCGCCCGGCCCCCTGCACGGCCCCCACGACCTCGCGCGGGGCCCCGTGCAGCTCCAGCAGCGTGGCCAGGTGGGTCAGCGCGTGTCCGGCGGTGCGGCAGTCCATGGCGGGAAGCTAACGCGCGCCTCCAACCGCGGGATCGTCCAGGAAGGCGCGCACCGCGTCCCACAGCGCGGCGGGGGCCTCCACGTAGGGCACGTGGCCGCAGCCGTCCAGCACCACCAGGCGGGCGCGGAGCGCGGTCGCCGCGGCCTCCGCCGAGGCCAGCGGAATGGGGTCGTCGCGCCCGTGCACCACCAGCGCCGGGGGGGCGTCTGGGGCGGCCCCCAGCTGCGCCAGCGCGGGGCGCAGGTCGTAGTCCCCGAGGCTCTCCCACACCGCCTGCTGCACCTTGGCCGTGACCCGAAAGGGGGTCAGGTCGCGGGCGCGCTGCGGGGTGGCAAAGTAGCCGGCCACACTGAGCTCGAAGGTGCGCTGGCGGTAGGCGGCCGGGTCGGCCTCGCGCAGCCCCGAGGCGGCCAGCGCCTCGCGCAGCGCCTGCACGGCGGGGGCGCGTCCGCGGGCGGCCAGCGCCCCCTCGAACTCGGCGCGCCACCCCCGGGCAATGGGGGCCGGCGAGAGCAGCACCAGCGCGCGCACCGCGGGGAGCGGGCGCCGCGCGCCCTCAATGGCGTACAGCATGGCCAGCAGCGCGCCCCAGGAGTAGCCCACCAGCACCGGCGGCTCGGGGCACAGCTCGCGGCACACCGCCGCCAGGTCGTCCACCTGCACCGACCAGGTCACCGGCGCGGGATCGTCGGTGCGCGAGCGCCCCCCGCCGCGCTGGTCGTAGGTGAGCAGCCGCCAGCGATCGGCCAGCGCCAGCGCCTGCGGGTACAGGTAGTCGTGGTGCGCCCCCGGGCCCCCGTGCAGCAGCAGGAGGGGCGGGGCGCCCTCGGGGCCGTCGGCGCGCCAGTAGAGGGGCAGGGGCGTGGTGCGGGTGGCGCCGTCGGCCGCCGCGGGGGGGATGGGAGGCATGCGTGCAAACAACGCGGCGTCCGGGGGGGGCGCGCAAGCCGTCGTCGCTTAGTTTACGGGGATGTCCCAGCCCCCCCGCCAGGACCGCCCGGCCCCGGGCGCCGCCGCCGCCCAGTTGGAGAAGGAAGCCCGCTTTGCGCGCGCCACCGGTGGCGTGCGCGGCGAGTCGCGCACCCTGGTGCGCGCGCTGGTGGCGTTGGTGGACCAGGTGGCGTTGCTGGCCGCCGCCGCGGGGAACCCGGCGGCGGGGCGGGCGCCGGCGCCCCCCGCGGAGCTGGCCGCGCGCGAGGAGGCCGCCAAGGTGGCGCTGCGCCGCTGCACCGCACGCCTGCGCGACGGCACGCTGCACTGCCAGGTGCGCGACAACCGGCTGCTGCTGGACGGCGTGCCGGTGGACGACAACCAGCTGGTGAACGACGCCGTGCTGCGCCGCCTGCTCAAGCGGATGCAGCAGCTGGAGATCGGCACCATCGTGATCCGGCAGTGGACCACCGCGGGGGAGGTGCTGGCGGTGGCGCGGATGTTGGCCACCGGGCGGCGCCCCGACCCGGCGGCGCCGCGTGCGGCGCTGCTGCTGCACAGCTGGAGCTCCAAGGTCACCTCGGTGGCGGGGGACGCGCCGCCGCCCTCGCTGCGGGTGAGCCCCGACGCCGAGCGCGCGCTCGCCGCCATGGCGGCGGCGCGCACCACCGCCGACGCCGTGCACGCCGCGCCCCCGGTGGTGGCCGCGCTGCAGGCGGCCGCGCAGCAAGGGGACGCCGAGGCGGTGGAGGCGATCGCGCTGGCGGCGCTGGCGTGGCAGCAGGCGCTGGGCACCGGCGCCGGGCGTCTGGCGGCCGAGTGGGTGCTGCGCACGCTGGTGGCGCCGGCGGTGCTGCCGCTGCTCATCAACCGGCTCCCGCACACCACCGCCCCGCGCGCGCGGCACCAGCTGCGGGCGCGCGGCGGCGAGGTGGTGGTGCGGCGGCTGTTCGAGCGCCTCCCCGCCGACGAGGGGGCGTTTGCGCGCCGCACCTACTTCGACACCATCGAGGCCACCGACCTGGGGGCCACCTTCCTGGTGGAGCAGCTGCAGGACGCGCGGTGGATCGTGGTGCGCAACGCGGCGTGCCTGCTGGGGAACCTCGGGGTGACGGGGGCCGACGCCGCGCTCATCGCCACCTTGGCGCACCCGGAGGAGCGGGTGCGGATGGCGGCGGCGCGCGCGCTGCTGCAGCTGGGGACGCCCAAGGGGCTGCAGGCGCTGCACGCGGCGATCAGCGATCCGTGCGCGGAGGTGCGGCGCGTGTCGGCCGCGGCGTTCGGCGTGCCGGGGAGCGGCCCCGGGGGCGGGCGCCCGGTCACGCAGCGGCTGGTGGCGGCGCTCGATCGCGAGCGCGACGAGGACGTGGTGCTGGAGATGCTCGCCTCCCTGGGCTCGATGGGGAGCGCCGACGCGATGCAGCGGCTGGTGCGCATCGCGCTCCCCGCGCCCAAGGCCTCGATCGAGCTGACCGAGCGCCCGGTGCCGCACGACTCGTGGATGCGCATCGCCGCGCTGGAGGCGATGGTGCGCGCCCGCGGCCACTATGCGCGCGCCGCCATCGAGACGCTGCTGGAGGATGCCGACCCCGAGGTGGTGGGGGCGGCGCAGCGGCTGGCGCCGGTGGTGGAAGTCCGCTAGGCATCCGCCCGTGGCCCGCCGCGCGGCACGCGCGGGCCGCGGGCGTCCACCGCGCGCTCAGCGCGCGGTGAAGTCCGTGGAGCCCGTCACCTGCCGGCACGCCTCGGCGATGATCGCCGCCGCCCGGTCCAGGTCTTCCAGCGACACCAGCTCGTTGGGGGAGTGCATGTAGCGGTTGGGGACCGACACCAGCGCCGTGGCCACCCCGCCCCGCGCCAGGTGCATCGCGTCGGCGTCGGTGCTGGTCATCCGCCCCGCCGCCGCCACGCCGTACGGGATCGACAGCCGCGCGGCCGCCTCGGCCAGCAGCCGGAAGGGGACCGGATGGATCACCGAGCCGCGCGCCAGCACGGGCCCGCCGCCGATCGTCGCCTCGCCGTGCTCCTTCTTCTCGATGCCGGGGTGGTCGGTGGCCACCGTCACGTCCACGGCAATGGCCATCGCCGCGTGCACCGACTGTGCCGCCCCGCGCGCGCCGCCCCCCGCATAGCCGATCTCCTCCTGCGTGGTGGCCACCGCCACCACGCGCGCCGCCCCCGGCGCCTCGGCGTAGCGCCGCAGCGCCTCCAGCACCACGAACGCCCCGATGCGGTTGTCGATGCACCGCGACACGATCCGGTGGTTGGGGAGCTCCAGCACCCGCTGGTCGATCACGCCGGGGTCGCCGATGGCGATCCGCTCCAGCGCCTCGGCGCGCGACGTGGCCCCGATGTCCACCCACAGGTCGGACATCTTGGCGGCCTTGTCCCGCTCCTCCGGCTTGAGCGCGTGGATGGGCTTGCGCCCCACCACGCCGAACACGTCGCCGTCGCGCCCCAGGAAGCGGATCCGCTGCGCCACCAGCACCTGCGGATCCCACCCGCCGATCCCCTCGAGGTACAGGTACCCCCGGTCGTCCACGTGCGTGACGATCACGCCGATCTCGTCGATGTGCCCCGCCAGGAGGATGGTGGGCGCGTCGGCCCCGCCCGTCCCCTCCACGGTGGCCAGCGAGTTGCCGAGCACGTCGCCGTGCACGGCGGCAAAGGGGGCGGCTTCTTCCCGCCACACCTTGGCCGCGGCCGCCTCGAATCCGGAGGGGCCCGGGGTGTCCAGCAATCGCTTCAGGAAGGCAATGGCAGAGTTCGTCAGCATCCGCGAAATATACGTGATAGACTTGGCGGATGACTGCCACCCTCCTGCTTCTCGCCATCGGCGCGGGTGCCGGGTTCCTTTCGGGAATCTTCGGCATCGGCGGCGGGATCATCATCGTCCCGGCGCTCATCTTCCTGGCGCGCTACTCGCCGCAGGAAGCCGCCGGCACGTCGCTGGGGGCCATGATGCTCCCGCTGGGCGCCGCCATCGGCGCGATGACGTACTACAAGGCCGGCCACCTGGCGTGGCGCAACGCCCTGCTGATTGCCGGCGGGATGTTCGTGGGGGCCTGGCTGGGCTCCAAGCTGGCCACCAACGTGGAGGGGCCCATGCTGCGCAAGGGGTTCGCCCTCCTGCTGGTGTTCATGGCGTGGAAGATGTGGAAGGGGTGATGCGCCGGGCGTGGGCCGGGTCCAGCGGCGTGAAGCACGCCGGGTTGAAGATCCGGGCCATCGCCTCGATGCCGTCCACCACCCGGGGCCCCGGGCGGCTCACCAGCGCGTTGGCGTCCAGCGCCCATACGTCGCGCCCCGCCAGCCACCCCCACGCCGGGTCGGCCAGCAGCCGTGACGCCTCGGCGGCAGCGGCCTCCAGTCCGTAGCCGCAGGGGGCCACCAGCACGATGGCCGGGTCGGCCGCCGCCAGCGCCTCCAGCGCCACCGGCACCGAATGCGCTCCCGCCGTCCCTGCCACGTCGATCCCGCCGGCGCGCTTCACCTGCTCGGGGCCCCAGTGGCCGGCCACGAACACCGGCGCGGTCCACTCCACCAGCGCCACCCGCGGACGGGGCGCCGCCGCCGCCTTGAGCGTCTCGTGCACCCGCCGTACGCGCGCCTCCAGCCCGGCCACCAGCGCCGCCCCCTCGTCGGCCGCCCCCACCGCCGCCGCCAGCCGGCGGATGTCGTCCAGGATCCCCGCCACCGTGGTGCCCCCCAGCGTGACCACGGCGGGGACCGGGTCCAGCCGCGCCGCCAGCGCCCGCACGTCGTGCTCCGACACCGCGCACACGTCGCACAGCGCCTGCGTGAGCAGCAGCCGCGGGTGCAGCGCCCGGATGCGCGCCTCGTCCAGCGTGAACAACGGGCTCCCCGACGCCGCCAGCGCCCGCACGGCGGCGTCCACCGCGGCGGGATCCCCCAGCGGCTCCCCCGCAGGCGCGCCATGCCCGGCGCCCACCGCGGTGCGCGTCACCCGCACCCGCGAGGCCACCCCCGGCGGATGGTCGCACTCGTGGGTCACCCCCAGCAGCCGCGCCGACGCCCCCAGCGCCGCCACGATCTCCGTGGCGGCCGGGAGCAGCGAGACGATGGGCCCCGGCGACGGGGACGCCCCGTCCCCGCTCAGGGCGCCCCCTGCCGATACACCTCGCGCCCGCCCAGCCACGTGCTGCGCACCCGCGTGCCCAGCACCAGCTCGGCGGGGACGCGCATGATGTCCCGGTCCAGGATCACGAAGTCGGCGCGCTTCCCCACCGACAGGCTCCCCAGCTCCCCCTCCTGGAACCCCGCGTACGCGGGCCACAGCGTCATGCTCTTGAGCGCCTCCTCGCGCGTCATCCGCTGCTCCGGCAGCCACCCGCCCGCGGGCCAGTCGCGCGCGTCCTGCCGCGCGATGGCCGCGTGAAAGGAAATGAGCGGGTTGACCGCCTCCACCGGGAAGTCGCTGCCGTTGGGGATCACCACGCCGCTCTCCAGCAGCGAGCGCCACGCGTAGGCGCCCAGCGTGCGCGTGGGGCCCAGGCGCTTCCCCACCCAGTACATGTCGCTGGTCTGGTGGCTGGCCTGCATGCTGGGAATGACGCCCAGCTGCGCGAAGCGCGGGAGGTCGTCGCTGTGCAGCACCTGCGCGTGCTCCACGCGGAAGCGGTGGTCCGCGGTGGGGCGCGCCGCCAGCGCCTGCTCGTAGGCGTCCAGCACCACGCGGTTGCCGCGGTCGCCGATGGCGTGCGTGTTCACCTGGAACCCCGCCGCCAGCCCGCGCGCGGCCACGTCGCGGATGTGCGCCGGCGCGCTCAGCAGCAGCCCCATGTTGTTGGGATCGTCGCTGTACGGCTCCAGCAGCGCCGCGCCGCGCGACCCCATCGCCCCGTCGGCGTACAGCTTGACGGCGCGCACCCACAGGCGCCCGTCGTGCGCCCCCGCCACCGGCCCCTTCGCGAAGTAGTGCGCCAGCGCGGCGGAGTCGTCGCCGATCATCACGTACAGCCGCAGCGGCAGCGCGCCGGCGGCGGCCATCTCGTCGTACAGGTCGATGAGCGCGCGCGACGCGCCCGCGTCGTGCATGCCGGTGAGCCCCCAGCGGTGCATCACCGCCATGGCGTCGGTGAGCCCCTGCCGCGTCTCCGCGCGGGTGGGCTCGGGGATGGCGCGCGACACCAGCCCCTGGGCGCGGTCGATGAGCACGCCGGTGGGCGCGCCGGCCGTGTCGCGCAGGATCTTCCCGCCGTCGGGGTCGCGCGCGGCGCGGGTGAGCCCGGCGCGCTGCATGGCCGCGCTGTTCACCCACGCGGCATGCCCGTCCACCCGCGTGAGGTACACCGGGTGCCCCGGCACGGCGGCGGAGAGCGCGTCGTGGGTGGGGAAGCGGGTGTCGCCCCAGGCGTTCTGGTCCCAGCCGCGCCCCTGGATCCAGGTGCCGGGGGGGAGCGTGGTCGCGCGCGCCACCACCCGGGCCACCGCCTCGGCCTGCGACCGCGTCCCCGTGAGGTCCACGCTCCGCAGCGTCTCCGCCAGCCCGGCGAAGTGCGCGTGCGCGTCCACCATGCCGGGGATGACCGTCTCGCCGCCGGCGTCCACCACGCGGGTGGCGGCGCCGCGCAGCGCCTCCGCCTCGCGTGCCGAGCCGATGAAGGCGATGCGGCCGCCGCGCACCGCCAGCGCCTCCACGCGCGGACGCGCGTCGTCGGCGGTGTAGATGCGGGCGTTGGTGACGATCAGGTCGGCGGGGGCCGGCGGCTGCGCGGCGGCGGGGGACGCCGCCACGGCCAGCGCGGCGGCGAGCAGGCGGGGCAGGGAAGCGCGCACGGGGCAGGGGGAAAAGGCGAAGGGCGCGGCAGGCTGATTCGCCCGCCGCGCCCTTCAGTGTAACGCGCCCTGCCGCGCCCTGCTTACTTCGCGGGCGGGAGGATCACGGCGTCGATCACGTGGATCACGCCGTTCTTGGCGGCGATGTCCGTCTTCACGACGTGGGCGTTGTTCAGCATCACGGTGCCGCCCATGAGCATGACCTTCGCCTCGGCGCCCTGCACCGTCTTGGCGCCCTTGCCGTCGAGCTTGACCACATCGGCGGCCATCACCTTGCCGGCGACCACGTGATACAGGAGCACGTTGCGCAGGGCGGCCTTGTCCTTGCCCAGCGCCTCGAGGGTGGCGGCGGGGACCTTGGCGAACGCCTCGTCGGTGGGGGCGAAGACGGTGAACGGGCCGGGGCCCTTGAGCGTCTCCACCAGCCCGGCGTCGCCGAGGAGCTTGGCGAGCGTCTTGAACGAGCCCGCGGCGACCGCGGTCTCGACGATGTCCTTGTCCTGGGCCTGGGCGGGGGCCGCGACGGCCATCAGGGCCACGGCGGCAACGAGCGTGGACAGCTTGCGCATGACAACTACTCCGGAAAGTTCGAGGTCGGGGGATATGGACCAGTCGGTCCTATCCTGCCTCATATACTCCCCAAAGCCGACCATTGTTCCCGGAATTGCCGCCGGGGGGGCGCTGTCCGGCGGGGCGTGACGGGGTCGTGACGCGCGGCCGGGGGCTGGGCCGGTGCCGGCGCGGGCTAGAGCAGCCCGCGCAGCAGCACGCTCTCCAGCAGCCCCAGCCCGAAGTAGGCCACCAGCACCGTCAGGTCGAAGGGACCCAGGGTGGGGATGACCTGCCGGAGGGGGGCCAGGAACCACTCGGTGGCCTGGAACGACCAGCGCCACCAGCGGGAGTAGGGGGAGCCCCCCACCCAGCTGGCGATCACCCGGGCCAGCAGCGCCACCCGCAGCACGCTGAAGGTCCAGCGCAGCAGCAGCGCCAGCAGCGAGGCGCCCGCGCCCGAGGCGATGGCCAGCCGCAGCAGCTCGTCGCGCACCATCTCCAGCAGCGAGAGGAGCAGCAGGCCGCCCAGCACCACCACGGCCAGCATCCACCAGGGGGCCGCGGCCGGGGTGCCGCCGGCGCGCACCAGGCGTCGCTCCATGGGGGTGATGAGCCACGGGTCCACCCGTTGGCGCATGAGGCGGGCCAGGGGGGAGAAGGGGGAGAGACGCCGGGTGCGGGCGCCCCAGGAGACGGCGGCGGCCACCGCCGCGAACACGCCGGCCCCGAACACCACGGGGCGCAGCAGGCTTAGCAGGAGTTCGAAGCCGCCGATGAGGGAGTCAACCATGCCGAAAGATACCCCGACGCGAGGCCCACGCTCCCACCCCGCTCCACGCCGCCAGCTGCATCAGCTCCGTCGCCGAGGGGCCCGCGCTGCCCAGCAGGAGCCCCGGCAGGGAGACCGCCCCGCACAACGCCACGGCGAGCGCGATCGCGTGCCCCCACGCGGGTCGTCGCCCCCCCGCGCCCTGCGCCCCCCACCACCCCACCGGCACGGCCAGCAGCGCCAGCCACAGCGTGGCCACCAGCGGCGCCCACGCCCCGTCGGTGCGCACTTCCGCCTGCAGCAGCGCCCACCCCAGCAGGGGGGTGAGCGGGAGCGTCCGGGCGCGGGCCCACGGGCCGGCGCGTCCCGCCACGGTCATCGCCTGCGGGGTGGTGGTCACGGTCAGGCGCAGCGGTTCCTCGGGCGCGCGCGGCGCAAAGGCCCCCGGCAGCGACAGCACCGGCATGGCCAGCCCCCAGGCGCCTCCGGTGCGCGTGAGGGTCGCCTCGGCGGCGGTGCCGTGCTGCGCCACGGCCAGCCACGGGCGCCAGGCGCCGGCGTCGTGCAGCACCAGCAGCGGGACCGGCGCGGGGGTGGGGTCGCGCCCGTGCACATGCAGCGTGGCGCGCGTGGCCGCCGGCGACGGGCGGGTGGCCAGGATCACCGGTCCGGTATAGCCGCGCCGCATGCGCACCCCGTCCACCTCCACGGAATCAGTGGTCCCCTCGAACCACCCCGACCCGGGGACATGCGTGACCGGGCTCACCACGGGACGGCTGTCCCAGCGGGCCGAACCGGCGGGGCGCAGCGCTGCCGCAGTGCCCATCGTCACCGCCGCCACGCCCCCCACCCAGGCGAAGGCCAGCGCGCGCGCCGCACGGGGGGTGGCCGGGTGACGCCACCCGCGCAGCTGCCACAGCCCCGCGCCCAGCAGCGTCCCCAGCACATTGGCCACCAGGTCGCCGCGGCTGGCCAGCCGCCCCGGGGGGACCCCCACCCACTGCAGCGTCTCCACCAGCCCCGTCACCGCGCAGCCCGCGGCCACCACCGCGGGCACGCGCCAGCCGCGCGCCGCCAGCGCCACCCCCAGCGGCAGGAACAGCAGCACGTTGCTGGCGCCGTCGGCCAGCCACAGGGCGCCGCACTGCCAGCACCAGTGCGCCAGCCGCGCCAGCCCCCGCCCGTCGCCCGGCGACAGGGTGGCCACCGCAATGAGGGCCAGCGCCCCAGCAAGGCCGGCCGTGCGCGCCACCCCGGCCGGCCGGCGCATGCTACCGGAGCACGCCCTTCGCGATCGTCTGCAGCTGCATGTTGCTGGTCCCCTCATAGATCGTGCCGATCTTCGCGTCGCGGTAGAACTTCTCCACCGGGTACTCGCGCGTGTAGCCGTAGCCGCCGAACAGCTCCACGCACAGTGAGGTGACGCGCTCGCACACCTGCGAGCTGAACAGCTTGGCCATGGCCCCCGACAGCGCGATGTCCTCGCCGGCGTCCTTCTGCCGCGCGGCGTTGTACACCATCAGCCGGGCGGCGTGCAGCTCGGTGGCCGCCTGCGCCACCTGGAACTGGATCCCCTGGAAGTCGGCTAGCGGGCGCCCGAACTGCTTGCGCTCCTTGAGGTGCGCCACGGCCGCGTCCAGCGCCCCCTGCGCCACGCCGATCATCTGCGCGCCGATGCCGATGCGTCCGCCGTTGAGCGTGTCGATGGCGATCCTGTAGCCGGTGCCCACGCTCCCCAGCACCTGGTCGTCGGGGACCACGCAGCCGTCGAAGTGCAGCGCGGTGGTGCTGGAGGCGCGGATCCCCAGCTTGTCCTCCTTCTTCCCCACGGTGAAGCCGGGGGTGCCGCGCTCCACGAGGAAGGCGGTGATCCCCTTGTACCCCGCGTCGGGGTTGGCGTTGGCGAACACCACGAAGATCTCCGCCTCGCCGCCGTTGGTGATCCACGCCTTGGAGCCGGTGAGCGCCCACCCCCCCCTCCACCCGCTCGGCGCGCGTGGCCAGCGCAAACGCATCCGACCCGGAGCCGGCCTCGGAGAGCGCGTACGCCCCCACGGTGTCCTGCGTGAGGCGGGCCAGGAAGCGCGCGTGCTGCGCGGGGGTGCCGTAGCGGTGGATCGGGTAGTTGACCAAGGTGTTCTGCACGTCCACCTGGATGGCGGCGGAGGCGTCCACGCGGCTCAGCGCCTCCACGGCGAGCGTCACCAGCATCAGCGAGCCGTCGGCGCCCCCGATGGCCTCGGGGATCTCGATCCCCATGAGCCCCATGGCGAAGAACTGCGCGGTGAGCGCGGGGTCCACCTTGCCGGCCTCCTCCATCGCCCGCACCCGCGGCGCCACCTCGGCGGCGGCCAGCTCGGCGACGGCGTCGCGAAAGAGCGTCTCCTCTTCGGAAAGGAGCGTGAGGGGCGGGCGGGCGCTGAGGGCGGGGGAGGCCATGGGACGGCGGCGGGTGAAGGGACGGGAACGGCGGTGGATCGTCTTTGGGGAGTGGCACAGCGCTCCGCGGGCGGTAGCCGCCGCAGGGACCGTGTTGCGCGTAATCTCGGAGTCGGACCGCACCGGGACCAGCGGGGGCGTCAGGGGCAACTCCCACGCGCCGCCGGCCCCATTCCCCTCACGCCATGTCCCTCGCACTGCCCGTCGCCCCCGCCCAAGCCCCCGCCCCGGTGTCCGCCGTTGCGGGAGACGCCTGTTCCGCCCCCCGTCCGGCGCTCGACTGGCTGGTCCGGCATCCCGCCGCCGACCTCGCGCGCTTCGGGCGCCGGCAGGATGGCGGCTACGTGGTGCCGCGCCGCGCGCTGGACGCGGCCGCGTGCCTGGTGGGGCTGGGGATCAACGACGAATGGTCGTTCGAAACCGACGTGCTGGCGCACACGGGGGTGCGGCGGCTGGTGGCGGTGGACGGCTCGGTGGGGTTGCGCCGGTTCCTGCGGCTGGCCTTCCACGAAGGACGGATGGCGCTGGGAGCGGTGCTCACGGGGCGGTGGCCGGTCGCGCGGTTCCATGGCGGGCGCACCCGCCACTGGCTGCGCACGGCGTGGGGCTTCCGCACCCTGCTGGCGCCGGCGGGGCGCACCTTCGTGCCGCGCATGCTGCGCGGAGCCCCCGGGGGAGACGGAGTGACGTGGCGCGCGCTGGTGGCGGCCCACGCCGCCGACGGCGCCCCGTTGTTCGTGAAGATGGACATCGAGGGGGCCGAATACGATGTGCTCCCGGCGCTGCTGGCGGACGCCGACCGGATCACCGGCCTGGCGGTGGAGTTCCATGACGTGGGGCGCGAGTGGACGCGCTTCCGGACGCTGCTGGAGGCGCTCACGGTCCCCTTCGCCGTGGTGCATGTGCACGGGAACAACTGGGGGCCGTTGGTGCCGGGCACGGCCGTCCCGGAGGTGCTGGAGGTCACGCTGCTGCATCGCGGGCTGATGACGGCCGAGGAGCTGGCGGCCGAGGCCACCGATCCGCTGCCGGTGCCTGGGCTGGACTGGCCCAACCGGCCGGGGACGGACGACTACCAGGTGCTGGTGGGGCGGTAACGGGAGAGCGTCGGCCCTCCCGTCACCCCACGCCCTTGCCTCGCCCTACCCCCCGAACACCTCGAGCGCCAGCTCGATCCGCCCGAAGGGCGCGCTCACCTGCACCCCCTGCACGGCGCCGCGCACGCGCGCCAGCATCTCCCGCGCGATGGCGATGCCTTCGGCCACGGCGTGCTCCTTCCCCTTGTCGCTGGCGCGCCGCATCCGCTCCAACACCTCGCGCGGCACCGTGACGCCGGGGACCTCGTTGGCCAGGAACTCCGCATTGCGCGCCGACACCAGCGGCCAGATGCCGGCCACCACCGGGATGCGGGTGTCCTCGATGGACGCCAGGAACGTCTCCAGCTGCGCCGGGTCGAACACCGGCTGCGTGATGGCGTACTCCGCCCCCGCCTCCACTTTCCACGCAAAGCGGCGCCGCTCGTGCGCCGGGTCGATGGCCGCGGGGTTCACCCCCACGCCGATGGCAAACGCCGTGGGGGCCCCGATAGGGTTGCCGCCGGGGTCCAGCCCGCGGTTGAGCTGCCGCACCAGGTTGGTGAGCCCGATGGCGTCGATGTCGAACACCGCCGTGGCGTCGGGATACGGGCCCATCTTGGGCGGGTCGCCGGTGATGAGCAGCAGGTTGCGCAGCCCCAGCGCCGAGGCGCCCAGCAGGTCGCTGAGCATCCCCAGCAGGTTGCGGTCGCGGCAGCAGTAGTGCGTGACCGCCTCGATGCCGTGGCGCTCGATGATGAGGCTGGTGGCGATGGCGCCCATGCGGCTCTGCGCGCGCGGGCCGTCGGGGACGTTGATGGCGTCCACCCCGGCCGTGGCCAGCGCCTGCGCGTCCTGCGCCAGGCGCGTGGTGTCCACGCCGCGGGGCGGGACGATCTCCACCGACGTGACGAACTGCCCCGCCGCCAGCTTGGCCCCCAGCCGGGAGCGCTGGGCCAGCGGCACCGGCTCCACGCCGGCCGCCGCCGGAGCGGCCGAGGGGGCCGCGGCCGGTTCGCTCACCACCACGGTGCGCGGCGCCAGCGGGCGGATCCCCTCGGCCATCGCCCGGGTGTGCTCGGGCGTGGTGCCGCAGCAGCCGCCCACCAGCTTGGCGCCCCCCTGCACGAGGTGCCGCGCGTAGGTGGCCATGTACTCGGGGCTGGCCATGTACATCGAGCGCCCGCCCACCTCGCGCGGCATCCCGGCGTTGGGCTGCGCCGCCAGCTTGCGCGAGGTCACCGCGGCCATCCGCTCGATGGCCTCCAGGATGGTCTGCGGTCCCACCGAGCAGTTGAGGCCGATGACGTCGGCCCCCCACTTGTCCAGCGCGCGGGCGATGTCCTCCGGGGCGGCGCCGTAGGCGGTGCGCAGGTCGGGGCCCACGGTGGCCTGCGCGATCACCGGCATGGCGGGGTCCACGTCGCGCGCCGCCAGGATGGCCTGCTCCAGCTCCTCCAGGTCGGCGAAGGTCTCCAGCAGAACGCAGTCGGCGCCCCCGGCCTTGAGGGCGACCATCTGCTCACGGAAGGCGTCCCGGGCCTCGTCGCGGGAGGTGGGGCCGTACGGCTCCAGCCGCACCCCCAGCGGACCCACTGCGCCGGCCACCAGCCGCCGCTCCCCCGCCGCCTCGCGCGCCAGCTCCGCCGCCCGCCGGTTGATCGCGGCCACCTGCGTGTCCAGCCCGTAGGGCGCCAGCTTGACCCGGTTGGCGCCGAAGGTGTTGGTCTCCAGCAGCTCCGCCCCGGCCCGCACGTACTCCGCGTGGATCTCGCGCACCAGGTCGGGGGCCCGCAGCACGAGCTCGTCGTAGCACTGGTTGATGAACACCCCGCGGGCATACAGCATGGTCCCCATGGCGCCATCGGCGAGCACCACCTGGGCGGGGTCCACCAGGCGGGCCAGCAGGGCGGCCCGGGGGTGGGGGGCGGCGCCCGGGGGGGCGTCCGGTGGGAGGGGAGCGGTGGGCGGCATAGATTCCCCAAACATATGTCCACCCCACCCGTTGATGTGAGCGCCCGGGCCCGCCGCCTGGCGCGACTCCCCGCCCTGCTGGCCGAGCGCATCCTGGTGCTGGATGGCGCCATGGGTACCATGCTCCAGCGCCACCGGCTGGGGGAGGCCGACTACCGCGGCGCCCGCTTTGCCCAGTGGCCCCGCGACCTCAAGGGGAACAACGACCTGCTGGGGATCACCCAGCCGGCGCTGGTGGCCGACGTGCACCGCCAGTACCTGGCGGCGGGCGCCGACCTGCTGGAGACCAACACCTTCAACGCCACCGCCATCGCCATGGCCGACTACGGCATGGAGGGGCTGGCCTACGAGCTCAACGTGGCCGGGGCCGCGCTGGCGCGGCAGGTGGCCGACGAGTTCGAGGCGACCGACCCGGCGCGCCCGCGCTACGTGGCCGGCGTGCTGGGCCCCACCAATCGGACCGCCTCCATCTCCCCCGAGGTGGAGAACCCTGGCGCGCGCAACGTGACCTGGGCGGAGCTGGTGGACGCCTACACCGACGCGGTGCGCGGGCTGGTGGACGGCGGCGCCGACGTGCTGCTGGTGGAGACGATCTTCGACACCCTCAACGCGAAGGCGGCGCTCTGTGCCATCGCGGCGGAGGCCGAGCGCACCGGCGTGGCGCTCCCGGTGATGATCTCGGGGACGATCACCGACGCCAGCGGGCGCACGCTGTCGGGGCAGACGGCGGAGGCGTTCTGGGTGTCGGTGGCGCACGCGCGCCCGCTGTCCATCGGGCTCAACTGCGCGCTGGGGGCGCAGCAGCTGCGGGCGCACGTGGCGGAGCTGGCGCGGCAGGCCGACACGCACGTGAGCGCGCACCCCAACGCGGGGCTCCCCAACGCCTTCGGCGGCTACGACGAGTCGCCGGAGGCCATGGCGGCGCACATCGGCGAATGGGCGCGCAGCGGGCTGCTGAACATCGTGGGCGGCTGCTGCGGCACCACGCCGGCGCACATCGCGGCCATCGCCGAGGCGGTGCGCGGCGTGGCGCCGCGCGCGGTGCCGGCGCCCGCGCCGCAGCTGCGCCTCGCCGGGCTGGAGCCCATGACCATCGGCCCCGACACGAACTTCGTGAACGTGGGGGAGCGCACCAACGTCACCGGCTCGGCGCGCTTCGCCACGCTCATCCGCGAGGGGCGCTACGCCGAGGCGCTGGCGGTGGCGCGCCAGCAGGTGGAGAGCGGGGCGCAGCTCATCGACGTCAACATGGACGAGGGGCTGCTGGACGCCGAGGCGGCCATGGTGACGTTCCTCAACCTGGCGGCGTCGGAGCCGGACATCGCGCGGGTGCCGGTGGTGGTGGACTCCAGCAAGTGGAGCGTGCTGGAGCGGGGGCTGCAGTGCCTGCAGGGGAAGGGGATCGTCAACTCCCTCTCCCTCAAGGAGGGGGAAGCGGAGTTCCTGCGGCAGGCGCGGCTGGTGCGGCGCTACGGCGCGGCGATGATCGTGATGGCGTTCGACGAGCAGGGGCAGGCGGACACCGCCGAACGGAAGGTGGCCATCTGCACGCGCGCCTACCGCCTGCTGGTGGCCGAGGGGGTGCCGCCGGAGGACATCATCTTCGACCCCAACATCTTCGCCATCGGCACCGGCATCGAGGAGCACGCGCCGTACGCCGTGGACTATTTCGAGGCCACGCGCGCCATCAAGGCGGCGCTCCCGCACGCCAAGGTGTCGGGGGGCGTGAGCAACGTGTCGTTCGCCTTCCGCGGCAACAACGCGTTGCGCGAGGCGATCCACGCGGTGTTCCTGTACCATGCCGTGCGCGCGGGCATGGACATGGGGATCGTGAACGCCGGGCAGCTGGTGCCGTACGAGGAGATCCCCGCCGAGCTGCGCGAGCGGGTGGAGGACCTGGTGCTCAACCGGCGCGCCGACGCCACCGAGCGGCTGATGGCGGTGGCCGACCGGGCCAAGGGGCGCGAGAAGACGGAGGCCGACCTGGGCTGGCGGCAGGCGCCGGTGGCCGACCGGCTGGCGCACGCGCTGGTGCACGGCATCGACCAGTGGGTGGTGGAGGACACCGAGGCGGCGCGCCAGGAGGCGGCGCGTCCCATCGACGTGATCGAGGGGCCGCTGATGGCGGGGATGAACACCGTGGGCGACCTGTTCGCCGCCGGGAAGCTGTTCCTGCCGCAGGTGGTGAAGAGCGCCCGCGTGATGAAGAAGGCGGTGGCGCACCTGGTGCCCTACATCGAGGCGCAGAAGGCGGCGGGCGCCCGCTCGGCCGGCCGCGTGCTGCTGGCCACCGTCAAGGGCGACGTGCACGACATCGGCAAGAACATCGTGGGCGTGGTGCTGCAGTGCAACGGCTACGAGGTGGTGGACCTGGGGGTGATGGTGCCGTGCGCCACCATCCTGCAGCGGGCGCGCGAGGTGGGGGCCGACGCCATCGGGCTGTCGGGGCTCATCACGCCGTCGCTGGAGGAGATGACCTTCGTGGCCGCCGAGATGGCGCGCGAGGGGTTCACCATCCCGCTGCTCATCGGCGGGGCCACCACCAGCCGGGCGCACACGGCGCTCAAGATCGAGCCCGCGTACGCGGGGCCGGTGGTGCACGTGCTGGACGCCTCGCGCGCGGTGGGGGTGACCAGCGCGCTGCTGAGCCCGGAACGGGGCGCGGCGTACGCGGCCGAGGTGCGCGCGGACTACGCCGCGCTGCGCGAGGCATCGGGCACATAGACGACAGGGCCCTCGTAGTGGTGCGCGATCTTCACGGCGGTGTGCACCCGGCTGGTGGTGGCCCCGCCGATGAGCAG
>JBEIJM010000033.1:0-24017 GCA_040380205.1 Gemmatimonadaceae bacterium
ATGAGTGCCCGCAAGATCCGCCACCTGCCGGTGCTGGATGGCGATCGCGTGCTGGGGATGATCTCCATCCGTGACATCATGAACGACATCATCGCGGACCACGAAAGCACCATCGCGGCGCTGCAAGGGTACATCACCTCGTAGGCGAGGCCCCGTCCATGCTCCCTCGCGCGCTGCGCCCCATGGCCGCCGCCCTCCTCCTGGCCGCCCCAGCCGCCGCCCAAGGCACGCATCACTACCAGACGGACTTCACGAAGGACGAACTCGCCGCGCGCCGCGGGCGCGTGTACGACGCCATCGGCACGCAGGGCATCGCCGTGGTGCAGGGCGCGGCCGGCGTGCCGGGGTTCAGCGTGTTCCGGCAGGCCAACGACTTCTACTACCTCACCGGGGTGGAATCGGCGCACGCCTACCTGCTCCTCAACGGCCGCACGCGCCGCGCCACGCTGTACCTGCCCCGCCGCGACGACGACCGCGAGCGCGGCGAGGGGAAGATCCTCGCCGTGGAGGACAGCCTCCTGCTGATTGTGCTCACCGGCGTGGACCGCGTGCGCGGGCTGGAAGGGCTGGCGCAGGACCTGTCCGCGGCCGACCTGCTGCGCCCTCCGGCCATGCAGCTGCACACGCCGCTGGCCCCCATGGAGACGGGGAACGACAGCCGCGACGAGCTGCTGGCCGGCCAGGCGCGCGCCGCCAGCGATCCGTGGGACGGGCGCCCCTCGCGCGAGGCGCACTTCGTGCGGCTGGTGCGCGAGCGCTTCCCGCAGCTGGAGGTGCACGACCTGTCGCCCACGCTGGACGCGCTCCGCACCATCAAGAGCCCGGCCGAAATCGCCCTCATCCGCCGCGCCACGCAGCTGGCGGGGCTGGGGATCATCGAGGCCATGCGCTCCACGCAGCCGGGGGTGATGGAGTACCAGCTGGACGCGGCCGCCAAGTACGTGCATTACCTCAACGGCGCGCAGGGGGACGGCTACGCCTCCATCATTGGCGGCGGCACCAACGCCTTCATGGGGCACTACTTCCGCAAGGCGGACCCGCTGAAGGACGGGGACCTGGTGCTCATGGACTACGCCCCCGACGTGCGCTACTACACCAGCGACGTCACCCGTATCTGGCCGGTCAACGGCACCTTCACGCCGGCGCAGCGCGCGCTCTACGAGTTCATCGTGGCCTACCGCGACGCGCTCTTCCGCCACATCCGCCCCGGCGTCACCGCCGACGAGGTGCTGGACCGCGCGGCCACCGACATGCGGCAGTACCTGCAGGGGAAGACCTTCGCCTCCCCCGCGCACCGCAAGGCGGTGGAGGAGGGGGTCAAGTTCCGCGGCCACTTCCAGCACCCGGTGGGGATGGCCGTGCACGACGTGGGGCGCGTGCGCGGCGTGCCGCTGCGCGAGGGGATGGTGTTCACCATCGACCCCATGATCTGGATCCCCGAGGAGCGCCTCTACATCCGCATCGAGGACATGGCGCTGGTCACCGCCACCGGCGTGGAGAACCTGAGCGCCTTCGTCCCCAGCGCCGTGGGCGACGTGGAGCGCACCATCGCCCAGCCGGGGGTGGTGCAGTGGCGCCCCCCCACGCCGCCGGCGGTGCCCCCCGCTTCGACTCCCGGAGGAAGCCGTCCATGATCCCCCTCGCCCTCCCCGCCGCGTCGCAGCTGGTGCTGCTGGCCGCACTGGCCGTGCCGCCCGTGCCCACGGTGCCGCTGGACACCTATCCGAAGAACCCGGCCATCGACGCGCTGCACTACGCGTTCCGCCTGGAGCTGTCGGACACCACCGACGCCATCACCGGCACGCTGGCCATGGACATCCGCTTCCTGCAGCCGGGGGTGCAGACGGTGCGCCTGGACCTGGTGAACGCCGGGGGCGCCGCCGCGGGGAGCGTGGGGGGCAAGGGGATGCGCGTGGCGCGCGTGCGGTGGAATGGGGCCGAGGTCCCCTATCGCCATGCCAACGACGAGCTGCTGATCCCCCTCCCCGCCCCCAGCGTGGCGCAGCAGCGGGTGCAGGTGGAGGTGGAGTACGCCGGGGTGCCGGCCACGGGGCTGCTGATTGGCCGCAACAAGCATGGCGACCGCACCGTCTTCAGCGACAACTGGCCCAACCGCGCGCGGCATTGGCTCCCCACCATCGACCATCCGTACGACAAGGCCACCAGCGAGTTCATCGTCACCGCCCCCAGCCACTACCAGGTGGTGTCCAACGGGCTGCAGGTGGAGACCACCGACCTTGCCGGCGGTCGGCGGCGCACCCACTGGCGCAACGGCGTCCCCATTGCGCCGTGGCTGTACGTGCTGGGGGTGGCGCGCTTTGCCATGCAGCGCGTGGACACCTTCGAGGGGAAGCCCATTGAGACGTGGGTGTATCCGCAGGACCGGGACGCCGGCTTTGCCGACTTTGCCACCCCCACCAAGCAGGTGCTGGCCTTCTACAGCGACTACGTGGGGCCGTACGCGTACGAGCGGCTGGCCAACATCCAGGCCAGCAGCGTGGCCGGCGGCATGGAGTCGGCGTCGGCCATTTTGTACAACGAGAGCGCCGTCACCGGCACGCGCAGCGTGCGGTGGCGCAACGTGGTCATCCACGAGATCGCCCACCAGTGGTTCGGGAACGCCGTCACCGAGGCCGACTGGGACGACGTGTGGCTGAGCGAGGGGTTTGCCACCTACTTCACGCTCCTCTTCATCGAGCATGCCTACGGGCGCGACGAGTTCGTGCGCGGGCTGGAGGGCAGCCGGCAGACGGTCCGTGCCTTCGCCGAGAAGAACCCCGGGTACACCATCGTCCACCGGAATCTGCGCCGGATGGAGGACGTGACCAGCTCGCACACCTACCAGAAGGGGAGCTGGATCCTGCACATGCTGCGCGGCGTGGTGGGGGACGAGGCGTTCCAGCGCGGCATCCGCAGCTACTACCAGCGGCACTTCAATGGCAACGCCACCACCGCCGACTTCCGCCGTGCCATGGAGGAGGCCGCGGGGCGCGACCTGGGGTGGTTCTTCGACCAGTGGCTGTACAAGCCCGGCACCCTGAAAGTGGCCGGCCAGTGGCGCTACAACGCCGCGGCGCGGCAGCTGGAGCTGCAGCTGGACCAAGTGCAAACCGACGGGAGCCTCTTCACCATGCCTCTTGAGGTGGGCATTCGCGCCAAGGGGCAGGCGGTGGAAACGCGGCACCGCGTGCAGCTGACGGCCAAGTCCAACCGCTTCACCATCGACCTCCCCGCCGAGCCGGAGAGCGTGCGGCTGGATCCGGGGGTGTGGGTGCTGATGGACGCCATGCTGGAGCGGGGGCGGTAGGAGATCGATCCCCCGTGTGAACCCCGCCGGCGAGGATGCCGACCCAACTTGAGCCCCCGCATGATCCAGCAGCTCTACATCAATCTCCCCGTCACCGACCTCCCTCGCGCCACAGCCTTCTACCACGCGCTGGGCTTTTCGCCGGTACCCGAGTTCTCCGGCGAAGAGGCCGCCTGCGTGGCCGTCACCGACCAGCTGTTCGTGATGCTGTGCCCATACGCGAAGTTCCGCGAGTTCACCCCCAAGGCCATCTGCGACACCAGCCAGGCGGTGGAGATGCTGCTCAACGTGCGCTGCGACTCGCGCGACGCGGTGGACCAGCTGGTGGCGCGGGCACTGGCCGCGGGCGGCTCCACGCATGACCAGCCGGAAGACTTCGGCTTCATGTACACCCACAGCTTCCTGGACCCCGACGGGCACGGCTGGGGGGTGTTCGCCACGACGCCGGCGACGAGCAAGCCACTCCCGGTCTTTGGTGGGGGAGCGCTGCGCCCTGGCGTATCGCTGGACTCGCAACCGGAAGGCTAGGCCGCCGAAGGCTGCTCCACGAGCGTGCGGAGGAACTCCGGCGCGAAATCCGCGCCGTTGGGCCACGCAATCGTGCCTATCTCGGGATCCAGGCGCACGTCCATTCCTCGGCCATGATCCCGGGTACGGCATCGCAATGCTGAGCACGCGATGCCCGATGCAAGGGAATCTACAGGAACGGTGAGGGGGCAAGCGGGCTCACCGCACCATGCACGCGGCGGCAGGCCGGAGCTTAACCGCAACCGTGCACCTGGTACCATGGCACCGCTTGCCCCCGCCCCCGGCGAGCGGAACATTCCAACCCCAACGGGGTATAAGCGGCACCCGCCAACTCAAGAGGACGCAGCCATGCACATCAGCCTGCACGCAGCGCGGACCATGCGGCACGGCACACTCCTGATGCTGCTGGCCGCCGCGCCGGCGGCGCTCCCAGAGGCGCTACCGGCGCAGGAGGCGCCCCCCGCCCCCATCACCGTGCGGGTGGTGGGACGGGTGCTCGACAGCCTCGGCGCGCGCCCGCTCCCCGGCGCGGCCGTACGGCTCTTCCGCCCCGCCGATCCTGGCGACGGCCGCTCCACGGTCACCGACAGCAGTGGCACCTTCGCGCTGGACAGCGTGCCCGGCGGCCTGTGGGTGGCCTCATTCGCGCATCCGGTGCTGGACGCCCTGCGGGCGGAGTCCCCGCTGGTGCGGCTCGACCTCACCGAATCGGGAACCGTGGCCGTGGAGCTGACCACGCCATCCCCGCGGGCCGTGCTGGCGGCCACCTGCGGCCCCAGCCTGGGGGACGAGGACGGTGCGGTGGTGGGGGACGTGCGTGACGCCGTCACCAACGCCCCCATGGGGCTGGCGACGGTGGTGGTGGAATGGCCGGAATGGCTCTTCGCGAAGAAGAGCATGGCCCGCGAGGCGATGCGCCGCGTGGCGCGCACCGACGCGAGCGGACGCTACGTGCTGTGCGGCGCCCCCAAGGGGAGCACCGTCACGGCCCAGGCCTCGCGCGGCGCCGACAGCACGGGGATCATCGAAGTGGAGATCCCCGCGGACGGCTACCGGGTGCAGGATTTCGCGGTGGGGGCGGGGTTCGCCGTGGCCGTCGATTCGGCCGCCAATGCCGCGCCTGGATCGGCGATGCGCGCCCCGCGCGCCGGCCGCGCGGGGGTGCGAGGGCGCGTGACCACCGCCGCCGGCACCCCGCTGGCCGGCGCCATGGTGCGGGTGCTGGGGAGCGGCACCATGGTGCGCTCCTCCGACAGCGGCGCCTTTTTCATTGCCGACGCGGTGGCGGGCACGCATACGCTGGAGGCGCGTGCCATCGGCTACGAGCCGTCCCGCCAGGCCTTGCGCCTCAGCGAAGGGGCGTCGCTGGAGCTGGCCATCGCGCTCCCCAAGCGCACCGTCGCCCTGGACACCGTGCGCGTGGTGGCCGGGCGCCCGCTCCCCCCCGAGGTGGTGGCCATCGAGCGACGCTGGCGCCGAGGCGTAGGCACCTTCATGGACGGCACCATGGTGCGGGAGCGCACCAGCACCTACCTCAGCGACGCGCTCGTGGGGATCGCCGGGGTGGAGGTGCGCATGAACAACCAGGGGTTCGGCCAGCACGTCCTGATGCGCGACTTCCGGGGCAACCGGTGCCGAGCCACGGTCTTCGTGGACGGCTTCCCGTTGGACATCGCGGGGGTGGCAACCATGACGCTGGACGAGTTCGTGTCGCGCGACGAGGTGGCGGCCATCGAGGTGTACCCCAGGCCCCTCAACCTGCCGGCGGAGTACCTGTCCACACGCGATTGCGGTGTGGTGGCAGCGTGGACCCGGATGGGACTGGGCCGCATTCCCGTGTTCGATCCGCGGAAGCTGCCGAAGCGGGGGTGAGGCGGGGGTGTCTCCGGGGGTGAAAGCGGAGGTGAAAACCGGCGGATCCTCCCCGACCCGCGCAGATTCCACGGGATGACCGCACCCGGCCGGCGGATCCCCCCCGCTTCCCCCTGGTTCACCCTGCTGGTGGCCGCGCTGGCCACGCTCTCGGCGTTCGCCACCGACATGAGCCTGCCGGTGCTCGCCGACACCGCCGCCACCTTCGGCGCGCCGGTGGGGCGCGCGGCGCTCACCATCAGCACCTTCATGGTCGGCTTCGCCGTGGCGCCGCTGGTGTCGGGGCCCCTCTCCGACCACCTGGGGCGGCGCCCGGTGCTCCTCGCCGGCACCACGCTGTACATGGTGGGCGGCGTGCTCGCCACCTGGTCGGGGTCGCTGGGTGCCCTGCTGCTCTGGCGCTGGCTCATGGGCGCGGGCGCCGGGACGGGGTTTGTGGTGCTGGTGGCCATGCTGCGCGACCTGTTCAGCGGCGCCGAGGCGCGCGTGCGCCAGTCGTACGTGAACCTGGCGGCCGGCATCGCCCCGGTGATCGCCCCCACGGTGGGCGCGGGGGTGGCCGCCATCGGCGGATGGCGCGCCATCTACGGCGTGCTGGCCGCGGGCGCCGCGCTCCTCACGCTGACGGCATGGTGGGCGCTGGACGAATCGCTGGCCCCCGAGCGGAGGGACGCCTCGCGCGTCCGCGACCATCTGGCCCGGGTGGCCGCCGGCTACAGGCGCGTGGTGCGGGAACCGCTCACGGTGGGGCTCATGGGGATGGTCGCCCTCAACTTCGGGGCGCTGTTCGCCTACATCTCGGGGTCGTCGCTGGTGCTCATCAGCGTGCTGGGGGTGTCCACCAAGAGCTACGGCGCGCTGTTCGCCTGCTCCTCCCTGGGGCTCATGACGGGCGCCCTCACCAATGCGCGGCTCATCCGGAAGGGCGTCTCGCACCAGCGGCTCATCGGCGGCGGCATGACGCTGATCGTGGGCGCCGCGCTGGTGATGCTGGTGCTCTCCTTCTCCGGGGCCATCCGGGTGGGCGCCCTGGTGCCGCTGGCGGTGCTCGGCTTCATCGGCCACGGCATCGTCCGCCCCAACGTGGTGCAGGGGGCGCTGGAGCCCGTGGCCGAAGTGGCCGGCGTGGCCAGCGCGATCATGAGCGCCGGCCAGATGGTGACCGGCGCCAGCGTGAGCGCGCTGGTGTCCACCTTTTTCGACGGGCGCACCGCGCACTCCCTCACGGTGCTGCAGGCGCTGTGCGCCGTCGGATCGGTGACGATCTACCGCACCGTGGTGCGCCCCGCCGAACGGCGGCGCGCACCACACTAGGGGACCGTCAGGCGCCGCTCAGGAGAGGTCAGGGCACGATCTTCGCCGGCGGCACAATCCGGATGCCGTCGGTAAACGTGGCCGTCAGCAGGTACAGCAGCTTGGTGGACGGCAGCGCGGTGGACGCCAGCGCGAACTCGCTCAGCTGGTGCGCCCCGCCGGACTTGGAGCCGCCAATGGCGATCGCCGGGATCTTGCGCACCACACCGGGGTTGGCATCCGTGGCGCCGGTGGCCACCGCCTCCTCGGCGCCGGGCATCCCCGCCGACATCCCCAGGAAGCGGTTGATGTCCACCGCGGTCTGCACCAGCGGATGCGCGCGCGCCCCTTCCAGCTGCTTGGCCGTCCCCCCCGCCTGGTTCTTCTGGTCCACCTCCACGCGCAGCCCCACCTTCTGCCGCTCCGCCACCTCGCGCGTGATGCGCGTGATGGTCCGGTCCAGCGAATCCAGCAGCACGGGGTCGGGGCTGCGCAGGTCCACGGTGAAGTACAGCTCCTGCGGCACGGCGTTGAAGATGGCCCCGCCGTGCACCTGCCCGATGTTCATCACCGCCCCATCGGGGAGCGCCGGAAACTGCAGCTGATACAGCTTGTCGATGGCCTCGGCCACCGCGCGCACCGGCGTGGGGGTGCCGCGCGACGCCAGCGTGTGCGCCCCGGGGCTGGTGAAGACGTACTTGGTCCAGTAGATCCCCAGCGCGCCGTAGGAGATGCTGCCGTAGAAGCCATCGGGGACAATGAGCAGGTCCGGACGGGGGTTGTGGTCCAGCCACCAGGTGAACCCCCGCAGCCCCAGCTCCTCCTGCGTGGACCCCACGAAGACGATGTCCCCCTTGTGGCGGAACTTCACCGCATTCATGGTGCGCAGCGTGGCCAGCATGTTGGCCACATTGGAGGTGTTGTCACCCACCCCGGGGGCAAAGAGCGTGTCGCCGCTGCGGCGGACCTTTCGGCTGATGTCGTTGGCGAACACCACGTCCATGTGCGCGGCAATCACGATGGTGGGGCCACCACCGGTCCCCTTCCGCACCCCGGTCACGTTGCCGATGGAGTCGACGCGGATGTCGGTCAGCCCTTCCTTCTCGAACACCGCCTTCACGTAGGCGCCGCGCTGCTGCTCCTGCCCCGACTTGGCCGGGATCTCGGTGAGCGCGATCCACTCCTCCACCTGCGTGGGGAACTGCTGCTCCAGGTGGGCCATGGCGGCCTTCACGTCGGCGCGCTGCATGAGCGCCGGGTCCCAGCTGGAGGGGTAGCTCTTGGGGGGCTGCGCGGCCAGCGGCAGCGCAACGACGAGGGCCAGCAGGGAGGTCGGGAATCGCATCGATCGAGAGCGCGGGGCGGCCAAGGGAGCGCACGCCGCGCGCATTCCGGGTGAGGGAACAGGCGCGCGACGTGGCGGGAACCCTCAAGATCTACCGCATGCGCGCAAAACGCACGTCCCGCGTGCGGCCGTTGGCCGCATAGAACCCGATCACCGCCCCGTTCCGGTCCCGCTCGAAGCTGAGGGTGAGCGTGCGCCCCTCGAACGTGTCGGCGGCCGCCTGCGGCGCCAGGACCGCATCCTCATGACGCCGCTGCCGCAGCAGCAGCGTGTCCCCCCGCTGCACGATGGTCATGGCGCTCTCCAGCTCCTCGCTCCAGTACTGGCCGGCAAAGGCCGCCAGCGCCGCGGCGCCGAGGGGCGCCCCGGGGCGCGTGGCGGGGGGTGTGGGGGCGGGGGCCGGCGCACCGGTCATGGCGTCGGCGAAGAACGCGTAGGCGATGTCGTTGGCCACCGCCGAGTTGAAGCCGGCGAAGTTGCTCTGCACCGACACGCCGGCGTTGATGGTGGGGTACATCGACAGCATCGAGCGGTGCGCCACGTCGGCGCCGCCATGCTGGATGCGGCGCAGTCCGCGCTGCTCCCCCACGGACAGCCCCATGCCGTACCCCGAGAGCGTGCCGTCGGTGAGTCGGTTGTTGGTGGTCATGGTCTCGAAGATCGCGCGCGATCCCACGCGCGGCGTCGGCGACAGCATGTTCTCCACCCACCGCTGCAGGTCCTCCACGGTGGAGTAGATCCCGCCCGCCCCCAGCGCGCCGCTCAGGTCACCCGCCTCGGCGTACCCCGTGGGGCGCGCCATGTACCCCATGGCCGCGTTGGGGATGATCGTCGACCGGTCGGCGCGCGCCGTGGAGCGCGTCATCCCAAGCGGCACGAACACCTCGTCGCGCAGGAACGCCGGGAAGGACTTCCCCGAGGTGCGCTCCACGATGAGCGCCGCCAGCCCGAAGGCGGTGTTGTTGTAGTTCCATTCCGCCCCGGGCTTGTTCTGCAGCCGCGGCTGTCGCTGCACGATCCGGATCAGCTCCGCGCGGTCGATCAGGTCCTCATAGATGATCCGGTCGGACATGGCCAGCAGGTTGAGGAACTCCCGCAGCCCCGACTGGTGATTGAGCAGGTGCCGCACGCGCACGGTGTCCCCCAGGTACGGCAGCTCCGGCACGTGCTTCCGGACGTCGTCGTCCAGCGAGAGCTTCCCGCGCTCGGCCTCAAGCAGCACGGCAAAGGCGGTGAACTGCTTGGAGGTGGACCCCAGGTTGGTGGGCGTCGTGGGGCGGTAGGGGATGCCGTGACGCAGGTCGGCCATCCCGAACCCCTTGGAGTAGAGCACCTTGCCGTCGCGCCACACGCGCACCTCGCCCCCCGGCACCCCCGGCGCATCGTAGCGGGCCAGCAGCTGGTCGGCGCGGCGCGCGGGATCGCGGGCCGGCGGCTCCTGCTTCAAGAGCGTGAGCGCATAGCCGGCCGCGCGACGCGAGGGGGCGGTGACCTCCACCAGCATGGTCCCCGTATCGCCGGCGAAGGCGGCAAAGCGGAGCGGTCCCTTCCCCGGCCCCTCAAAGCGTCCGCGCATCTGCCCGCCCGCCACCAGCCGCACCACCAGCGGCTCGTCGGGTTGCGTCACGCTCCCCAACAGGAAGACGCTGTCGCGCAGGGTGAGCGCAAAGCGCGCGGTGTCGCCGGCGGCCAGGCGACCGCTGACGGTGGCGCCCGCCTTGAGCGGGGTGGCCGCCGGCTGCGCCGACGCCACAACCGAAAGACCAAGGACAGCAAGCGACGCGGAGAGCACGGGGGAATGGCGCAACATGGGCGGTGGAGTGAATGGGATCCGACGAGGATGGAGCGATGATCGAACGAGGTCCGTGCCTACTGCTCACCACGGCGCGTGAGCTGCGCCCAGTGCGTGAGCGCATGGCCGATTCGCTGGCGCGTCACGCGTGACCGCGCCACCACGCCGCCATTCAAGACGGCGTTCTTCCCCTCCCCCCGCAGCTTGAGCTCCAGCTGCAGGTCGTACGGCATCCGCTCGGCGTCGGGGTTCCCCACGCTGGCCGTCACGCTGCCGCGCAGGAAGCCGTCCTCCAGGCGCGCGTCATTCACCAGCGCCCACGGCTGCGCGTCCACCCGCGCGTACGCCGCGCCGTCGGGGCGCACGCTCAGCCGCAGCGTGCGCACCCCCAGGTGCGTGTCGATGGTCCCCGCCCACTCCCCCGCCACCGGCGGCATGGGGGTGAACACGGGGCTCCCGGCTACGGGCGCCGCCGCCGCCGGCACCGCCGGAACGGGCACGTCAAACCACTGCGGGAACAGCTCGGCCAGCAGCTCCCCCCTGCACCTGCAGCACGGTGGCGTTGGCCGCGGTGTTGCTCAGCACCACCACCGCCGCGTCCCCCGCGGGCACCAGCGTGAGCCGCGTGCTCACCCCGTCCATCCCGCCGCTGTGCGTCACCATCACCCCGCCCTTGGGCGACGTGTACCGCTGCCACCCCACCCCGTACTGGCCGTTGGTGGGGATCTCCGCGGTGGGGCGCGCCATCTCGTCGATGGTGGCGTCGCTCAGCACGGCGCGCTGGTCGGGGAGATGGTCCTTGAGGTGGAACATCCCGAAGCGCAGCAGGTCGTGCGCGCTGGCAAACACCGCCGAGCCGCCGGGGTGGTCGAAGTCGTAGAACGGCAGCGGCGTGCCGTCGGGGGCGTAGCGCACCGCGGTGTGCGCCTCCTGCCCCGGCGGGATGTGCACCGCCATGCGCGTGAGCCCCAACGGCGCAAACACGGTCTCGCGCATGTAGTCGGCGTACGACTGCCCCGACACCCGCTCGATGAGGTAGTCCAGCAGCCCGTACCCCAGGTTGGAGTAGTGCCACCGCTCGCCGGGGGGCGTCACCAGGTTGGCGTAGCGCCGGATGGTCTCGTCCATCGCGGGACGACGGTACGGCTCGTCGGCATAGAAGAACTGGAAGTGCAGCGGCAGCCCCGCGGTGTGGTTGGCCACGCGGCGCACGGTGGCGGCGTTCGCGTCAAAGGCGCGCCCGTCCACCTTGGCCTTCCCCAGGTAGTCGTTGATGGGGCGGTCCAGCGACACGAGCCCGCGCTGCACCAGCACCATCAGTCCGGTGGCGGTGATCGGCTTGGAGATGGAGGCCAGCGAGTACATGGTGTGCGCCGAGGCGGGCGTGCGCGCCTCGCGGTTGGCCCACCCGAACCCTTCTTCCCAGACGATCTTTCCCCCCTTGGCCACCGCGACGGAGATGGAGGGCACCCCCTCCTCCACCAGCGCGCGCTGGATGCGCGCCCGCGCGCGGGCAAAGGGGGCGGATGTCGATGCAGCCCCCTGGGGCGCGGGGCGCTGCGCGGCGCTCGGCTCGGGGGCCAGCAACAGCGACGACAGCAGCGCCAGCGGGAGTGTCCGCAGCGTCGTGCGTGACGCCCCGTCCCGGGTCACCGGCGCGCGCATCACTGGACCACCCCCGACTTCACTGCGCGCCCGGGGAGCGCCCCGGGGACCAGCGTGTCGGCGCGCACCACAAAGGTGCCATTCACCAGCACGTAGGTGATCCCTGATGATCGCTTGGCCGGCTCGTCAAAGGTGGCGTGGTCCGCCACGGTGGCCGGGTCGAACACAGTGAGGTCGGCGTGGGCGCCGGGAGACACGCGCCCCTTGCGCCGCATCACCGGCGCAAAGCGCTCCAGCCGCTGCGCCGGCAGGATGGTCATCCGGGCCAACGCGTCCATCAGCGGCAGTGCGCGCTGGTCGCGCACCGAGCGTCCCAGCACCCGCGCGTAGGTCCCTGCCCCGCGCGGGTGGCCGGTGCCGTTCACGTAGGGTACGCCGTCGCTGGCAATCATCACGCCGGGGTGCGCAATGGCACGGGCCACGTTCTCCTCCTTCATCATGTGGATCACCACCCACCCCCCTTGTTTGCGGTAGCGCGCAAAGCTCTCCTGGGTCAGCCGCTCGCCGGTGAGCGGCCACGCGAGGTCGCCGTACTCCACCGGGAGGTTTCGCTGCCACCCCGGGTTGAACATCGCCGACTCCAGCCGCGTGGACCCCGCGGTGTAGGGGTACACCTCGGTGGTCACGTCCATCCCGGCTGCGCGCACGGAGTCCACCAGCGCCAGCGCCTGCGGCAGGTCCCCCAACGACGAGGAGCCGATGTGCACCACGTGCAGCGAGGCCCCGGTGGCGCGTGCCGCGTCGATCACCTCGCGGATGGCCCCGATCCCGAACGCCCGCGTGTGCACGAACGCCGTAGCCTTGCGTTCCGCGGCCACGCGGAACATCCGCTCGATCTCCTCGGTGGTGGCCCCGGGCGAGTAGTTGATGCCGAAGCCCACCCCTAGCCCCCCCTCGTCCAGCCCGCGCCGGATGGCTCCCTCGAGGGCGGTGAGTTGCGCCGCATCGGCCGGCGCGTTGGCTCCGGCGGGGAGTGGCCCCAGCGGCTTCAGCGCCGCGGCGTTCACCGGGAGGTGGTACAGCTCCACGGAGTCGTGGAACACATGGTAGCGCGCCGGGCGATGCCCCACGGTCACGCCGAAATTGAGGGGCGCCTTCCCCGCCATCCCGTCGTACCACCCCTTCACGGGATACGACCCCGTCTCCATGTCCAGCGCGGTGGTCACGCCATCCTCCGCCTGGATCCCCATGTCCCCCGGAGTCTGGCCGTGCGCGTGCAGGTCGATGAACCCCGGCGCCACCACCAGCCCGGTCACATCCACCACCTCGCGCCCCGTGAGTGGCGTGGCGGAGAGCACGGCGATGCTGTCGCCGCGGATCCCCACGTGCAACAACGAGTCGATGCCCGACGCGGGGTCCATCACGCGGCCGTTGGCCAGCACCACGTCGTAAGTGGGCTCCTCGGCGCACCCCAGCGCGGCAAGGGCCAGGACAACCCCCAGGTGGCGCCAGGACAGCTGCGCAGTTCGCATGCGGAAGGTCTCGGGTGAGGGGTGTGGTTTGCGCCGCTACTTGTTGCCGTCCCACCCCGGGCCGCGCAGCACGGTGCCGGGCTTGGCGCCGGTGTACGTCCCCTGCTCCAGCACCACGGTGCCGTTCACCAGCACATGGCTGATCCCCTCGCTGGGGAGCGCGGGCTCGGCGAAGGTGGCGCGGTCGCGGATGCGCAGCGGGTCGAACACCACGATGTCGGCGGCCAGCCCGGGCGACAGGCGCCCGCGGTCGTACGCGCCAATCTCGTTGGCCGCCACCGCCGAGGCCTTGTGCACCGCCTCCTCTAGGGTGAGGACGCCCAGCTCGCGCACGTAGCGGGCGAAGATGCGCGGGAACGCCCCCCACGCGCGCGGGTGCGACGCCACCGACGAGCCGCCGGCGGGGCCCACGTCGGTGTCGAACGACGTGAACGGCTCGCGCATCGCCTTGATCTTGTTGGCCTCGCTCATGGACTGCGGCATGGCAAAGGCCTCGCGCTGCGCGATGTCAAAGAACACCGTCCACGCGTCCTTCCCCGTGCGCTCGGCGATGCCCTGCACCGACAGCCCGTTGTGCGCCTTGTAGTCGTCGTGCTGGATGTTCCCCAGCACAACGCGGTTCCAGTCCTTGCCGGCGTGCGCGTACCAGTTCTCCCACCCGCTCTCCGTTTCCATCTCGGCGCGCATGCGCGCGCGAACGGCCGGGTCCTTGAGCGATTCCAGCAGCGCGCGCTGCCCGCGCTCGGCGTTGCGGGGGTGGAGCATCGCGCGGATCCCCAGCCCGTTGTTGATGTAGGGGTACACGTCCACCGCCACGTCCTGCCCCGCCGCGCGCGCGGCGCGGATGCGCGCGATGGCCAGGTCCATCTTCCCCCAGTTCCCCTGCCCCGCGGTCTTGAGATGGTAGATGTGCACGGGGGTGTTGGCGGCGGCGCCAATGCGCAGCGCCTCGTCGATCGCCTCGATGAGGCGGTCCCCCTCGTTGCGCATGTGCGTGTAGTAGCGCCCGCCGTGGCGGCCGGCGACGGCGGCCAGCGCGGCGATCTCCGCCTCACTGGCGAAGATGGCCGGGGGATAGATGAGCGAGGTGGAGAGGCCGATGGCGCCGGCCTGCATGGCCTCCTCCACATAGGCGCGCATGCGGTCCAGCTCGGCGGGGGTGGCCTGCCGCGCGGAGTCGCCGATGACCAGGCGGCGCAGCTGCGTGTGCCCCACGTTCTGCGCCACGTTGAGGGGCATGCCCGCGGCTTCCAGCTTGCGGAAGTACTCGCGCATGGTGCGCCAGCCGCGGAGCTGCGCGGCGCCACCCTCCAGCGGGGCGGAGGAGCCCCCTTCGCCGGCCTGGATGGTGGTGACCCCCTGGGTGAGGAGGTTGATGGCCGCGTCGCCGCCGCGGTCGATGAACATCTCGCCGCTCTGCCCCATCATGTCGATGAAGCCGGGGGCGACGACCTGGCCGGCCACGTTGATGACGCGCTTGGCGCGGGCGGGGTTGAGGCGGCCGATGGCGGCGATGCGGCCGTTGGCGATAGCCAGGTCGGCCTGGTAGGAGGGGGCGCCGGTGCCGTCGACAATGCGCCCACCCTGGAGGATGAGGTCGAAGGCGGGGGTGGTGGGCTGCTGGGCGCGGAGGGGGGCGACCAGGAGGGCCGTGATGGCGAGGTGGGCCAGCGCGCGGCGAGGGGAGCGTGGCATGTCGGCGTAAGGAGGGGGATGGCGCCGTCGGCGTATACGTCTTGGTATACAGCTCGCGTCCAGCTTGCGCCCCGGAATCCCCCTTGTCAATGAACAGGAGACGGATGACGGCACGCCCCCCCGCTACATTGCGCGGCGCCCCCGCACGTCACCCGAGCCCCTGCCCTCCCCCACACCGCCCCCCGCGCCCCCCATGCCCGGCACCTGGACCTGGACCGACGCGGCCATCTTCATCGCGGTCTTCACCGGCATCCGCATCGCCGTCATCTGGATGGCCACCGAGATCTTTACCGCCATCCTCCCCGAAGGGGACGCCTGCCCGGTGTGCAACGCGGAGACCTACGCGCTGGAACGGCAGGGGGTGTGGCGCGTGCTCGGGGCCCGCTTCCGCCGCAGCTTCTGCATCGGCTGCGGCTGGGACGGCGTCATGCGCCGCTCGGACGCCTGGATGACCATGCTGAAGGAGCGGCGCGTCCCGGCGGCGCCCCCCGCCTCGCGGCGCTAACGCGCCGCCTCACCCCGCCCGGGGAAGTGGCTTGAGCTGCGCGATCTGCTCGGCCGCCTTCGACCGCAGCGCATGCCACAGGTCCCAGTCCTGCTGGAGCCCCAGCCAGAAGTCGGCGCTCATCCCCGTCACCTGCGCCAACCGAAGCGCCGTGTCCGGGGTGACCCCCCGCTTGGCGTTGATCACCTCGTTGAGTCGCGGAAACGAGACCCCCAGCTGGATGGCGAACGCGGACTGCGAGATCCCCAGCGGCTTGAGGAACTCCTCCAGCAGCATCTCGCCAGGATGCGTGGGCGGCCGATGAGTCGGAAGCCGCCGCTGGACCAGCGCCGGCGCCCCCCCACCGCTAGTGGTAGTCCGTGACTTCGACGTCGTCGGCATGGCCGTCCTCCCACCGGAAACAGATCCGGTACTGGTCGTTGATGCGGATGCTGTGGTGGCCTTCACGGGTCCCCCGCAAGGCCTCCAGACGGTTGCCCGGCGGAACCGCCAACTCCCGCAGGTCGCGGACCCGGTTGATCTGGGTCAGCTTCCGCGCCACCACAGCCCACAACACGCTGGGACATGCCTTGCGGGCCCGTCGACTGTCGACCCCGTTGAAGAGGTCCTCGGTGGCGAGGTCGGCGAAGGAGCGTATCACGGGGTATATTATAATACACTACGGAATAATCGGCCACACCCGCCCGTAGCTCCGCCCCAGGTACGCCGCGTGCGCCCACGCGTTCTCGGCGTACGCGCTCCACCGCCCGTTCGCCGCCAGCATCGCCCGGTCGTACGCCACGAACAGCCACGACTTCCACGCCGCCTGCTCGGCCCGGAGGTTGTCGGGGCGCTTCACATTGCTGTAGCCGGCATACACCGTGGCCGGCGCCCCCAGCCGCCCCGCCACCGCCAACGCCACCCGCCCCACCACCCGGTGGTCGGCATGGTCCAGCGGGTTGAAACGCACCTCGGGGTCATGGGTCCACACCCGAACCACCCGCGACCGCCCCCCCACAACCCGGGGGGCCACCGACACCCCAAGCGTCTCCAGCACCCCCACCACGGCGTCCCCCACGGTACCCGTGGACGGGTACACGCTCCGTCCGTCCACCGCGACGAGCCGCGCAAGCCGCCCCCCCTCCAGCCGGCTCAGCGATTGGTGCCCGGTGGGAGCAAAGCCGCTCCCGTCCCCCCGCCCGTCGGGGAGGCGCAGGAACACGGTGGCCATGCGCCCCCCGGGCGCCTCACACAGAGTGGGCGCGGCCGCGAACGCGCGGGGGCCCCCCGACGCCCGCGGACCGGTGACCGACACCGCGCGACAGCGCGCCACGGGTGGCGGCCCAGAGGGGTGGAGGGCGGCGCCCTCCGTGGCCAGCGCCAACGCCGCCCCCATGGAAGCCACCGCCCCCGCCTCGCGCGCGCGCCAGAACGCCTGGGGACGGTCGTCCCCCCCGGCGCTGGCCACCACGGCCACCACCCGCTCCCCCCGCCGGAGCGCCTCCACCACCGCCTCCCCCAGGAACAGCTGCCAGTCGTCGGGGTGCGCCACCACCAGCAGCACCACCCCGCCCCCGGGCGGCGGCGAGGGGTCCCCGTGGACGGGCACAGTCGCCAGCAGCGCCGCGCCGAGGGCGGCCCCCACCGCCCACCAGCGCACCACCCCCCGCCATCGCCCCCCCACCCCGGTGTGCCGCATCACCCCTCCGGGACCTTTCCGTCCCCTGCGTTGTTGTCCATAGTACGCACCACACACGTCAGGCATTCGCCCTACGCGGCTGCCCCGCCCCCCGACGACGAGGAGTCCGGCATGACCGAGATGGCCACCCCAGCACCCCGCGTGCTGGAAATTCCCCGCGAGGAGTGGACCGCCGTGGTGTCCCGCTTCACGGGCCCCGACGTGCGCCGCGCCCTCTGGCAGGTGGCCAACACCCTCGTGCCGCTGGCGGTGGTGTTCTGGGTCATGTACCAGCTGCTCGGCAGCGCCCCCTGGGCGACCGCCCTCCTGGTCCCCGTGGCCGCCGGCCTCCTGGTGCGCACCTTCATCATCATGCACGACTGCGCCCACGGCTCGTTCCTGCCGTGGCCCCGCCTGAACGACGCGCTGGGGTTTGTCACCGGTGTGCTCACCGTCACCCCGTTCACCCAGTGGCGGCGTGACCATGCGCTGCACCACGCCTCGTCGGGGGACCTGGACCGCCGCGGCCATGGCGACGTCCCCACCCTCACGGTGGCCGAGTACCGGGCGCTGTCGCCGGGGAAGCAGCGGCACTACCGGTTCGTGCGGCATCCGCTCACGCTGCTGCTGCTGGGGCCGCTGCACCTCATGCTCAACCAGCGCATCCGCGGCAAGAGCAAGGCCACCAAGACCAAGCAGGTGATCAGCGTGTGGGCCACCAACGCCGCCATCGCCGCCGCGGCGGCGGTGGCCATCTGGGCGTGGGGCGCCAAGGCGGTGCTGCTGGTGTACCTCCCCGCCATGTACGTGGCCGCGTCGGTGGGGATCTGGCTGTTTTACGTGCAGCACCAGTTCGAGGACGCGTACTGGGAGGACCACGGCCAGTGGGACTACGCCACCGCCGCCATCACCGGCAGCTCGCACCTGCGGCTGCACCCGGTGCTGGGGTGGTTCACCGGCAACATCGGGCTGCACCACGTGCACCACATCGGCCCGCGCATCCCCAACTACCGCCTGCAGCAGGCGCACGAAAGCCACCCGGTGTTCAACGAGGCGCCGGTGCTCACCATCGGCATGGGGATGCGCACGCTGCGGCTGGCGCTGTTCGACGAGGAGAGCAAGCGGCTGGTCCCCTTCAGCGCGGTGCGGTAGGGGTTGGAGCAGTGAGCGCACGACGGGGGTTTACTGCCTGAGGCTTCGCCGAGGGGCCCTAGAGGTGAGTGATAGAGGGCGAGGGGAGAGGGTCCACCAACCGCACCCATCACCTCGCCCTCTCAGCCTCATACCCAGGGCCCCTCAGCGCAGCCTCAGGCAGGAGAAGTCAGCGAGACAATCCAACACCGCCGAGGCACCAATCCCAACCTCCCTGCCCCTCCCTGCGCTCAGCCCTGCGGGGCGTCCATTGCGAACAGTCTGAGCCAGCCGGGCCACTGCCCGGGGATCTCCACGAAGTCGTCGTGGTACACCAGCCCGGCGTCTTCCAGCTGGGCAATGAGGTCGGTGGCGGAGTCATCCCCCACCAGCGGCCCCACCGCAATGAGCCCCCCTTCCACGCGGAACTCGTCGGGGGTGAGTCCCAGCGCCTCGTCCACCTGCGCGCGAGTCAGCTGGACACGTTCAAACGCCGCCTTGCGGATGAGCAGCGTGGGGCCGGTGGCATGGAGGGGGAGCGGCATGGGGGGAAGCTAGGGCGTTCCCGGGCCCTGCACCATGTGGGAGCGCCTTGGGGGCGCGCGGTGGTCGCTGGCTAGATTGCAGGATGCTGCGACGCGCCCTGTTCGGAACAGTCTGGCTGGTCAGCTGCGGCACCGCCGCCGAGGCGCCGCTCCCGCCGGTGGCGCCACCGGTGGCGCCACCGGTGACGCCGCCCGTTTCTCCGCTCACCGGGACGCCGTCGCTGACGCGCGCGGTGGTGGTGTCGGGGCTCAGCAGCCCATGGGATGTGGCCGTGCTCCCCGACGGCGCGCTGGTGTACACCGAGCGGTGCCGAGGGGTGTCGCTGCGCCGGGGCGATGGCACCACGGTGCGACTGTTCGGCACCGCCGGCGCCACCCTGGTGGCCCCCGACCTGGTGTGCGAGGGACAAAGCGGGGTGTTGGGGGTGGCCCTCGACCCGGCATTTGCCACCACGCGTCGGCTCTACGTGTACATGGCGTCGGGGCAGTCCAGCGCCCAGCGCACCAACCGCGTGCTCCGTCTCGAACTCTCGTCCGACCTGACGCGGGTGGTGGGGCGTGAGGATCTCGTCACCGACATCCCGTACAAGCAGGTGGGCAATGGGGTGGGGGGCGCGGGGATGCACAGCGGCGGACGCGTGCGCTTCGGACCCGACGGGCTGCTGTACGTCACCACGGGGGACAACCATGCCCCCGGGCTGCCGCAGCACCCGGTCCAACTTGGCGGGAAGGTGCTGCGCCTCACCCCGGACGGCCGCGCCGCCCCGGGCAACGCCGCCCCCTCCGGGTTCGATAGCCGCATCTTCAGCTACGGCCATCGCAACGTGCAGGGGATCGCCTTTCACCCCGCAACCGGGGAGGCGTGGGTCGCCGAGCATGGCCCCAACCACAGCGACGAGGTGACGCGGCTGGTGGCTGGCGGGAATGCCGGGTGGGACCCGCAGAACCGTGCGGGGCTCTCCTGTCCCAGCGGGTACTGCGGGTATGCCGGCAACGCCGTCACCATGCCGATGACCGACGTCGGGCGCTTTCCGGCGGCGATCGCTCCCGCATGGACGAACAGCGGCGGGTCGCAGGGGATGGGGCCCGCCGTGTTTCTGGTGGGGAGTGCGTGGCGCGACTGGAACGGTCGGTTGGCCGTGGGGATGATGGCCGCGCAGCGGTTGGTCGTGTTGACGACCGCGGCGGGCGGCACGGTGTCCGGCTCGGTGGTGGCCACCCTGCCGGCGGCGCGGCTGCGCGCCCTGACCGTGGGCCCCGGCGGCGTGCTGTATGTGGTCACCGATGCCGGTGAGATCTGGACGGTGACCCCAGGGTCGCCATGACCGACCGCATCCCCTCCCCGCACGCCGCCGCGCTCGAGGGCGCCTACGACGTGATCGTCGTGGGGGGCGGGCACGCCGGCACCGAGGCCGCGGTGGCCGCCGCTCGCGCCGGGGCCTCCGTGGCGCTGATCACCGGGGCGCTGGAGCAACTGGGGCAGCTGTCGTGCAACCCGGCCATTGGCGGCATTGCCAAGGGGACGGTGGTGCGCGAGGTGGACGCGCTGGGGGGGATCATGGCGCGCGCCACCGACCTGGCCACGATCCAGTTCCGCATGCTCAACCGCGGCAAGGGCCCCGCCGTGTGGGCGCCGCGCGCGCAGGCCGACCGCGGGCTGTACCGGCGGGCGGTGCGCCAGCTGCTGGAGGCGCACGCCGGGCTGGTGACCATTCAGGGGATGGTGGCGCGGCTGCTGCTGGACCCCGCAGGCGGGCGCGTGTGGGGGGTGGAGACCGTGGAGGGGCGACGGTTCGGGGGCGAAGCGGTGGTGCTCACCACCGGCACCTTCGGGCGCGGGCTCATGCACATCGGCACCGGCACGCGGGTGGCGGGCGGGCGCGCCGGCGAGGCGCCGTCGCAGCAGCTGGGGGAGCAGCTGGACGCGGTAGGGCTGGCCGCAGGGCGCTTCAAGACCGGAACGCCGCCGCGCATTGACGGGCGCTCGGTGGACTACGCCCCCATGGAGGAGCAGGGGAGCGAGCTGGCGCAGTTCGACTACAGCTGGTCGCACTTCTGGGAGGCGCCCCGCGTGGCCGCCGATGGCACGTCACGGTCGCCTCGGCAGCTCCCCTGCTGGATCACCTGGCTGGAGGCGGAGGGGACGCAGCGCATCGCCGACCATCTGCATGAGTCGGCGATGTACGGCGGGGCGATTGCGTCGCAGGGGCCGCGCTACTGCCCCAGCGTGGAGGACAAGGTGGTGAAGTTCCCCGACCGGCAGCGGCACCAGCTGTTCCTGGAGCCCGAGGGGCACGACACGCACGAGCTGTACGTGAACGGGCTCTCCACGTCGCTGCCGGCGCCGGTGCAGCTGGCGGTGTTGCGCTCTGTGCCCGGGCTGGAGTCGGTGCGGATGACGCGCGCGGGGTACGCCATCGAGTACGACTACTACCCGCCCACGCAGCTGTCGGCGTCGCTCATGTCGCGCGCACTGGACGGCCTGTTCTTCGCGGGGCAGGTGAACGGCACCACCGGCTACGAGGAGGCGGCGGGGCAGGGGCTGCTGGCGGGGCTCAATGCGGCGCGGTGGGTGCAGGCGCGCGAGCCGGTGATCCTGGGGCGGGAGACCAGCTACCTGGGGGTGCTGGTGAACGACCTGATCACGCGCGGGGTGGACGAGCCGTACCGGCTGTTCACCTCGCGCAGCGAGTTCCGGTTGACGGTGCGCCAGGACAATGCGCTGGCGCGACTGGGGCCGGTGGCGCAGGAGGCAGGGCTGCTGCGCCCGGAGGAGGAGGCGCTGATGGCGCAGCGGCTGGCGGCGGTGGCGGAGGCGCTGGCGTTGGCGGAGCGCACCAGCATCACGCCGGCCATGGCCGCGCCGCTCTTGGAAGGGGGGCCGTCGCGTCCGCTGACGCAGGCGGTGCGCGCGGTGGAGCTGGTGAAGCGCCCCGAGCTGTCGCTGGCGGCGGTGTTGGCGGCGGCCGGCGTGGGGAGCGAGCTCCCCGCCGATGCGGTGGTGGGGGCGGAGCTGGAGATCAAGTACGCGGGGTACTTCGCCATCGAGCAGCAGCGGGCGGAGAAGCTGCGGGCGCTGGGGCGCGTGACGCTGCCGGTCGACGCGGACTACCTGGCGATGACCACGCTCTCCACCGAGGCGCGGCACAAGCTGCACGCGCGCCGTCCCGAGACGTTGGCGGCGGCGGGGCAGATCCCGGGGGTGAACCCGGTGGACCTGCAGAACCTGGTGCTGGAGCTCAGGCGCCGGGGGTAGCGGGGCGGGACGGGGGGCGTCGCACGGGAGGGGACACGCGGCGCGGCGCCTCACGCCACACGGGGTGCGGCTTACGCGACCGGGTCGGCGGGCTCTGGCGGGGTGCGCTGGAGGGCGCGCAGCTCGTCGAGGAATCTCAGGCGGTGCGCCTGGGCGGGCCCCTTCTGGCTGCGGAGGTTGGCCTCGTACAGGTCGGCAGTGACGTCGCGGGCCCAGAGGCGGGTGGCGCTGGCCAGGAGGGTGAGCTGCCGGAGCGGCTCGAGGGTGCAGAGGTCGACGAGCTCGATGTCGGCGGGGCCCTGGTCGGGGCGCTCGGCGGGGTGGAGCGCGGCGGCGAGGCGCTGAATGACCTGCCAGCGGTCGAGGGGGGAGAGGCGCGGGCCGTCGTAGAGGACGCCGATGGTGTGGGCGTCTGGCGCTGGGGCGCGGAGGCGGTAGAGCGCGGAGAGGGCGGGGAGCGCCTCGCGGGCGGCCTTGGCGAGGGGGTGGTCCTCGCCGCTGGGCTCTGGCGGGTGTTCAACCGTGGGGTTGGGCACGGGAGGAAAGTGCGGGGGTGGAGCGTGGTGTGCAAGGGAGGTGTGGTGTGGCGTCTCCTGTGTGCGGGGGAGAGGAGTGATGGGGGAGAGGTGGTGAGGTGTTTTTGGGGGGATTGGGGGTTGGCGTTGGATGTGGAGGTGCCGTTTTGGTGGGACTATCTGGGTCTATGGCGTGTATATGACGCGTTGATGATGCGTTACAGATGGGTACTACGTGATTTTCGGCGGATAGGTGGTGAACGAGGGATTCCCAGGGGAGGGGGTTATGGTTCGGGTGCGTACTACATCTATAGAAGTGGTGCGGCGGTGGGTGGGGGTGCTGGTGGTGGGGTGGGTGGTGGGGGTGGTGTTGACGCGACCTTTGGGGGGACAGGCGATGACGGGTGGGATGTCTGGTGCGGGGATGTTGGTGGAGGGGGGTCGGATAGTGGTGTCGGCGGTGGGGGAGGTGGTGGTGACGCCGGACCGGGCGCGGATCCAGCTGGGGGTGGAGACGCAGGCGCGGACGGCGGCGTTGGCGGCGCAGGAGAACGCGCGGAAGCAGGGGGCGGTGTTGCGGGCGATTGCGGCGGCGGGGGTGAAGGCTGGGCAGGTGACCACCGTGGGGTACGGGGTGAATCCGGTGCAGCGGTGGGACGACAAGCTGCAGCGCACCGTGATTGACGGGTACCAGGTGCACAACATCGTGGCGGTGGAGACCGAGGTGCTGGAGCAGGTGGCGGCGATTCTGGATGGCGCGTTGGGGGCGGGGGCCAACCGGGTGGTGGGGCTGACGTATGGGGTGCAGGACGCCAGTGCGGCGGAGGACCGGGCGTTGGCGCAGGCGGTGGAGCGGGCGCGTCGGCAGGCCGAGGTGGTGGCGAAGGCTGCGGGGGGGCGCGTGACCGATATGCTGGAGGTGCAGGTGGGTGGTGAGGAGGGGGGTGATCGTCCTCCTGTGGTGATGGCGCGGATGGCGATGGCCAGCGCGGAGGGGGTGCCCACGCCGGTGAGCGAGGGGACGCAGACCGTGCGGGTGCGGGTGGTGACGCGGTGGGGGTATGTGGCGGGTGGGGGGCGGTAGAGGGAGGTCGGGAGGTGGTCGGGAGGTGGTAGGGAAGTGGTAGAAGGGCGGGTGGTCGTTCCGCTTCCCACAGCTGTTTCACGTGAAACGAAAACGTGATGGTTCGCGAGGGGCGCCGGCGGCGGAACGCATGGCGCCCCTCGGTGTGTTGTGTTTTCTGGGGGGGGGCTACGCGGTGGCGGGGGCCACGCTCCCGTTTTCACGTGAACCCGCCGAGCTCCCGCCAGCGCGGGGGGCGCGCGCCCACGCCCTGACCCCTATGTTCCCTCCCTATCCGCCCCAGGCGCCCTCGCTCGGCATCGCGCCCCACGCCGCGCCCTGACGCCCCACGCCGCTCGTCCCCCCTCGCACCACA
>JBEIJM010000034.1:0-23855 GCA_040380205.1 Gemmatimonadaceae bacterium
CCCGCGGTGCACGTCCAGCGCCGCCTGCGCCGCCGCCCGCTCCCGGTCGGCCAGCGTCTGCGCCGCCCGCTGCAGGAACGCCCCCAGCCGCGCGTGCAGCGCCTTCGTCCCGGCCGACATCCCCTTCGCGCCCAGGTCGTCCAGATCGGCGTCGCCCAGCAGCGTCACCACGTCCGGCAGGCGCCGGTCGGGCTTCACGTCCGCCAGCAGCGCCTTCAGCTCCGCCGACGTCGCGTCCGTCGCGGCGTCGCCCAGCTCCAGCGCCTCCCGCGCCCACCGCACCCCGGCCAGCCGCATCAGCAGCCCGATCTCCCGCTCGTTCGCCCCTTCGAACACCGGCGTCTTGGCGTAGAAGCCCAGCAGCTTCGCCGCCCACCCCAGGTGCGTCTCCAGGATCTGCCCCACGTTCATGCGCGACGGCACGCCCAGCGGATTCAGCACGATGTCCACCGGCCGGCCGTTCGGCAGGAACGGCAGGTCCTCCTCGGGGACGATGCGCGCCACGATGCCCTTGTTGCCGTGCCGCCCGGCCATCTTGTCCCCCACCGAGATCTTCCGCTTCTCGGCCAGGTACACCTTCACCAGCTGGATCACCCCCGGCGGGAGCTCGTCGGGCTGCAGGATCCGGTCGATCCGCTCCTCCGCCCGCTCCTCGATCCGCGCCTTCTCCTCCGCCGCCGCCTCGATGATCTCGCGCACGCGCTTGTTCACCGCCGCGTCGGCCACGCGGAACGTCTTGAGGTCCAGCGTCGCGAAGCGCACCCCCGCCAGCAGCGCCGGCGTGAGCACCGTCCCCGCGGGGATCGCCTCCTCCACCGTCCCCGCGCGCAGCGCCAGCGACACCTCCGCCCCGGCCAGCGCGGTCGCCAGCTCGGCGTCCCGCACCTCGTTCACGCGGATCTTCTCCTCCCCCTCCACCCGCCGGACCTCGCCGATCCGCTCGCCGCGGTCCTTCTCCACCACCTGGTCCTCGACGCGCGAGAAGATCTTCACGTCGATCACCACCCCCTCCATCCCGGGCGGCACCTTGAGCGACGAGTCCTTCACGTCCTTCGCCTTCTCGCCGAAGATCGCCGTCAGCAGCTTCTCCTCGGGGGAGAGCTCCGTCTCCCCCTTCGGCGTGATCTTCCCGACCAGGATGTCCCCGGGGCGCACGGCGGCGCCGATGCGCACGATGCCGCGCTCGTCCAGGTCGACCAGCGACTCCTCGGCCACGTTCGGGATCTCGCGCGTGATCTCCTCCTGCCCGCGCTTCGTGTCGCGCACGTGCAGCTCGAGCTCCTGGATGTGGATCGACGAGAACACGTCGAACTTCACCAGCCGCTCCGACAGGATGATCGCGTCCTCGAAGTTGTGCCCGTACCACGGCATGAACGCCACCGTCACGTTCGCGCCCAGCGCCAGCTGCCCCATCTCGGTGGCGGCGCCGTCGGCCAGCACCTCCCCCTGCGCCACGCGCTGCCCCAGCCGCACCAGCGGCCGCTGGTTGATCGCCGTGTCCTGGTTGGTCCGCCAGTACTTCTTGAGCCGGTAGCGGTCCTGCTGCCCCAGCCGGGCCAGCGGCCGGTCGCCCGCCACCGGCGCCCCGCCGATCCCCGCGTCCACGATGATCTCGTCGGCGGTGACCGACGTGACCGTCCCCGCGCGGCTCGCGATGATCACGGCCCCGGAGTCCACGGCCACCGTCCCCTCGAGCCCCGTCCCCACCAGCGGCGTCCGCGGGTTGAGGAGCGGCACGGCCTGCCGCTGCATGTTCGAGCCCATCAGCGCGCGGTTGGCGTCGTCATGCTCCAGGAACGGGATGAGCGCCGACGCGATCGACACCAGCTGCTCCGGCGCCACGTCCATGTAGTCGATGTCCGCCGGCGGCACCAGCGGCAGGTCGCCGCGCTTGCGCGCCAGCACCAGGTCGTCCACGAACGTCCCGTCCGGGTTCAGCTTGGCGTTCGCCTGCGCGATGATCGCGTCCTCCTCGCGGTTGGCGTCCAGCCACACCACCTCCCCGGTGACGCGCCGGTCCTTCACCACGCGGTACGGCGTCTCGATGAACCCCAGGTCGTTCACCCGCGCGAAGCACGCCAGCGACGTGATGAGCCCGATGTTCGGCCCTTCCGGCGTCTCGATGGGGCACATCCGCCCGTACTGCGAGTAGTGCACGTCGCGGACCTCGAACCCGGCGCGCTCGCGCGTGAGCCCCCCGGGGCCCAGCGCCGACAGGCGGCGCTTGTGCGTGAGCTCGGCCAGCGGGTTGGTCTGGTCCATGAACTGCGACAGCTGCGACGACCCGAAGAACGCCTGGATCACCGCCGACACCGTCCGCGCGTTCACCAGGTCGTCCAGCGACACCTTCTCCGGATCGGTGTTGATCGACATCCGCTCCTTGACCAGCCGCGCCATGCGCGAGAGGCCCACGGAGAACTGGTTGGCGATGAGCTCCCCCACCGAGCGGATGCGGCGGTTCCCCAGCTGGTCGATGTCGTCCACGTCGCCGCGCCCCTCGTGGAGCTCGACGAGCTGCCGCATGATCTCGACGAAGTCCTCCCGGGTGAGCACGGTGGTGCTGGCCGGCGTGGACAGCCGGAGGCGCTGGTTGATCTTGTAGCGCCCCACGCGCCCCAGGTCGTAGCGCTTGGGGGAGAAGAACAGCCGCTCGAGCGCCTGCTTGGCGGTCTCCCGGTTGGGGGCATCCCCCGGGCGCAGGAGGGCGTAGATCTGCCGCAGCGCCTCGTCCTCCGACTTGGTCGGGTCCTTGGCGAGGGTGTTCTTGATCAGCGTCGACTCGGCGCGTCCCGACGGCACGAACACGTGCACCTTGGTCAGGTCCGCCTTGCGGATGGCGCGGATGACGGCGTCGGTGAGCACCGTCCCCTTCTCGGCCACCACCTCGCCGGTGTCGGCGTCCACGACGTCGCGCGCCAGGGTGCGCCGCACCTCGCGCTCGCCGCGGTCGATGGCGTCCTGCTCGTCGCGCAGGTCCACCTGCGTGTACGACGCGAACACCTTGACGCGCGCGATCCCCTGCCGGGCGAGCCGGGCGAGCACCTCGTCGGTCAGCTCGTCCCCCTCGCGCACCAGCAGCGCCGCCTCGGCGCGCTCCCGCTCCGCGCGGGCCTTCTTGGTCTTCGGCTTCGGGGCGTCGGCCGCGGTGGCCTCCCCCTCCAGCGTGATGTCCTCCGCGATGATGGCGCCCAGGACCTCGCGCTGGTCGGTGCGCGAGACGCGCTCCCGGGTGAGGTCCAGCTCGCGCTCGGCGAAGAACAGCCGCAGGATGTCGCGGTTCTCGCCGAAGCCGAAGGCGCGCAGCAGCGCGGTGGCGGGGAACTTCTTCTTCTTGTCGATGTGGACGTAGATCACGTCGTGGATGTCCACGGTGAACTCCACCCACGAGCCCCGGAACGGGATGATGCGCGACGACAGCAGCCGCTGCCCGTTCGGGTGCGTCGCCTCCTCGAACACCACGCCGGGGGAGCGGTGCAGCTGCGAGACGATGACCCGCTCCGCGCCGTTGATGACGAAGGTCCCGAGCTCGGTGATGAGCGGCAGCTCCCCGAGGTAGACCTCCTTCTCCATGATGTTCCGCGGGCGCTTCCCGTCCCCGGTGTCCTCATAGATGACCAGCTGCAGCGTCGCCTTGAGGGGGGCGGAGTAGGTCATGTCGCGCTCGATGCACTCGGCGACCGAGTACTTCGGCTCGCCCAGGGCGTAGCGGACGAAGTCCAGCGAGAAGTTCTCGTGGACGTCGGTGATGGGGAACAGGTCCTTGAAGACCCGCTCCAGCCCCACGTCCTCGCGCTCCCGGGAGGCCGCGTCGGTCTGCAGCAGCGACTCGAAGGCGCGCGTCTGGATTTCGAGGAGGTGGGGCATGTCCATCCCCGCCTCCAACTTGGCGAACGAGATCTGATTGATCATATCCGTAGGGGGCTCACCCGCACGCGGGGGGCACCGGGCCCGGAGCGGGCGGGGGTGCGAAACACACCGTCCCCGGGGGGATCGGCCAGGGGGCCGACCCTCCCGGGGCGGAGGGGGTCCAGCGGGGTCGTGGGCGCAGGGCGCGTGCCTTCGCGGCCGGCCTTACTTGACCTCGACCGCGGCGCCTTCGGCCTCGAGCTTGGCCTTGATCGCCGCCGCCTCGTCCTTCGTCACGTTCTCCTTCAGCATCTTCGGCGCGCCGTCCACCAGGTCCTTCGCCTCCTTGAGGCCCAGCCCGGTGAGCTCGCGCACCACCTTGATGACCTGGATCTTCTTCGCGCCCGCTTCCTTCAGGATCACGGTGAACTCCGTCTGCTCCTCGACCGCCGCGGCCGGGGCCGCCGCGCCGCCGCCGCCCGCCGCGACCGCCGCGATGGTGACGTTGAACTTCGTCTTGAACGCCTCGATCAGCTCCGACAGCTCGATCACGCTCATCGCGCCGATCGCGTCGAGGATCTCGTCCTTGCTCAGGGTGCTGTTAGCCATGGTGTGTGCTCCGGTGGTGTCCCCCAGGGGGCCTGGGGCGTGTGATCAGGCAGACGCCTGGGGATTCTCGTGGCTGCCATCGAGCTGCGCCTTGCGCGCGTCGAGGGCGAGGGCAAACATCATCGGGATGCTGTTCAGGTAGCCGGCGAACATCGACAGCGCCTCCTCGCGGGTCGGCAGCGACGCCAGGCGCTTCACCATCGCCTCGTCCACCGCGTTCCCCTCGTAGACCCCGCCCTTCACCGCCGGCCGCTGGTCGTTCTCCTTCGCGAAGTCGGCCAGCACCTTGGCCGCCGTGATGGCATCCTTCGCCACCACCACGCCCGTCGGCCCCTTCAGCCGCTGCGCCACCAGCCCGCTCTCGTTCACCGCCCGGAGCGCCAGCGTGTTCTTGATGACCACATACTCCACCCCCGCCTTCCGGAACCGGCGGCGCAGGTCGGTCATCCGCTTCACGTTCAGCCCCGTGAAGTCCGTGTAGTACAGCGCCGCGGCGCCGTCCAGCTTCTCGCGCAGCGCCGTCACCAGCGCCTGCTTGTCGGTGCGCTTCATCGTCATGGTCGGGTCCCCTTACCGGTACGGCGCCGGATCCACCGTCACGCCCGGCCCCATCGAGCTCGAGACCGCGACATTGCGGATGTACACGCCCTTCGCCGCCGCCGGCTTCGCCCGCACCAGCGCGTCCATCAGCGCCGCCAGGTTCGACCCCAGCTGCTCGGGCGTGAACGAGACCTTGCCGATCGGGGCGTGCACGTTCCCCCCCTTGTCGACCCGGAACTCGATCTTCCCCCCCTTCGCCTCGCGGACCGCCTTCCCCACGTCGAACGTCACCGTCCCCGCCTTCGGGTTCGGCATCAGCCCCCGCGGACCCAGCACCCGCCCCAGCTGCCCCACCTGCCCCATCTGGTCGGGCGTCGCGATCATCACGTCAAAGTCCAGCCAGCCGTCCTTGATCTTCGCCAGGAACTCCGTCCCCACGTGGTCGGCGCCCGCCTCCTGCGCCTCCTGCACCTTGGGACCCGCGCAGATCACCAGGACCCGTACCGTCTTCCCCGTGCCGGCCGGCAGCAGCACCGTGCCGCGCACCACCTGGTCCGCGTGCCGAGGATCCACCCCCAGCCGCACCGCCGCCTCCACCGTCTCGTCAAACTTCGCAAAGCGCATCTGCTGCACCAGCGCCAGCGCCTGCCCCGCCTCGTACGCCGTCCCGAGGGAGCGCTTCGCGCTCGCCTCCCGGTACTGCTTCCCGTGCGTGCGCATGCGCTCAGTCCCTCACCGTGATCCCCATCGAGCGCGCCGCCCCGGCCATCATGGCCACGGCGCTCTCGAGGGAGTCGCAATTCAGGTCGGGCATCTTCAGCTGCGCCAGCTTCTCCAGCTGCGCGCGGCTGATCGCCCCCACCTTCACCTTGTTCGGCTGCCCGGAGCCCTTCTCCACGCCGATCTCCTTCTTGATGAGCTCCGCCGCCGGCGGCGTCTTCAAAATGAAGGTGAACGACTTGTCCGCGTAGATCGTGACCTCGACCGGGATGATCATGTCACCGCCCTGCGTCCGAGCATTGAACTCTTTGCAGAAGCCCATGATGTTGATCCCCTGGGGGCCGAGGGCCGTCCCCACCGGAGGCGCCGGGTTCGCCTTGCCTGCAGGAATCTGCAGCTTGACGAATCCCGTGACCTTCTTGGCCATGCGTGTTCCTCGTCGCAGGTTCCCCCCGCGGACCGCCCGCGCAGGGTCGTGCTCCCACGTCCGTCTTTACCGTCGCCGTGGTGGGCGACCCGGCCGGCTCCCGCCGGCCCCGCAGCCACCACCCCTCAGTAGCCGCGCAACTGCAGGTAGTCGAGCTCGACGCTGGTCGGCCGCCCGAACAGGCTCACCGACACCCGCACCTTCCCCTTCTCGGGGAGCACCTCTTCCACCGTCCCGTTGAAGTCGGCAAAGGGGCCCTCGGTGATCTGCACCGCCTGCCCCACCAGGAACGGGATCTCCTCCCGCACCGGCGCCTCCGCCGCCTCCTCCGCCTGCCCCAGCAGCCGCCGCACCTCGTCATCCCGCAGCGGCGCCGGCGCCTTCTCCTTCCCCACGAACTTGATCACGCCCTGGATCGCGTTGATCTCATGCAGGGTGTCCTGGCTGGCCACCATCTCCACCAGCACGTACCCCGGATAGATCTTCCGCTCCACGGCCACCTTCTTGCCGTTCTTGACCTCCACCGCCTCCTGCACCGGCACCAGCGCCTGACGGATCAGCCGATCCTCCGCCGCCGCCGGATCCGCCTCGATCTTCCGCTGAATCAGCCGAAGCACCTTGTTCTCGTGCCCCGAGGTGGTCTGCACCGCGTACCACCGGTGCGACAGCGACAGGTCCATGTGCACCGCGCGCTCAACGACCCAGCAGGAGCGCCGGCAGGCGCACCACCAGCGCCTGCAGCGTCACGTCCACCAGCCCGATCACCGCGCCCAGCAGCAGCACGAACACGATGATCTGCACCGTCGCCTGCTGCAGCTGCGGGCGGTCCGGCCAGGTCACCTTCCGCATCTCGGCCACCACCTCGTGGTAGAAGGCCACCAGACGCGGCATCACCCCGGCGCGCGTCACCTCCGCAGGCACCGACATGGCTACTTGGTTTCCTTGTGGAGCTGGTGCTTGTCGCAGCGCGGGCAGTACTTCTTCCACTCCACGCGCTCCGGGTGCAGGCGCTTGTTCTTCATCGTGAAGTAATTGCGGTTCTTGCACTCGGTGCACCCGAGGATGATCTTCTCGCGCGGCATCGTCCGGCTCCAGGCGGTGAAGGCTGATCAGCGCCGGCGGCCACCATGGGCGCACGGGCGAAGACTGACCAGCGAATGCTGAGCCTTGAAACGTAAACGGCCCGGTGAACCCCCGCAAGCCACGCCTGCGCCACCCACGGGACACTCCCCCACCACCGCCCCCCAAACGACAAACGGGCCGCACGGGGATCCCTCCCCCTGCGGCCCGCCGCCAAGCTCACGACCGGGATCGAACCGGTGACCTCATCCTTACCAAGGATGTGCTCTGCCGACTGAGCTACGTGAGCGCACCACCCCGGGAATCCCAGCGCCCCGAGCCCCGCACCACCAGCCAACCTAAACGGGCACCGACCGCCCCGACAAGTCGCACGCGGACCACCACCCCAGCGCAGTCCCACAACCACCCACAAAGCGGGAGACGGGGCTCGAACCCGCGACATCAAGCTTGGAAGGCTTGCGCTCTACCATCTGAGCTACTCCCGCGGGACCCGCACCCGGAACATCCCGGGGACCTGCCTGCTGCGCCCTGCAGTGGTGGGGGAAGGATTCGAACCTTCGAAGGCTTGCGCCGTCAGATTTACAGTCTGATCTCGTTGGCCACTTGAGTACCCCACCCAGCCTGTGCCCACGCCCCGCCGACCCCCACCGCACGGGCCCAGGGCAGAGCTGACGGCGAGACTCGAACTCGCGACCGGCTGATTACAAATCAGCTGCTCTACCAACTGAGCTACGTCAGCATGACCGGGAGCTCACCGCCGCCCCCCGCCCGGACCGGACGTGTTCCAGAGCGTCCATGCTAACCCCCAAGCCCCCGGAGATCAAGCGACCCCCGCAATCCATCCGCTCCGCTCCCCCCCAGCCGCTACCCCCGCCGCTACCCCAGCCGCCACCGCGTCCCCGCCGCCGAATCCTCCAGCAGGATCCCCCGGGCCGTCAGCTCCCCGCGGATCGCGTCGGCCGCGGCGAAATCCCGGCGCGCCCGCGCCGCCCGGCGCGCCGCCAGCCGCTCCTCCACCCACGCCGCCAGCGCCTCCGGCGCCTCCTGCTCCGGCACCAGGTCCAGCACCCCGTCCATGAAGGCGAACACCTCGCGCAGCTGCGCCAACGCGGACGCATCGCCCCCGCCGGCATCCAGCGCGCGGTTCACCTCCGTGATCCACGTGAACAGCACCGCCATCGCCTCGGGGGCGTTCAGGTCGTCCAGTAGCGCCGCCAGGAACGCCGCCTTGGCGCGCGCCGCCCCCTCCACCGCCTCCGCCGGCGCCACCGTCGCCTCCGCCAGCCGCCGCGCAAACGCCCCCACGCGACGCACCGCCACCCGCGACTGCTCCAGCGAATCCTCCCCCAGGTTCAGCTGCTTGCGGTAGTGCGCCGAGAACACGAAGTGCCGGTAGGCCGTCCCGCTGATCCCCGCCTCCCGCAGCCCCACCACGTTGGACACGTTCCCCACCCGCTTCGCCATCTTGGCGCCGTCGGTCAGCAGGAACTCCCCGTGGCACCAGCACCGCGCAAACGGCTTCCCCGTGGCCGCCTCCGACTGCGCGATCTCATCCTCATGGTGCGGGAAGATGAGATCGATGCCCCCGGCGTGCAGGTCGAAGGTCTCCCCGAGGTACTTCATCGCCATCGCCGAGCACTCGAGGTGCCACCCCGGACGCCCGCGCCCCCACGGCGAGTCCCACGCGGCCCCCGTCGCCTCGTCCTCCGGCTTGGCCGCCTTCCACAACGCGAAGTCCTGCGCGTTGTCCTTGGCGTACTCGTCCTGCGCCACCCGGGCGCCCGCGCGCACCTCGCGCCGGTCCAGCCGCGACAGCTGCCCATAGCCCGGAAAGCGGTCGATGGCGAAGTACACCGATCCGTCCTCCGCCTGGTACGCCACGCCGTTGGCCACCAGCCGCTCCACCAGCGCGATCATCTCCGGGATGTGCGTGGTGGCCTTGGGATACACCTCGGCCTCCTCGATGCGCAGGTACCGCCGGTCCTCGTGGAACAGCGCCGTGTACGGCTCGGTCACCGCGGTGATGGACGTCCCCAGCTGCGCCGCCTTGCGGATGATCTTGTCATCCACGTCGGTCAGGTTCATCACCTGCAGCACCTCCCACCCCGCCAGCCGCAGCACGCGGCGCAGCAGGTCCTCGAACAGGAAGGTGCGGAAGTTCCCCAGGTGCGCCGGGTTGTAGACCGTGGGACCGCAGGTGTACATGCGCACCGTGCGCCCGTCGGCCGGGGCGAACGGCTCCACCGCGCGCGTCAGCGTGTTGAAGAGGCGAAGGGGGGCGCGGAGCTCGGACATGGGGGCGGGACGGACCAAGGTGGCACCGGAGGGGCGGGGCGGACCCCGTGGTCGGGATCCGGCAGCGCCGTTCTGCGTTGAATGTAGGGGGTGTGCCCACCCCCGTGCCGCCGCGCCGGGTCTCCCCGGCCACTCGCCCTCCCCGAACCCTGTCCCCCTCCCATGGCCTCTCGCCCTTCGCTCCCCCTCGCGCTGGCCGCCCTCTCGGCGGTGGTTGTCGTGACCCTCGCCGCCCGCGCCCCGCTCCCCCAGCCGCCGGCCGACTCCGCCGCCGCCCCCCAGACGACCTCCGCCCCGGCCGACTCCGCGCGGGCCGACTCCACCGTGACGGACTCCCTGGCCGTGGACGCCCCGATGGTCACGGCGGAGGCCGCGCCAGCCCCCGCCGCCCCCACGACTCCCCCCGACGCCTGGCCGGTGGACCCCGCCACGGGGATGACCCTGGTGAACGGCACCCCGGTGGTGGGCCGGGTCTTCATCCAGCACAAGACGGACCACCTGCAGAAGATGGGGACCGTGGCGCAGGTGCTGGCCCGCGAGGCGATGCCCGCCGACGCGCCGGTGACGGATGCGAGCTACACCCCGGCGCCGCGCGAGCACGCGCGCCGCTTCCGCGGCATCATGGTGCAGGCCACGCTGTGGGACATGGACCACAAGCGGACGGCGGCCGAGCGCCGGTACTACCGCCCCGTGACGCAGGCGCCGTAATCGGCCGCCCTGGCACCGCGGGGGCGTCGCACGCCCCGCGGTGCCAGGACCCCGCCTGCGGTGGCGCGGTTACCGCCCCGCCGGCGGGGCGTGGCACCTTGGGGCATGCCCACTGCCTCCGGCCACCCCCGCGCCTCGGCGCCGTCCCCCCGCCATCCCTCCCCGGTCCCCCAGCGGCTCCCCCACGCGGTCCCCCGGTGGGTGCTCCGGCTGACGGCCATGCCCGCCCCGCGCGCGGCGGACCCGGTGGAGCGGCACCGCGTGGCGGAATCCCGCGGCGACCTCCACTGGGAGCCCGCACCCGTCCTGCCACCACGGCCATCCACCCAGCGGGCGCGTCCGCTGGCACCGTGGGCCCCGCAGGAAGCCGGCGCCGCCACCTGCTGGGCACGGTGCGCCACCCCGCCGGTCCGGCACCTCACCATGCAGGCGGCGGAGCTGCTCCTGCTCCCCACCCACGCCGCCCTCCCGGAACCGGACATCACCATCCTGCCCCCCTACCGGCGGGCCCGGCGCGCCGCGCTCCCGGCGAGCGCCCTCCCCTTCCTGCTCCGCGGCTGGCTGGCTGGCACCCCACCCGCCGCGCCCGCCCCGCACCCCAGCCTCTACCTGCTGCGCACCCGCGCGGCGGCCACCAACGCGACGCGCCCCGCCAGCCAATCCCCGGATAGGGAGGCGGACGGGGCGCGCTGGGAAGCCTTTGGCACGATCCTGCGTGAGCGGGGGGACGCGCTCCTGGTCACCCTGCCACCAGGACGCACCGGCACGCCACGGCCGATGCGGTCATGACCGCGCCGCGTTCATGCCGTCTTGGGAGGCAGCGCGCGGAGCTGCTCGATCTCCGCGATGAGCTCTGCCTCGCCGGTCACATGTTCCACGTCGGGGCCGTCGGCCGGGACGGCCTCCGGGACCGCCGCCGGCGCCGGGAGTGCCTGCGGAGCGGCACCGCCCGCCTGCGGCGTGGCCCCCTCGCCGGCCCCTAGCTGCCGCGCCCCCGACGGCGCCCGCCGCTGGCCAGCAACCCCATCCGCTGCTTGAGCTGCAGCAGCTGGTAATCGGCGGTCGTCCCCCCCGCCGACCGCTCCAGCTGGCGGAACTCCCCCACCAGGCGATCGCCCGCGAACTCCTCGTCGATCTCCTGCGCCGCCTGCAGCTGGCGCTCGCTGGCGGTGATGCGCTCCTCCATCCGGTTGAACGCCTCGAACGCCGAGTTCTCCGACAGCCCCGACATCGTCTGCGAGATCCGCGCCTGCGCCTCGGCCCGTCGCTGACGCGCCACCAGGAGGTTCTTCTTCCGCTTCGCCTCCTCGATCTTGTCGTTGAGGTCGCGCAGCGACTGCTTGAGCTTCTCCGTCTCCTGCCGGTGCGACTCCCAGGTGGTGGCCAGCTGCTGCCCGTGCGCCAGGTGCTCCTGTCCGCGCAGCAGCGCCTGGCGCGCCAGGTCGTCGCGCCCCTGCTGCACCGCCAGCATGGCCCGCTTCTCCCAGTCGTCGGCCTGCCGGAACTCGGCGTCCGCCTGGTCGCGCAGCCGCTTCTCGTCGGCGATGGCCGCGGCCACCTGCTGCTTGGCGCGCGCCAGCTGGTTGCGCATGTCCAGCAGGATCTGGTTCAGCATCTTCTCGGGGTTTTCCGCCGAGGAGATGAGGTCGTTGAGGTTGGACTTGATGAGGGTGGAGAGGCGGTCGAAGATGCCCATGGTCAGCGAGCCTCGCGGAAGCCGGCCAGCTCCCGCAGATGGGTGGTGAGCGACAGCGTCATGCTCTCGAACGCCGCCAGGAACTCCTCGTAGTCCAGGTGTGCCAGCTCGAGCGCTTCGGTGAGGACCACCGTCTCCCCCTCAATCCCGTAGGCGCCATGCAGCAGGTCCCCGGCATTGAGCTCGAGCAGGCGTCGCGCCAGCGGGGCCGCCACGGCGGCGTCGGCGGGGACCGGCATCACGGCGATGCGGAGCACCAGCACGGGGGGATTGTGCGTCACCCCCACGGTGAAGTCGAACGCCCCACCGGGGTGCACGACCCAGAGGCCGGGCTCCACCTCGGTGTGGCTGGTGCCGTCGGGGGCAAGGCGGTCGAGGAAACCCTCGATGTCGTCACGCGTGACCATGGCTGCATCCTGTGGTTGGGGTGCCGTCCCTACGGGCCCACCCTGAGGTCCGTTTCGCCGCGCCCCGTGCCAAAAGTAGCGCCGAGGGTGGGGGTCACGGACACCACCCGGTATAGACCGTGCTCCCGGTTCCCTCGTTGGTGAGCAGGAGGGACCCGTCCAGTCGCCACGCAATGGCCTCGGGGTCGTGCTCGGGGATGGGGAGGGCGCACCGGGCCACGCGCGCGCCGGGGCGCCCGGTGGCGGCATCGGCGCGGAACAGGTGGATGGTGCCGTAGGTGAGCACCGCCAGCAGCCGCCCCCCGTCGGGGCGCCGCTCCGACAGCGCCGCATCGGTGACCCACTCCCGCCCATTGCGCCTCCCGGGGAAGACGGGGAGGGTGCCCATGGCCTCGGCCACCACGGGAGCAGCGCCACCCGCGCGCCACGCCGAGGCGGGGAGGCGATAGAGCCGCACGGGCTGCGCGCGCGCCGTCCACCACGACGGCCGCTTGGTCACCAGCCAGACGCTGCTGTCGGGGGCCACATACAGCGCCTCGACATCCCGCGGCCCGTCCGGGTAGCGGAAGGGGAGCTGCTCCACCGCACCCGTCGGAACCACCCCGGCCGCCGCCCCCGCCGGGAGCGGCGGCTCGGCCACGCGCAGCAGCCGCACCTCGGCGCGCCGCGCCCCGTTGTCCCCCACGTCCCCCACCACGACGCACTGCCCGGCGGGACAGGGGCCCACCCCCATCGCCTCCCAATCCTGGTTCTCCACGCCCTCCAGCCGCACCCGCCCCCGCGTGGCGCCACGGCCGTCGATGGCCACCAGCTCGGCGTCATTGCCGCTGTCGTTGAGCGTCCAGAACAGCCCCGGATGCCTTGCCGACGGCGCGAGCCCCGACGATTCGGGGACCTCCTCCCCCAGCACCCCCACGGGCTGCACGTCGCGCCACAGCGCCCCGCCCTCGGGCGGGCGCCAGCGCAGCGCGCGCGAGGAGAGGTTGCACGCCCCCACCCCCAGCACCGCGACCAGGAGCGCGCCCCGCCACCTTCGCCGGCGCGCGGGGCCGTTCGGGCTTTGCGCGGCCGGCGCGCCGCGGCCCTGGACCGGACGGCGCAGCGCGCTCACCCCCCGGCGCGCTTGAGCTCCACCAGCCGCTCCTTCGCGAGGCGCCGCCCGGTGGGCGTGGCCGCCAAGCCCCCGCCCGCCGTCTCGCGATAGCGCACATCCATGGCGGCGCCGATCTCCCCCATGGTGTCGATCACCTCGTCGGCGGGGATGGCGAACTCCACGCCGGCCATCGCCATTTCGATGGCGGCCAGCGCGATGGCCGCGCCGGTGGCATTGCGGAAGACGCAGGGGAGCTCGACGAGCCCGCCGAGCGGGTCGCACACCAGCCCCAGCGTCCCCTGCTGGGCCAGCGCGGTGGCGTGCCCCACCTGTCGCGGGGTGCCCCCCAGCATCTCCACGGCCGCACCGGCGGCCATCCCGGCCGCGGCCCCGGTCTCCGCCTGGCACCCCCCTTCGGCACCGGACAGCGAGGCGCGCTCGGCCACCACCGCGCCAATCAGCCCCGCAGTGGCCAGCGCATCCACCAGCCGCTCGTCGGCAATGCCGCGCGCCTCAGCCAGCCCGGTGAGCACCGCGGGGAGCACCCCTGCCCCGCCCGCCGTGGGAGCGGCGACGATGACGCCCATGGCCGCGTTGACCTCCTGCACCGCGAGCGCCCGCGCCAGCACATCGCGGAACGGGGTGCCGGCCAGCGGCCCCTCCGGGCCGGTGCGCATCTTGGCCGCGTCGCCTCCCACCAGCCCCGACGCGGACCGCAGGTCCCCCACCAGCCCGCGGGCCACCGCCTCGCGCATCACCGCCAGCGCCCGACGGAGCGCATCACGGATCTCCTCCACCGGACGCCCCTGGTCGCGGGCCTCGGCCTCCAGCGCCAGCGCCGACAGCGTGAGGCCGCGCGCTTCCGCGTCGCGGATCGCTTCCCCCAGGCTGCGATACATCAGGCGGACACCTTGTCGAGCCGGAACGCCCACCGCACCCACGAGAGCCCGCGGATGGCATCGCGCACGTCCTCGCCGGGCTGCTCGTCCACCTCGATGACCATGAACGCGTCGCCGCCCCGCGCCTTTCGGGTGAGGCGCAACGTGGCGATGTTGAGCCCCGCCTCGGCCAGCAACCCGGCGATGCGGGCCACCGATCCCTTCACGTCGTCGGCCACCAGCACGATGGTGTGCAGGTTGCCGGTGACCTCCACCGGATAGCCGTCGATCTCGGTGACGAGCACGCGCCCGGCGCCGAGCGAGGCGCCCGTCATGACGGCGTGCCGCGTGCCGCGCTCGACGGTGATGCGCACGGTGTTGGGGTGGGCATCGTCCCCCAGCGAGGTCTTCTCGAAGGCGTAGGCCAGCCCTTCGCGGTCCATGATGTCCAGCGCGGTGCGCAGGCGCTCATCGTCGGGGCGGAAGCCCATGAGCCCGCCCACGATGGCCTTGTCGGTGCCGTGCCCCTCGCCGGTGCGGGCGAAGGAGCCGTGCAGCTCCACCCGGGCGCGCTCGGGGGTGCCGCCCACCAGGCAGCGGGCCAGCAGCCCCAGGCGGCAGGCGCCCGCGGTGTGGCTGGAGCTGGGCCCCACCATCACGGGGCCGATGATGTCGAGAAGGGAGACCATGCGGCCCAAACTAACGGGCGGACCGCGCGGGAGGGGCCCCGGCGGGGGACCGGGGGCGTCCCCGGCGCCCGCGGGCTACCGGCGCAGCAGCGGCGCCAGGTAGCGCCCGGTGTGGCTGTCCGGCGAGGCCGCCACCGCCTCCGGCGTCCCCTGGGCCACGATGGTGCCGCCGCGCACCCCCCCGTCGGGGCCGAGGTCCACGATCCAGTCGGCGGTCTTGATGACGTCGAGGTTGTGCTCGATCACCAGCACCGTGTTCCCCTTGTCCACCAGCTTGTGCAGCACCTCCAGCAGCACCCGCACGTCCTCGAAGTGCAGCCCGGTGGTGGGCTCGTCCAGGATGTACAGCGTGCGCCCGGTGTCGCGCTTGGCCAGCTCGGTGGCCAGCTTGACGCGCTGCGCCTCGCCGCCGGAGAGCGTGGTGGCGCTCTGCCCCAGGTGGATGTAGCCCAGCCCCACGTCGCGCAGCGTCTCGAGGCGCTGCAGGATGCGCGGCTGGTGCTCGAAGGTGCCGCACGCGTCCTCCACGGTCAGGTCGAGCACCTCGGCGATGCTGAGGCCGCGGAAGCGCACCTCGAGCGTCTCGCGGTTGAACCGCTTCCCCTTGCAGACGTCGCAGGGGACGAAGACGTCGGGGAGGAAGTGCATCTCGATCTTCACGAGCCCGTCGCCCTGGCACGCCTCGCAGCGGCCGCCCTTGACGTTGAAGGAGAAGCGCCCGGGGCCGTAGCCGCGGATCTTCGCCTCGGGGAGCTCGGCGAACAGCTCGCGCACCGGCGTGAAGAGCCCGGTGTAGGTGGCGGGGTTGGAGCGCGGGGTGCGCCCGATGGGGCTCTGGTCGATGTCGATGATCTTGTCGACGTGCTCGAGCCCGACGACGCGCCGGTGCGCCCCGGGGATGACGCGCGCGCGGTTGAAGTGGCGCGCGAGCGCCTGCCAGAGGATGTCCGTGACCAGCGTGGACTTCCCGGAGCCGGAGACGCCGGTGACGGCGACGAAGACCCCCAGGGGGAACTCGGCGGTCACGTCGCGGAGGTTGTGCTCGGTGGCCCCCTCCACGCGGAGGACGCGCCCGGGAGTGACGGGGCGGCGCACGGGGGGCACGGTGATGGCGCGCGTGCCGCGCAGGTAGGCGCCCGTGAGCGACCCCTCGGTGGCCATGACATCGGCGACGGTGCCCGCGGCCACCACCTCGCCGCCGTGCTTGCCGGCGCCGGGCCCCAGGTCGAGGAGATGGTCGGCCTCGCGGATCGTCTCCTCGTCGTGCTCCACCACGATGACCGTGTTCCCCAGGTCGCGCAGCTGCTTGAGCGTGTCCAGCAGGCGGCCGTTGTCGCGCTGGTGCAGCCCGATGCTGGGCTCGTCGAGGATGTACAGCACCCCCACCAGCCGCGAGCCGATCTGGGTGGCCAACCGGATGCGCTGCGCCTCGCCCCCCGACAGCGACTCGGCGCTGCGATTGAGGGTGAGGTAGTCGAGCCCCACGTCCACGAGGAAGCGGAGGCGTTCGCGGACTTCCTTGAGGATGGGGCCGGCAATCCCGGGGTCCAGCCCGGGGAGCCCGTTGCCGCGCACGGGGACCGTGTCGAAGAAGGCCAGCGCGTCCACCACCGAGCGCTCGACGACTTCGCCGAGGTTGGCGCCGTGGATGGTGACCGCCAGCGATTCGGGGCGCAGGCGGCGGCCGCGACAGGCCGGACAGGGGGCCGCCACCATGTACTGCGCCAGCTCCAGCCGGATGGCGTCGGAGCTGGTCTCGTCGTGGCGGCGCTGCACGTGGGTGAGGATCCCCTCCCAGCGCCCCCCCTCCAGCGACGCCCCCGCCTTCTCGGCGGCCTTGGCCGCCGCCTTCGCGGCCACCGCCCCCTTGGCCACCTTGCGGACGCCCTGGCGCTGCGGCGGGGCGGCCTCGCCGAAGCCGTGCAGCAGCTGCCGGCGCGCGGCGGCGGGGATGTTGCCCCACGGGGCGTTGAGGTCGAAGCCCAGGGCGCGCGCCAGCGCCGGCAGGATCACCTTGCGCAGGTACCCGTCGGGCTCGCCCCAGGGGAGCACCACCCCCTCCAGGATGGAGATCGACGGGTCGCCCAGCACCAGCGATTCGCTGACCGTGCGGGTGGTCCCCAGCCCGCTGCAGGTCTCGCAGGCGCCGAACGGGGAGTTGAAGGAGAAGTGCCGCGGCTCGAGCTCCGGGAGCGACCGGCCACAGGCGGGGCACCCGTACCGCTCGGAGAACAGCTCGGCCACCGGCTCGGGGCCGTCGTAGCGCGCCACCTCCACCAGCCCGTCGGCCAGACGCAGCGCCGTCTCCACCGAGTCGGCCAGCCGCCCCCGGTCCTCGGCGCGCGCCACCAGCCGGTCGACGATGACGGCAATGGAGTGGTTGAGGCGCCGATTGAGCTTGGGGGGATCGGCGAGCTCCACCACCTCGCCGTCCACCACCGCGCGCACGAACCCCTGCTTGCGCGCTGTCTCGAACAGCTCGCGGAACTCCCCCTTGCGCTCCTGCACCAGCGGGGCGCGGACTTCCAGCCGCGTCCCTGCGGGCCAGGTGAGGATGGTGTCCGCGATCTGGGCGGGGCTCTGGCGCTGCACCGCGCGGCCGCACCCGGGGCAGTGCGGCGTGCCGGCGCGGGCGTACAGCAGCCGCAGGTAGTCGTACACCTCCGTGACCGTCCCCACGGTGGAGCGCGGGTTGTGCCCGGCGGCCTTCTGCTCGATGGAGATCGCCGGGGAGAGCCCCTCGATGGCGTCCACGTCGGGCTTTTCCATGAGCCCGAGGAACTGCCGCGCATAGGCGCTGAGCGACTCGACGTAGCGGCGCTGCCCCTCGGCGTAGATGGTGTCGAAGGCGAGCGACGACTTGCCCGACCCCGACAGCCCGGTGATGACCGTGAGGCGGTCGCGGGGGATGGTGACCGTGACGTTGCGGAGGTTGTGCTCGCGGGCGCCCCGCACCACGAGCGCCTCGGAGGGCGGCACCGATTCGGGCATAGTCCCGGAAGCTCGCCGTCCCCGGGGCGGGAAACAACCCCGCCGGCGCCGGTGGCGGTGCCGCGGGGGGGGGCTGGATCGTCCTCGCCGCATGATCGAGCTCACCGCCCTCTCCAAGCAGTACGGCGCCTTCACCGCCGTCCGGTCGCTGGACCTCACCGTCCCCGCCGGGGAGCTGTTCGGCTTCCTGGGGCCCAACGGCGCCGGGAAGACCACCACCATGCGCATGATCGCCGGGATCCTGCAACCCACCGGCGGGACGGTGCGCATTGCCGGGCACGACCTGCGCACCGACCCGCTGGCGGCCAAGCGGGCGCTGGGGTTCATCCCCGACCGCCCGTTCATCTACGAGAAGCTCACCGGGATGGAGTTCCTGCGCTTCAGCGCCGGGCTGTACGGCGAGCACGGCCCCGGGGTGGAGCGGCGCGGGCGCGAGCTGCTGGCGCTGTTCGACCTGGACGGGTGGCGCGACGAGCTGGTGGAGAGCTACAGCCACGGGATGCGGCAGAAGCTCATCATCGCCAGCGCCTTCGTGCACCGGCCGGCGGTGATCGTGGTGGACGAGCCGATGGTGGGGCTGGACCCCAAGTCGTCGAAGATCCTGAAGGACCTGTTCCGCGAGTACACGCGACGCGGGCACACGATCATGATGTCCACGCACACCCTGGAGGTGGCCGAGGGGATGTGCGACCGGGTGGGGATCATGCAGCGGGGGGAGCTGGTGGCGTGCGGCACGGTGGACGCGCTGCGCGCGACGTCGGGGGGCGACGGGGCGCTGGAGGCGCTGTTCCTGCGGCTCACCGGCGACCAGGTGGCGCGGGAGCTGGTGGAGGTGCTGGATGCCTGAGGGGGCCGGCGGCGCGCCGCTGGCGGGGGCGTGGGACCTGCTGCGCCCCAAGGTGCAGATGGCGCGGCACCGGGCGCGACACCGCGAGCGCGGGACGTTGCGGCGGGTGGCGGTGGGGGTGCTGCTGGGCGGGGCGTTCTGGTTTGCCGCCTTCCGGGTGGCGCTGCGCCTGCTGCGCTACTTCCGCAGCGCGGAGGACATCGGGACGCTGCTGGCGGTCAAGCTGCTGTCGATGATCCTGCTGTCGTTCGGGTCGATCCTGCTGCTGTCGAACACGGTGGCGGCGCTGTCGAACTTCTTCCTGGCCCGCGACCTGGACCAGCTGGCCGCGGCGCCGGTGAAGGCGGGGGCGCTGTACCGGGCGCGCCTGGCGGAGACGCTGCTGCACTCCAGCTGGATGGTGGGGTTGCTGCTGGTGCCGCTGGTGGCGGCGTACGGCGTGGCGTACGCGGGGGGGTGGTGGTTTGGCGCGGTGGCGGTGCTGGTGCTGTTCCCCTTCCTGCTGCTGCCGGCGGCGCTGGGGAGCGCGGTGACGCTGGGGTTGGTGAACGTGTTCCCGGCGCGGCGCACGCGCGACCTGCTCAGCGTGATCTCGGCGCTGGCCGTGGCGGGGCTGGCGCTGCTGTTCCGCGCGGCGCGCCCCGAGCAGCTGGCGCGCCCCGAGGGGTTCCGGAACTTCATGGACTTCGTGGCGTCGCTGGACGCGCCGTCGTCGCCCTGGCTGCCCAGCGAATGGGTGAGCGAGGCGCTGCTGGGGTTCCTGTCCGGCGCCCCGGCGTGGGGGATGGTGGCGCGGCTGTGGGGGGCGGCGCTGGGGCTGGCGGCGCTGGGACAGTGGCTGCACGGGCGCGGGTGGGCGCGCGCCTTCAGCCTGGCCCAGGAGGGGGGGCACCGGGCGCAGCAGGCCGCCGGGGAGCGCCCCTGGGGGGCCCGCTGGCTGGGGTGGCTGGGGCCCTTGCGGCGCGAGCTGGTGCTGAAGGAGCTGCGCGTGTTTGCGCGGGACAGCACGCAGTGGTCGCAGCTGGTGCTGGTGGGGGTGCTGCTGGTGGTGTACGTGGCCAACGTGCGCTACCTGCCGCTGTCCGGGGACGGGATGACGACGCTGCTGCGCAACCTGATTCCTTTCCTGAACCTGGCGCTGGCGGGGTTCGTGCTGGCGTCGATCGCGGCGCGGTTCGTGTTCCCCGGGGTGAGCCTCGAGGGGCGCGCGCTGTGGCTGCTGCGGTCGAGCCCCCTGCCGATGCGGGAGCTGGTGTGGGCCAAGTTCTGGGTGGGCGTGGTGCCGCTGCTGGTGCTGGCGCTGGTGCTGGTGGGGGCGACGAACCTGCTGCTGGGGGTGCGCCCGTTCGTGCACTGGGTGTCGCTGGCGGCGATCACGGGGCTGGTGTTCCCGCTGGCGGGGCTGGCGCTGGGGTTTGGCGCGGCCTACCCGCGCTTTGACACCGAGAACGCGGCGCAGATTCCCACGTCGTACGGCGGGCTGCTGTACATGCTGTCGGCCATCGCCCTGATCGGGACGGTGGCGTTCCTCACGGGGCGGCCGGCCGCGCGGTTCGTGCTGTCGTCGCACTTCGGCTGGGGGGTGGCGCCCACGGAGATGCTGCTCCCCTTTGGGGCGGCGCTGGTGGCGTGCGTGCTGGCCACGGTGGTGCCGCTGCGGGTGGCGCAGCGGCGGCTGGAGGCGCTGGAGCGGGGGTGACCGCGAGGGGTGCCGCCGCTAGCTTCTTCGGCCATGCCGCGCCCCCCCGCCCCGTTGCCGGTGGTGCCCCCGGAGGAGGGGCAGCGCTTCCGCCGGCGCCTGCACGCCTGGTACCGTCGCCATGCCCGCGACCTCCCTTGGCGCCGCACGCGCGACCCGTACCGGGTGCTGGTGTCGGAGCTGATGCTGCAGCAGACGCAGGTGTCGCGGGTGCTGGAGTTCTACCGGCGCTTCCTGGTGCGCTTTCCCGACCTGCCCACGCTGGCGGCGGCGCGCCCGCAGCGGGTGCGCGAGGCGTGGGCGGGGTTGGGCTACTATGCGCGGGCGCGCAACCTGCACGCCCTGGCGCGGCAGGTGACGGCGGCGGACGGCGCCATTCCGGACACCCCCGAGGCGTTGCGCGCCTTGCCGGGGGTGGGGGCCTACACGGCGGGGGCGGTGGCGTCGTTCGCCTACGAGCGACGGGCCGCGCTGGTGGACACCAACGTGGCGCGGGTGCTGCACCGGGTGTTTGCGCCGGAGGTGGCGCCCAAGTCGGGGCGCGGGCTCAAGGTGCTCTGGGCGATCGCCGAGCAGCTGCTGCCGCGGACGGGGCGCAGCACGTGGACGCACAACCAGGCGTTGATGGAGCTGGGGGCGCTGGTGTGCACGGCGCGGGCGCCCAAATGCGGCGCGTGTCCGGTGCGGCGGGGGTGCCGCAGCGTGGACGCCGTGGGGCTATCCCGTTCAGCGGGCACGCCGAACGGCTGACGGCGATCCGCCGAGGGGTGGCGGGTCGCGCCACCGTGGCGTTGATGCGACAGGCGGCGCGTGCGTGCCGCGCTCCACCACGGTTCCCCTGTGGTCTCCGCGCAACAGCTGGGCCGTCCTGCTCATTCCATGTGACGGAACCCACTCTGGCCGGTACGAACCACAAGGCATTGATCGGCATTCCCTTAACGGAATTTGGGGGAGCTCCGGTCCTAGTGACGGAGTGAATGCTGTGATCGGTGGCACGGTCCCTGCTCGTGGGGGGAGTCCCAGGCCAAAGGATGAGCTCGCCACTGCCCACCGGGGTTCCGGGGCGGCGCGGCGGGCGCGACTACCGTGGCGCACGGTACCCCCCCTATCGGAGACTGCATGCCGCTTGTCACCCGCCCCCCCGCGATTGCGACCCTTGGCCTCGCCGCCCTGCTGGCGCTGGGCGCCTGCACGGACACTCCGCCGCTATCCACGGCCCCCGAGGTGTCGCGGCGGGCCAACGGCCTCGGCGATGATCCGGTGACGGTCAATCAGCCGATCATCCGGATCGAGTTCGGGGCGTACATCCCCAAGAGCAAGGGCGCCGTGGTCTTCTGGACTCCGCCCCCTGGGCAGCCATTCGCCTCGCTGGGCTGGCTGAGAGAGCCGACCCTCCCCGATAGCGTCGGCATTCCCTATCCCCTCGGCCCCCTCAGCTTCTTCGCCTCGGACAATCGTGATGGTCCCGGCGAGAACCCGGAGAACGGTACGTCGCGGCTATACAGCGTCGGGGAAATCACGGTCAAGGAAATCGGCAGCCTTCGCTTCCGCCGTGGGGATTTCTTCTCAGTCCAATCCGACCTGTCGTACAAGGCCAAAGGCCTATGGGCTGATTACGATTTCGAGCCCGCACGGTTTGCCCTGGACGGCAACTCCATTGTCAGCGCGAAAGCGACGAAGTCCGGCACCTCCACGCACAGTGACGTGGCCGTCAACGTGTCGAAAGCGTCCATCGTGGCTTGGGGCGAGCATCCGTTCTCCCAGCTGGGATTCCCTATTCCGGTGAACCCGGCGCCCGCCATCGATTATAACCTGGAAGTGCACTTCATCCGGCATGACAATGGGGATGTGCACGTCGAGTTCGCCGGCACCCACGACAAGTTCCCCAGCTACGAGCTGATTCTGCTCAGAAACAAGATCTGCTATTCCTACCGGGCGCCCGATCCGGGGCCTGACCTCTACAATCTCAATACCAAGCATTCATTCAAGAGCGTCCATGGCCAATGCGTCATCAAGGCCTCGGAACTGACCGGTCAGGCCGTCGGTGGAACGCCCCCGGGGAATCCGCCCGGGACCCCTCCCGGCGGTCCGACCCGGTAGCCTTGTCTGCCACGGTAAAGCGGCGGGTGCCCAGACAGGGCGCCCGTCGCTGATGCGCTCGGCGGCCTGCGAGCCCGCCGACATTCGCTGAACTTACGCCGCCGCCAGCTGGTGACCGCAGCCGCCGCAGAAGCGGCTCCCCACCAGCGTGACCTCGGCGCCGCACGCGGCGCAGGCCCCCGGCAGGTAGCGCCCGCAGCTGGCGCAGTAGAGGGCGTCGGGCTGGTCGCAGGGGCCGCAGACCGCGCACTCGCGCTGGTTGGCGCGGGCGCGACGGATGGCGGCCTCCACCGGATCCAGGCCCTCCGGCGCGTCCGTCCCCGCGCCGTGCGCGGGGGATGCGGAGGCCACGGCCCCCGCGACCACCGCGGCGGCGCGCTCATCGGCCTCGCGCAGCTCATCGAGCGCGGCGCGGGTGTAGCGGGCCTTGAGGTCGGCGTAGTCGGCATCCGACAGCTTGCCGGTGGCGCGATCGAACTCGATTTCACGCAGCGCCGCCACGGCGCTGGCGGCGTCGGGGGTGCCCACGGGGGGCTCCAGCGGCGCTGGCGGAGGCGTGGAGGCCCCACTCTCCTCGATGAGGGGGGCGAGCACCAGCGTGAGGGCACCCAGGGCCAGCCCTGTGCCCACCAGGAGCGGTACGGCGCCTTCGGGGAGCGCGACCAGGGCCACCATCAGCGGTCGTCCCGCAGGGCCGCCTCGAGGCGCGCCAGCTCCTCGGGGGTGGCCCCGGCGGTGGCCGAGACGGCCTCCGCCCCGGTGGCCGCGGCGGCGTCGGGGCGACGCCAGCGGCGCAGCAGCATGCCAATGCCGGCGGCCCCACCCACCACCGCCGCCGCCGGGGCGATCCACGCCAGCAGGTTGAACCCCTGCTTGCGCGGCGACATGAGGATGAAGTCGCCGTAGGTGTCGAGCAGCGCCGCCATGATCTCGTCGGCATTGTGGCCGCCGTCGACGAGGCGCATGATGTCGCCGTGCACCGCCGGCGAGATTGAGCAGGTGAAGTCGGTGGTGCGGCAGGTGTAGATGTCGAGCGTGCAGGGGCACGGGCACGCCAGGGTGCGCTCGAGCGTCTCCACCTGCTTGTCATCCAGCAGGCGCACGGCGTTGGGCTTGGGCGGGCGCTGCACCGGCTTGTAGTCGCTCTCGGGCATGTCCACGCCGCCGGCCACGCTCTGCGTGGGGGGCGCCGCGGCGCCCTGCGCCAGCGCCCGCGCCGCCGCGGGGGCC